>JBBQYH010000009.1:0-29347 GCA_038208855.1 Burkholderiales bacterium
CTTGTGGCACGAAACGAAGAAAGTCTTGCAAGTTTGGCAGCAGAAATCAAACGCGATCACAAGGTAGCTATCCATATTCTTGCCAAGGATTTGAGCAAGCCGAATGCCGCACAAGAAGTTTTTGAAACAACTAAAAAAAACAATATCCAAATCGATATTCTCATCAATAATGCAGGTGCCGGCTTGAACGGCAAGTTCACAGACAACAACTTGCAGGATGAGCTCGACATTATCCAACTCAACATTGTATCGCTGGCAGCTCTTAGTCATTTGTACGGAGCTGTCATGGCAAAACGCAAATCCGGACATATACTCAATGTCGCTTCAACCGCCGCATTTCAACCTGGCCCCTTGATGAGCAATTACTATGCTTCCAAAGCCTATGTGCTGATGTTGTCGGAGGGGCTCAGGAGCGAACTGAAAGAATCAGGGGTTGCAGTTACAACCTTGTGTCCAGGCCCCACCAAAACCGGATTTTTCAATCGTGCCGGTATGGCTTCAACCTCTCTGGCCAAGGCGCCACATATGCTGACAGCGAAGCAAGTAGCCTTTATCGGATACCAAGCAGTATTGCATGGCAAAGGTGTGACGGTAGCGGGTATCATTAATAAAATCATGGTATTTTCCACCCGCTTCGCGCCGCAACCGCTACTACTGCGCATAACCAAATTCCTGAATGCCAAACATACAATCTGATACTTGCAAATAAATACTCAGTGACATCAAATACTAGATCTCGGAAAATCAAGTATTAACTAACCACAAAATTGCGAAGAATAATTGATGTCATAGCCAAAACATGTGTTCTTGTGGATAACCATATCAAAGCATCAAGATACTGCCTGTCGAACTGAATATCACATTACCCCTACCATTAATATCAAGTGTCAGAAAGCTATCAACTTAATCAGATTTGCATATGAGTAAACAATTAAATTCTGATATACCATAGTGACAGTCAGAATAAACACTGAATACCCTACACGTGCAAAGTATCTATTTAAAAAAATGCAGGAGTATGTAAGGACGCACAGGCATGGTAATATTAACCAGGCTTTCTAGTAAACAAAGCCTTTATATTTAATAACAATATTAGGGAAGGAAATTAAATTGAATATTATAAAAGCAAATATAAAGATGGCAGTTAGCATCATTCTTTTTGGTATGCAAGCTATGGCCTATGCTGCGACGAACGAAGACAGGGTTTCTTTACATGGATATGGTGATACGGCTGTTATTCGCGCTGTCGAAAATAACTATACCAATAGATACAATGGTACCAATTGGAATTACAACTACCTCTCTCTCAACGTCACTGCTCAGGTTGATGAAAAGACCAAGATCGTTGCACAAATACGCCAGGGTTCAGAAATTATTGGTGATATGGGCGCCTATGTTAATTACAACGCAACCGACAATTTGACTGCTAGAGCTGGCCAAATGAAAGCACCTGTCGGAATTTTCAATGAAATTCGCGACATCAAATTTTTGCAACTTTCAGTGCTAACACCTTTGATGTACCAGGATGCGACCGGCCTCTTGCCTGATTCATTCAAGGGTGTTGAGGGTATCTACCATCTGGATATGGGAACGCATCGCTTGACCTTTGACATTTACGGAGGTGAACCAAAAGGTTCTAATGAATATGCTAATCAAGGGCTGGTTGCTCCTTCAACATACTTTTATGTGCTTGTGCAAAACATTTACGGAGGCAGACTGACCTACAGGACACCTGTAGGTTTGAAATTCTCCATATCAAGTTTCCAGAATGATTTATTAAGTGTTGTATCAGCAACAGCACCTACATCAGCAACCACTCCCAACCAAGGCCTCAGAAGACTGTCTAGCGCATCTATTGACTATAACAAGTACAACTTCGATGTCAAAATGGAATACGCGGTCATGTCTCAATTTGAGGGGACGTCAAGTGAAAACAAAGGCAAAGCCTATTACGGCCAGATGGGTTACACCTTTGCCGATAAGGTTACACCCTATGCTCGCTATGACTATGTGCTCTATAGCGATACCCAGGTAGATAATCCTAGCTTTTACCAGAAGGCCAAAGTCTTGGGAATTACTTACAGGCTCAATAGTAGTATTTCCGTGCGCATGGAGAATCAATGGAATACCGGATATGCCATCCCGTCACATGGTCCGAATTTTATTGCATCGAACGCGAAAGAGGACTGGAACATATTTGCCATGGGACTCAACTTTATCTTTTAAAGTGTCCAACTCGCACTTGATGTAATAGTTGGAAAATGTTGTATTTGTCCTCCATCGCTGGTATTGCAAAGGTTCCGCCTTTTGGTGTGAGTCTTTTCATCCTTACATGGAGAACTCTAAAAAATCATTTGTTGGACTCAGCAGACGATATGTACAGCATTTTCTTTGTGACTTCTTAATCTGATCACTTAGTGGGGCTCAATATGAAGGTGACACATAAAATAATAACGATCATGTCATTTACATTAATAACAATGTCTATGTCATATCAATCTTGTGCTGAGGATATAATCGGTGGTGGAGGTAATGCTGCTGAAAAACTGATATTAGACTGGGCAAAATTTGCACCCGGCTATCAAAAATATTCCATCAAAATAAGCAGCATGTATCCTTCCACAGATCTTGGCATGCTACAAAACGGGAAAATTGACTTTTCAATTTTGGATAATCCGATAAGCGATAATGAGCTTGCAAATAAAAATTTATTGCAATTCCCGTTTGCACTAAGCGGTGTCTCAATAGTAGTTAATCTACCCAATGCGCTATCAGGAACGTTAAAATTGGATAGTAAAACCATAGGGCAAATATTTTCCGGAGAAATAACATCCTGGGACGATCCGGCTATCACTGCTCTCAATCCAAAACACGATCTTCCAAACAAGCCCATCATTATTGTACATTCCGATGAGTCATCAACTGATTATCCTGTCATCAATAGATATTTGGGTAATATTAACGGGAAATGGAAATCTGGTGACATACAAGGGGAAAAGAGATTGTGGCCGGCAAAAGCTATTCTTGCAGATGGATTTACTAAAAGAATATTTGCCCTCCAGCATAACACCTACTCTATTGGCTATCTGCCTATGCAATATATGTCGCAGTTTTCATTATTAAACATACAAATCGCCAACAAGGACGGTAATTTTGTCAGCTTAAGCGATACCGGCATCATTTCATCAACCTCAAACGTTAATATAAATGGTAGTGCCGACAACCTGATAATTAGCAATAAAAGCGGGGCTAACACTTGGCCTATATCAAACTTTGTATTTATAGTTGTGAATAAGAAACGAATTAAAGAAGCCAAAATTGCCCACTTTTTAGAAGTCATTAATTTTGGTTTGAAATTTGCTTCACTCAAATATACTCTTTATAACTACGTAGCCTTTCCGGATCAATTATCTAGTCCCGCAATCGCAAAAATCGAAAATTTAATCGATCCATCAAGCACTGCCAGCAAAGAAGTGAAAATACCAGCCATTGAAGTCAATCAAGAAAATACTCCTACTGCAGAAGAAATCCGAAAAGCTGCTGAAAGCCGAAGGAATGCAGAAAGGCAACAACTATTAGAAAACAAGGAACGAGAACAAGCAATAAAGGAAGCCAAAGCAGCGAAAATCGCCGCTGAAGAAGCAATAAAAGCCGCAAAAGTTGCAAAAATGGCAGCTGATGCACTGGCAGAAAAAAACAGACTCATCGCCAAAGCTGAAAAAGAAAAGGCAGACAAGGAAAAAGCAGAGCAAGAAAGAGCCGCAAAAATACAGGCTGAAAAAGAAAGGGCTCTCCAACTGAGAAATCAAAAAGATGAAGATCCGGCTGAAGCATACAGAAGATCGATGTCTTCTCAATGAAGTATGGTTTTACCATTCGGGGCGAAACCAGTCAAAACAAGATGTAAACTCAGCAGAAAACCTATGATCACATTGTATGCATTGCCCAGTGATAGCCCCAATATAAGGAAAATCACGCTAATGCTGGATGAGACGGGATTGCCCTATATCATCCAACGTGTGGACAAGCAAAGCAACGGGGAATTGTCCGGAGACTTTATCAAGATAAATCCGAATGCCACCGTGCCTGCCATAGTGGACAATGCCACCGGCGCCATCATCTTTGAATCTGGTGCGATCCTGTATTACCTGGCTGAAAAATCAGGCAAGCTGTTGCCTAAAGATCTAAAGGACAGGGCTGACGTAATCAAATGGCTGATGTTTGAAGTAGCCAACATGGGACCGACCATGGCTGAGCTGCATCACTACCTGCTGAAATATCACGATGAAATACCCGAAGATATTTTGCAGCGCTACAAGAACAAGATTGCGCAATACTGCTCCATATTGAATCAGCAATTGCATGATCGCGAATTTCTCTGTGGTAATTGCTCGATTGCCGATATAGCACTGTACCCTTGGACGATCATTTTTGAAGATATGGCAGACGTCAACATAACAGACTATCCCAACCTGTTGAACTGGGAAACCCGCATGGGTAATCGCCTTGCCAGGCATGCAATCGAATAGATGCTATTCGGGCATGCTAAACTCCCTTACTACACAAATGGCCTAGTGGATTATAAACATGCGCAATTTTTTAATCCTCCTGCTGGCTGGCAATATTTTCTTGTATGGAATGGCCTGGGCCGACACGAAAAATTCAACCAGCCTCAAGTCTAAAAAATGCTATTTTCCAAAAACCAGAAAAACTGCACCCGGCTGGATCTGCAATCCACAGATTGAACCAATGACTTTCAGCGCCGTGGGCAGCGCTGAAAGATCCGAAGCGGGTAATGAATTTATGGAACAGATGGCTGCAGCCGATGCGCGCACAATACTTGCAAGAAAAATGAACGAGGCCATCAGCAAGAAAATCACCTCTGCCAATGGACAAACAGGCAACCTTGATAATGCCCTGATAGAAAAAATAACCTCAGTATCTCTGGAAGGCACAAAAGTGATCAATAAAGCCTATGCACCCAATGGTAAGGTGTATGTGTTGATAGGTCTGGATGAAGCGGGGACACAGCGACTATACGACACCGTTTCTTCGGACTATCTGAAGCAAAAGCAATAGCAGTTTTATCTTAACCCAGGTCGGCTATTTTGAACAAAGCAGAAATATAGTGAATTGATCCACAAAGTCTAGAATGGGCTAAGAACAGGTTCTATCTGTATTTAAGTATTCTCAATAATTGCCACATTAGTATATCTATTTTTCAGCGCGCTGCCTTCTTGCCTCAAACAAAAACACGCCTGTGCTCACAGACACATTCAAACTCTCCACACTGCCCAGCATGGGAATGCTGACCAGCTGATCACATGTCTCTTTGGTGAGGCGGCGCAAGCCTTCACCTTCGGCACCCAGCACAATGGCCAGCGCACCGTTGTGTTTGAATGAGTGCAAATCAGTATCTGCTTCGCCATCCGCTCCCACCACCCAGATATCACGTTCTTTCAATTCACGCAGGGTGCGTGAAATATTGGTCACGGTGATATAGGGTACGGTTTCAGCCGCACCGCAAGCCACTTTTTCCACAGTGCTGGTGATTCCGACTGCACGATCCTTGGGGGCAATCACGGCGTGTACACCGAAAGCATCGGCGCTGCGCAGGCAGGCGCCCAGATTGTGCGGGTCCTGTACGCCATCCAGCACCAGTATCAGTGCGGGTTCGGTAAGGGTATCCAGCACGTCGTCCAGATGCTGCACGCGCTGGTCGGTACTAACACGCGCGGCAACACCCTGATGCCGGGTATTGCCAGCCATGCCATCGAGACGTTTTCCATCCACCGGCACAACACGCACAGCGTGCGATTCAGCCAGCTTGAGGAGATCGCGTGCCCGCGGATCGCGGCGTTGTGCATCCACATATATTTCAGAGACGCTTTCCGCATTCTGGCGGATGCGCGCAATCACGGCATGAAAGCCGTGAATAATACGGGTTTCAGCCATGGTGCTTGTGCGCCTTTTTGGGTTTCTTGGCAGGCTTGTCGCCACCCCATGCACCGGCTTTGCTGCCGACATCCAGCTCAGCTGCTGCTTCCTGCGTGACGCTTTCCAGCACAAAGTCAATCTTGGTGCTCTCCATGTCCACGCGCACAACCTGCACGCGCACACGGTCACCCAGGCGATATTTCTTGCCTGAATGTTCGCCCAACATCTGGTGTTTGGTTGCATCGAAGTGGAAGTAATCGGATCCCAATTCGGACACGTGTACCAGACCCTCAACAAACAGTTCATCCAGAGAGATGAATAATCCAAAACCAGTCACGGATGAAATCGTACCGTCATAGACATTGCCAAGATGATCGCGCATGTAGAAGCATTTGAGCCAGGCTTCCACATCGCGCGTTGCGTCATCGGCACGGCGTTCGTTCTGCGAACAGTGGATGCCCAGCGCATCCCATTTGATTGATGGCTTGTATTCGCCACCTTTCAACATTGCCTTGATAGCACGATGTACCAGCAGATCGGGATAACGGCGGATAGGAGAGGTAAAATGCGCATAAGCCTCATAGCCAAGCCCAAAATGTCCAACATTTTCAGGTGCATAGCGCGCCTGTCGCAGTGAACGCAGCATCACGGTTTGCAACAATGCTGCATCGGGACGGCCTTTTATCTGCTTCAGCAGCTTGGCGTAATCCCCGGCTTGCGGCTCATCACCGCCACCTAGCTCCAGACCAAATTCCTTGAAAAACTCACGCACTGCGCCCAGTTTTTCCGGCGTAGGGCCCTCATGCACACGGTATAAAACAGCATGCTTGTTGGCACTGAGATAACCTGCCGCGCAGACGTTGGCGGCCAGCATGCATTCCTCAATCAGCTTGTGCGCGTCATTGCGATGAACCGGTATGATTTTTTCGATCTTGCCGGCTTCGTTGAAGATCATTTGCGTTTCTATTGTTTCGAAGTCAATCGCTCCGCGCTTCTCGCGTGCCCTGAGCAGAGTCTGAAATAAAGTATAAAGATGATTGATATGTGGCAGAACGTGATTGTACTGTTGTGCAATTTCACCCTGCGGATTGGCCAGCATATCGGCCACCTGGTTGTATGTCAGGCGTGCTTTTGACACCATCACTGAAGGATAAAAACGATATTTTTCAATATCGCCTTCTGCCGTAACATGCATGTCGCATACCATGCACAAGCGTTCTACATTTGGATTGATGGAACACAGGCCGTTTGACAACTCTTCGGGCAACATTGGAATCACGCGACGCGGAAAATAAACCGAGGTGCTGCGGTTCAAAGCTTCCTTGTCCAGCGGATCACCCGGTTGCACATAAGCACTTACGTCGGCGATAGCCACCACCAGCCGGAAACCGCTGCCTGCAGGTTCGCAATACACTGCATCGTCAAAGTCACGCGCGGTTTCACCGTCTATGGTTACCAGCGGCAATTGACGTACATCCTCGCGATCAGCATAGCTCTCCGGTTGCACCAGTTCTGAAAATTGTTCGGCTTGATGTTTGGCATCATGGGGGAACTCATGCGGCAGATCGTGCTTGCGCAAAGCAATTTCTATCTCCATGCCCGCATCGCCATAGTTGCCCAGTACTTCGACGATGCGCGCAATTGGCTGCGCACTTTTGCTGGGCTGCTGCATGATTTCGGCGATAACGACCTGACCGGCCACAGCACCATTCTGCTCGCCCGGTGCCACCAGAATATCCTGGCTGATACGGCGATTTTCCGCCACCACGAACAGTATGCCGTGATCTTCAAACAAGCGCCCTACCACGCGTGTATTGGTATGTTCCAGTACTTCCACAATACTGGCTTCGCGGCGACCACGGCGGTCTGTACCACCCACACGAGCCATCACGATATCGCCATGCAGAGCTTTGTGCATTTCCTTGGCACTCAATACCAGATCTTCGCTACCGTCTTCCGGAATCAGAAAGCCGAATCCGTCGGGATGTCCCTGTATTTTGCCTTTAACCAGATCCAGTTTATCCATCACGCAGATGGCACGCTTGCGGTTGCGCATGATCTGGCCGTCACGCTCCATCGCGCGTATGCGGCGCACGAACAACTCTTCTTCGTCCGGCTCTATTTGCAGCATGCTGACCAGCTCTTCCTGTTCTATCGGCACACCATGCTGTTCCAGTATTTGCAGAATGTATTCGCGGCTGGGCAGCGGATTATCGTATTGTTCGCGTTCACGTTCCAGGAATGGATCGAGTGTACGGATGTTATTTTTCTTATTTGTCATTGACAGCTTATCCTATTGCAATTAAAGTACGCGCCCTCAAGCAATCCATTGCCCGGATGGCGGAATTGGTAGACGCGCACGGTTCAGGTCCGTGTGCCGCAAGGTGTGGAGGTTCGAGTCCTCTTCCGGGCACCATGCTTCAACGGATTTTTCAGCTTTTATTGACCAAAACGTAATGTTTTGTAATCCAGTCAATTCGGCTACTTCAGCAGCAAACTCTCTTGTGCTTCTTTGTAATACGCAATACGCAACGCCACTCCGGCTATGCGCATTGATTTTTTTCGTTTTAAAAATGTTTAGCTCAAACAACTGTGCTTAGACCTCGAATGGATGGCGCAACACAATTGTTTCATCACGATCAGGCCCTGTGGAAACCATATCCACAGGCACTTCGCATATTTCAGCCATGCGCTTCAGATAATTGCGTGCTTCAAGGGGTAATTCTTCATAATGCTTTACACCTATTGTACTGCCACTCCAGCCCGGCATATCTTCATATACGGGCTCACAGCCTTCCAACGCATCGGCGCCGACCGGAAGAATATCGATAACCTGTCCGTCAATTTTGTAGCCCACGCACAGACGCAGGGTTTGCACGCCATCAAGCACGTCCAGCTTGGTCACACATAAACCGGAGACACCGTTGATCTGGATTGAACGCTTCAGCGCTGCCGCATCAAACCAGCCACAGCGACGTGCACGGCCGGTGGTAGAACCAAATTCATGACCTTTTTCAGCCATGTGCTTACCGGCTGGATCCTGTTTGTCTATGGCGTCATACAACTCGGTCGGGAATGGCCCCGAACCCACGCGGGTCGTATAAGCCTTGGTGATACCCAGTACATAATGCAAGGTTTGCGGGCCCACACCGCTACCCGCACATGCCGCACCGGCAATACAATTGCTTGAAGTTACATACGGATATGTTCCATGGTCAATATCCAGCAATGCGCCCTGCGCGCCTTCAAACAGCAGATTCTGATCGGCTTTGTTTGCCTCATACAATGCACGCGGCACGTCCATCACCAATGGTTTTATACGATCTGCAAGGGCTAGTGCATCATCCAGCGTTTTCTGGAAGTCAACCGTTGCAACATTGAAGTAGTTTTTCAGTACAAAGTTGTGGTAATCGAGTATCTCGCCCAGTTTCGCAGCCAATCGCTTGCGATGGAACAGGTCCTGAATACGCACGCCGCGGCGCGCAACTTTATCTTCATAGGCCGGACCGATGCCGCGTCCGGTGGTGCCAATCTTGGATGCACCCTTGGCAATTTCGCGCGCCTGATCCAAAGCCACGTGATATGGCAGAATCAGGGGACAGGCTTCGGATATACGCAGGCGCTTGTATACGTCTATGCCGACGGACTCAAGTTCATCCATCTCTTTCAGCAAAGCTTCAGGCGATACGACGACACCGTTGCCTATATAACACATCACGTTTTCGCGCAGTATGCCGGAAGGGATCAGATGCAAAACAGTTTTCTTGCCGTTAACCACCAGGGTATGTCCGGCATTGTGGCCTCCCTGAAAGCGCACCACGCCATGCGCATGGTCAGTGAGCCAATCCACTATCTTGCCCTTGCCCTCGTCTCCCCATTGCGTTCCGATTACTACGACGTTCTTTGCCATACTATTCCCTGATTTTTCTAGTTTTTCAATTCAACCACGACCCATGCAGAATTACGCAAGATCAGTTCGCGGTCACAGTTTAATTCACTACGTAATGAAGCATCCCCAAGCAAATCCACCACAACCGCATGTCCCTGACTACGCAACAGAGCTATGCTTTTCTGCAATGCTACATCACTACTGTGCGGCGCAAGTATGCCTTGCGGCCGTGCCTGTGCCGGAAGCAAGCCCAGCAACTGGCGCAAATCCATGCTGAACCCGGTTGCGGGACGCGCCCGCCCAAAACTTTTGCCCAGATCATCATAACGACCACCCAATGCAATCGCATCGTGACTGCCTGCGTGATAAGCGGCAAACACCATGCCGCTGTGATAGTGATAACCACGCAATTCGGCCAAATCAATGCCAACCTCGTGTGCCAGCGGTTGCAGATGGGCTGCGGCTTGCTCAAGCTCATCCAGGGCAGCGCGAATTTCCGCACTATCCGGCAATATCTTGCGTGCCCGCATCAGCACATCTGCTGCACTGCCGTATAGCTTAGTCAACGCCAACAACGCGGACTGAACCTCTACAGGCAGTTTTGCTACCAATGTTTGAATTGCAGGCACATCCTTGAGTTGCAGTGCAGCGAACAAAGCAGTTTCCAGCTGCGCAGAGATATCACCACATTTGACCAAAGCACGGAATACACCTACATGGCCCAGGTCAAGATGCACGCCCTCTATACCCATCAGCGACAACGCTTGCAGCATCAACTGCTGCACCTCCAGATCGCTTTCCAGCCCTGCATGGCCGTACATCTCGGCACCTATCTGCAAAGGCTCGCGCGTGCGCATCAAACCAGCCGGCTGGGTATGTAAAACGCTGCCGGCATAACACAGACGCGTTACACCCTTGCAGTTGAGCAGGTGTGCATCTATACGGGCAACCTGGGGCGTAATATCGGCACGCAAAGCCATGGTGCGACCACTCAACTGGTCTACCAGTTTGAAGCTGCGCACGTCAACGTCATCACTGCCATTGATCAGCAGCGATTCAGCATATTCAAGCATGGGAGGCATGACCAGCTGGTATCCAGACTGGCGCAACATTTCGATGACCCTGCCGCGCATGGCTTCTATCCGCCACGCCTCGTCCGGCAACATGTCCTGTATATATTCAGGTAACAACCAGTTCGGCATTATCTAATCCAATAAATCAACAGCAAGCCGCTCAACATCAGGGTCAGACCAACAAAACGCGTTTGTCCATCCTGAAACTGAATAAGCTTGCTCAAACCTGCACGCCATGCTGCGGGGAACAAAAAGGGAAGCAGACCTTCAATCACCAACATCAAACCCAGTGCGGTCAAAAAATATTCAAACATTTATGTTACTTGCCCGACCTGCCTGAACTTTTCAAATACTTGAAGAATGACGAACTTGGATCAACCACCATCAAGTCACTCTTGTTTTTGAAGCTCTGTTTGTACGCATCCATGCTGCGGTAAAAAGCATAAAACTCCGAATTGCGACCGTAAGCCGAAGCATAAATCGAGGCGGCTTTGGCATCACCGTCACCCTTGATTTTTTGCGCATCGCGGTATGCATTGGCCAAGATGACTTCACGCTGCCTGTCGGCATCGGCACGGATCTTTTCACTTTCGGCGTTACCCGTGGCACGCAGTTCATTGGCAACACGCTTGCGCTCCGCATCCATACGGCGGTATACAGACTCGCTGATTTCCGTCGGATAATCCACGCGTTTCAGACGCACGTCCAGAATTTGCACGCCTATCTTCTGCGCATCAGCATCCGCTTTTTCGCGCAACACCTGCATGATCTTGTCGCGCTCGCCGGACACCACATCATTCACACTGCGCTTGCCGAACTCCTCGCGCATGATTGAATTTACAGTTTGCATCAAGCGCGTTTGTGCGACCTGCTCGTCCCCACGCACACTGACGAAATATTGTTTCACATCACGAATACGCCATTTGACAAACGAGTCAACCATAACGTTTTTCTTTTCTGCCGTAATGAAACGTTCAGGTTCCACACTGTCCATGGTCAGTATGCGCGAATCGAAATAGCGCACGTTCTGCACAAGAGGTATCTTGAAATACAGACCCGGCTCTTTTTTTACATCAACCAGTTCGCCCAACTGCAACACAATTGCAGTCTGGCGTTGATCCACCACAAACATGCTCAGACTGAGTATGATCAAAACAAGCACTGCGCCTGCCAAAATACTTCCCGAATTGATTTTCATTAACGTGTCTCCCTGTCACGACTGCGCAGACTGTCGCGTAAGCCATGTGTCACTCCTGCGGCATCGCTAGATGCAGTCGATCCCGCAGCTTGATCAGCATTGCCAGAATTCGCCGCATCAGCAACCGCTGGTTGTTGAGCGGTACTTTGCATCAACTTGTCCAAAGGCAGGTACAAAAGGTTATTTCCCGCCTTTTGATCGACCATCACCTTGCTGGTGTTACTCAATACCTGCTGCATCATGTCTATGTACATACGCTCACGTGTTACGGTTGGCGCTTTTTCATATTCCACCAGAATTTGCCTGAAGCGGCTCGCATCACCCTCTGCATTTGCAATCACACGTTGGCGATATCCTTCGGACTCCTCTTTCAATCTTGCTGCGGCGCCCTTGGCCCTGGGAACCACATCGTTTGCATAGGCCTGACCTTCATTTTTCTGACGTTCCCTGTCTTGTCCCGCTTTTACGGCATCATCAAAGGCTGCCTGCACCTGCTCAGGCGGCTGTGCATTCTGCAAAGTCACCTTGCTTACCAATATACCTGTCTGATAACGATCCAGAATATCCTGTATCAGCTTGGTGGCTGCGGCTGCAACCTGCTCTCGGCCTTCATATAAAACAAAGTCCATCTTGTTTTTACCCACTACCTCGCGTATGGCCGATTCGGCTGCCTGGCGCACATTTTCGTCAGGCTTGCGGTTGTTAAACAGATAGTCTTTGGGATTCTTGAGGAAATACTGAACTGCAAATTGAATATCGATGATGTTTTCATCTGCAGTCAGCATCAGCGACTCTTTGGGCACCTTGTTCTTTACATTTTCGCGATAACCGATCTCAACAGTTTTAACCTGGCTGATACTCACCACCTCTACCGATTCAATCGGGTAGGGCATATGCCAGCGCGGACCCGGCTGAGTGGTATCAACATAGCGTCCAAAACGCAGCACTACACCGCCAGAACTTGCATCCACGATGTAAAAACCGCTGGCAAGCCAGATCAGAACTACAATTATCAACACCAAACCAACGCCGGCGCCAAAACCCTGCGGCGATCCTGAGCCCGTTCCCTTGTTGCCAGAACCGCCACCCTTGCCACCAAACAGACTATTCAGCTTGCTGTTGAAGTTGCGCAGCAATTCATCCAGATCGGGCGGGCCACCGCTGTTTTTTTTGCCCCATTGCGGATCATTCAATCCCATAGTAAATCTACCTTTTTTTGTTCAATCGTTAAGAGGATGCCACTGCTGCTCGGGAGCCTCAAGTTTGCCGGTATCGCGCACTTCGGCCAATGCCCCGCGCAAATCATCCAGGCCGGCGCCTGTTTGTGCACTCAGATTTATCGATGCTATTTTACCATACTCGTCGCGCTTCACGCCTGCCGGCAAATCCTGCAGGTCTATCTTGTTGTATATCAGGATTTGCGGGATATTTTGCGCACCTATTTCAAGCAGTACTTTATTTACCTCTGCAACCTGATCATGCCGTTCCGGGCTATTTGCATCAACCACATGCAACAACAAATCCGCCATGGCGGTTTCCTCAAGCGTGCCGCGAAAAGCCGCCACCAGACCGTGTGGCAGATGGCGTATAAAACCCACCGTATCCGACAAAACCACCTGCCCGGTACCTTCTATAAATACACGCCGTGCCGTGGTATCCAGGGTTGCAAACAGCTGGTTGGCCGCATACACATTGGCATGCGTCAATTTGTTGAACAGTGTGGATTTCCCTGCATTGGTATAGCCGACGATAGAAACCGACAAAACCTCGGAACGATCACGGGATTTACGCAAAACCTGGCGATGTTTGCGCAGCTTTTCCAGTCGCTCGTTCAGCAATACCACGCGCTTGTCCAGCTTGCGCCTGTCCAGTTCCAACTGCGTTTCACCCGGGCCACGTGCGCCCACTGCGAATTTTTGCTGACCCATGTCCTGATTCATGCCGGCCAGTCGCGTAGACAAATATTTGAGTTGTGCAAGTTCAACCTGAACCTTGCCTTCATGGCTTTGAGCACGCAGCGCAAAAATATCCAGAATCAGCATCGTTCTATCAATCACGCGGGCATTCAGTGCTGTAGCCAGATTACGCATCTGGCCGGGAGACAAGTCGTGATTGAAGATTACCAACGGCACTTCCAACTGTTCGACCAGCGCGGCAATTTCTTCCACCTTGCCACTACCGGCAAACAATTTCGGATCCGGGCGTTGCCGCTTACCTGCCATCAGGGCAAGGCTCTGCACCCCTGCACTTTCCACAAGGAGCCGAAACTCTTCCAGGCTTTCTGCATAATCCGGTTCGCCAAAATCCAGGCTCACCAATACCGCCGTATTCGCGGCAGCCGTTGACTCATGCATTATTCGGTGTCGTACGGGATAGTTACAGCTCGTGAGGGTACGATGGTGGAAATGGCATGCTTGTATACCATCTGGATCAGCGTGGCGTTTTTCAACAGCACAACATACTGGTCAAAAGATTCGACCTGACCCTGTAGTTTTATACCGTTTACGAGGTAGATTGCGACCTGCACATGTTCCTTGCGCAATGCGTTAAGGAACGGGTCTTGTAGTTGTTGCCCTTTTGCGCTCATTGTTTTTTCTCTATGGTTTATAGGGGGGATTACTCTACTGGATTTTGTCGTGTATTGCCAGTTACTTGACCAAGTAAACTTACTTGGCAGGCGGTCGCCTGATACGATTTTTCACGCGTATTGCTTCCTTGCGCTGACTTTCCGTTATTTTCTTGGGTTTAATGTCAGCGAAGGGGTTGGCTCCGGCCCTGAATTCAACCCTTAACGGCGTGCCCTGCAGTTTGAAGGCATCGCAGAAAGTCTTTTCAAGATAACGCCGGTAGCTTTCGGGCACTTTGTCCAATGCGCTGCCGTGAATAATGATCAAGGGCGGGTTGCTGCCACCCTGATGCGCATAACGCATCTTGGGGCGGAATACACCGCCGCGCGGCGGTTGTTGTTTTTCCACCGCATCCGCCAAAACACGCGTGAGCAAGGGTGTAGGCAACTTCGCCATGGCGGCTGCGTAGGCTTCATTTACCGACTTGAGCAACGACTGCACGCCGTCACCTTTTAACGCCGAAATATAGTGATGCTTGGCAAAACTCAGGAAATGCAGCTTGCGGTCTATGTCACGTTTTGCAGTTTCGCGCTTGTAGGCGTCCAGCCCATCCCATTTGTTTACTGCCAACACCAGAGCGCGTCCTGCCTGCAGCACAAAATCCGCCAAGTGTGCATCCTGTTCGGTGATCTGGTCGCGCGCATCCACCACCAGTATCACCACGTTGGCATCCTCAATGGCCTGCATGGTTTTAACCACGGAAAACTTCTCTATGGCTTCATCTATCTTGCCGCGTCTGCGCACACCAGCCGTATCGATAATGGTGTATTGCTTGCCGTCGCGCTCAAAATCGATATAGATACTATCGCGCGTGGTGCCCGGCTGATCAAAGGCAATGACACGTTCCTCGCCCAGTATCGCATTTACCAGTGTTGATTTGCCCACGTTGGGACGGCCGACTATGGCCAGCTTGGGATGATCAGACTTGTCTTCAGTCGTTTCTTCCTGCGGTGGAAGCTCCTCAAACACCATTTCAATGACTTCAGTCACGTTATCGCCGTGCGCCGACGAGATCGGTATGGGTTCGCCCAGCCCCAGCTCGAAGAAGTCATTTGCCACTCTGGCACGTTGCATGCCTTCGGCTTTGTTTACCAGCAACTGCACGGGTCGGCCAGTCTTGCGCAACAGGTTGGCGATTATCTTGTCTTGCGGGGTCAGCCCCTGGCGTCCATCCACCAGAAACAAGACCATGTCTGCTTCATCTATGGCCTGCAGGGTCTGCTTGGCCATTTCATGCATGATGCCATCTTTGTCTACAGGTTCCAGACCGCCCGTATCCACGACCAGATAAGGATGCTCCCCCACACGACCGCGGCCATAGTGACGGTCCCGGGTTAAACCGGGAAGATCTGCCACCAGCGCATCCCGGCTGCGAGTGAGACGGTTGAACAGCGTAGATTTGCCCACATTCGGACGACCAACCAAAACCAGCGTGGGCAACATATAGTGATTCTCTAAATTAAATTATGTCGATGGAATAAACACCACCGTCACGTGTCTGTAACAGCAAGCCCTTGCCAAGGGCGATAGGCGCAAACAAGATCGCACTGGTATCCGTTTTAATTCTGGCCAGCAAACTGCCGTCATCACGGCTTAGCACATGCAAATAGCCTTCAAAATCGCCTACCACTACAAATTTTTCCATCACGTAGGGTGCGGAAACCCTGCGCATGTAAAGCTGGTCGTTCTTCCACAAAGTACTGCCGGTGCTACTGTCCAGGGCCAACACCGTACCTTCTGCATCAGTCACATAAAGCGTATTTTTCTTAAGCGAGAGTCCTTTGTCGCTGGAGACATCACGGCTCCATAACATTGCGCCCTGCTTGATGTCAAAACAGGCAAGTCGCCCCTGAAATGCCACCGCACAAACCTTCTCGCTATCAACGCCAGGTACACTGGTTATATCACTGATACGTTCCAACTCCGTGTTGCCACGAGGCTGCGATACCGCAGCCTCCCATATGACACTACCATTGAGAATGTTGATTGCAACCAGTTTGCCCGCGGGGAAACCAGCATATATCACACCATTATGTATATTGATTTCTGCATGGTTACGCACGATCAATGTCGGTGTAGAACGCTCATATACCCATTGTCGCTTGCCGTCCGCAATGCTCAATGCGGCTATACGCCCATCGCTGCCGCGCACAAATACCATGCCATCAGCAAACTGTGGTGCACTCAATACTTCACTGGAAACATTTGTTAACCAGCGTAACTTGCCGTTTTCGTCGAAGGCAGCCACTTCGCTTTTCAATCCACCAACGATCACAAGGCCCTCGCCTGCCCCAACCGCACCCGATAATTTAAAGCCACAGTCGATTTTCCAGACTACCTTGCCAGTGACCGGATCCAGACGCACAAGCTCGCCATCTGCATTGGCCGCATATACGGCTTCAGGGGTTACCGCAGGCTGCAAACCGCCACTACCCATATCTCCCACGTGGCGTTTCCAGCGTATCTCAATATTCGCTTTTGCCTTGAAATCGTGCAGTTCGGCAGGCTCCCTGCCAGTCGGCGTGCTAGAACAGGCCGACAACAAAATTATCACCGGCAAAAGCAGCACACCAACATTCAGTCTCACTTTACGCCACCCTTGCCATCCGTACCCAGGCCGTCCAACTTGAGTTGAATAAGATTGCGATAGGCACTTTTGCTGTCCATAGTATCAAGTGCTTTTTTATAGGCTGCGCGAGCATCTTCGTTTTTCCCCTGGGCTGCCAGCACATCACCCTTAAGGTCGGAGTACAAGCCAACGAAAGATTCCGGATGCGTGGCGTCAAGCAACTTCATGGATTCGTCATATTTTTTTTCATCCAGCAGAATACTGGCCAGTCTCAGTCTTGCCGTATCCTGCAAACCGCTTTCGCTCGCATGTGCTATGACCCATTCAAGCTGCGTCTTGGCCAATGGCATATCTTTGTTCTGCATATTTGTTTGAACTGCCAGCAATTGCGCGCGCGAAGCATAAGCAGTGCCGGCATATTTTTCGACCAGCACCCTGACTGAATCATTAATACGTTTAGGATCATTGCTGGCAACCTGCTTGAGCACTTCTGCGTATAGTGTAGAAGCTTCCGCTGCTTGCTTGTGCTGGTAACTTTTCCAGATAGTTATTCCGGAATACGAAATGACTGCAATAAGCAAAACTGCAATAAGCCAGTTGCGGTTCTCTTTCCACCAAACCTTGAGTGCATCCAGTTGTTCTTGTTCATGTGCGTCTATCGAAGCCATAATTTATCCCTTTATAATCATACTGTTAATCTGTTCTTGCAGCACCCTGTGCAGTTCAGCCTGCGCAACCTTTACTTGCTCGCCATTTCCGCGCAATGGCTTGAGCGTCGCCTGTCCCGCTTGCACTTCGTCATCGCCAATAATAAGCGCGAAGCGCGCACCGCTACCGTCGGCTTTTTTCATCTGTGACTTGAAACTCCCGCCACCACAGTGCAGGGCTATATGCATGCCGGCATCACGCAATTGCTCGGCCAGCACACCGGCCATAGCATCGGCCAATTCACCCTGATGAACAAGGTAAACATCCAGCGGTGAAACCGGCTGTACTACGCCATCCTCCTGCAATAACGCTAACAGCCTTTCTACACCCATGGCAAAGCCGCAGGCAGCTGCTGGTTTGCCGCCGATCTGCTCAACCAGGCCATCATAGCGCCCGCCTGCACAAATTGTGCCCTGTGCGCCTAGTCGGGTGGTTACCCATTCGAATACCGTACGGTTGTAGTAATCTAGCCCGCGAACCAGGCGCGGGTTGATTTCATAAGGCACACCATGCTGCTTGAGTATGCTCTGTACCGCCTCGAAATGCAGAATGGCGTCTTCATGTAATTCATCCATCAACTTGGGTGCACCGGCAATCAGATCCTGCATCGCCGGATTTTTGCTGTCCAGGATTCTCAAAGGATTGGTGTGTAGTCGCCGTTGCGCTTCATTATCAAGCAGATCCGCATACTGCTGGAAATAGGCAATAAGTTTTTCTCTATGCTGTTTGCGCGACTCTGCATCGCCCAACGAGTTGATCTGCAATGTTACGTCTCGCAAACCCAGCTTGCGCCACAATCGCGCGCACATCAGGATTTGTTCGGCATCGATATCCGGGTCGGAAAACCCCAATGCTTCCACGCCTATCTGATGAAACTGGCGATACCTGCCCTTTTGCGGGCGCTCATGACGGAACATGGGGCCACTGTAATACAAGCGCTGCGGCGCATTGTACAGCAGGTTGTGTTGCAACACCGCGCGCACGCAGGAAGCTGTACCTTCCGGCCGCAGTGTCAGCTGATCACCATTCAGGCTGTCTTCAAAGCTGTACATTTCTTTTTCAACAATATCCGTCACTTCGCCTATCGCACGCTTGAACAGTGCGGTTGGCTCCACCAATGGCATGCGGATATTTCGATAACCGTAAGAATCCAGCAATTCACGAACGGTATCTTCAAACCACAACCACAACTGCGCCTCGTCCGGCAGGATGTCATTCATGCCTTTGACGGCTTGTAAGGGTGTGGTGCTCATATTTTTATAAAGATAGATGGAAGGAAAAGTCGATTGTTAAATCGCCCTTATCGGTTTACATATTTTCTGGCAACGTAATCATCCACAATTTTCTTGAAATCCTTGGCGATATTTTCGCCGCGCAGGGTCACAAATTTTTCACCGTCTACATACACGGGAGCTGCGGGGGTCTCTCCAGTACCCGGCAAGCTGATGCCTATATTGGCCATCTTGCTTTCACCTGGGCCATTAACAATACAACCCATGACAGCCACATTCATCTCCTCTACACCTATATATTTTTCACGCCATACCGGCATTTCCGAACGCAGATAGGATTGTATGCTTTGCGCCAGCTCCTGGAACACGGTACTGGTTGTCCTGCCGCAACCCGGGCAAGCCGTCACCATCGGTGAGAACGCGCGCAAGCCCATGGTTTGCAAGATCTCCTGCGCCACGACCACTTCCTGTGTACGATCGCCACCGGGTTCAGGGGTCAGCGAGATGCGTATCGTGTCGCCTATTCCTTCCTGCAACAATACGGCCAGCGCGGCAGTTGAAGCCACTATACCCTTGGACCCCATACCCGCCTCTGTCAGACCCAGATGCAACGGAAAATCACAGCGCTGTGCCAAATCGCGGTATACCGTGATCAGATCCTGCACCCCGCTTACCTTGCATGAAAGTATTATTTTATCGTGCGCCATGCCCAGGGATTCAGCGCGCTTTGCACTCTCCAAAGCAGACACAATCAATGCTTCCCTGGTCACTTCGGCTGCAGTTCTGGGTTGCGCAAGCTTCGCATTGTCGTCCATCATGCGTACGATCAATTGCGCATCCAGACTGCCCCAATTCACGCCTATGCGCACGGGTTTGTCATAACGACAGGCCACTTCTATCATCATGCCGAACTGATCTTCGCTTTTTTTTGCGCGTCCAACATTGCCCGGATTGATGCGATACTTGGCCAACGCCTGCGCGCACTCGGCATACTCGGTCAGCAAGCGATGGCCGTTATAATGAAAATCACCCACCAGTGGCACATCGCAACCCATTCCGTCGAGCAACTCGCGTATACGCGGTACTTGCGCGGCGGCTTCCGGGGTATTGACGGTGATACGTACCAGTTCCGATCCGGCTTTAGCCAGTGAATATACCTGATTGGCCGTGCCTTGGGCATCGGCAGTATCGGTATTGGTCATGGATTGCACCACAATCGGCGCATCGCCACCCATGGCGATTTTACCCACCATGACACGCTGCGCATTCCGGCGCGAAAAGATCGAATTACTCATGATTATTTAAGCTTTACTCGCGCCACATCACCCGAGGTGTAACGCTCAAGATTGATTTTTTTGCCGTTATCAAACAGACGTACTGCTTTGGAATTACCTACCACAACCAACAGTGGAGACTTACCGGTTACACGCACCAGGCTTCCGGCCGTATGCATACGCGATATCAAGGTTTTATCGTTGCCGTCCTTAATTTCCAGCCAGGCATCCTCGTCAAACTCAAGCCTGAGTGCATGTTCTGTGCCGGTAGATTCTGCCTTTGCGGGCGGCAGTGTATCGTCAGCAATGGCTGCAGTTTTTACTGCTTCAGGTTTAACAGCTTGCTGTGTTACAGGCACTGCAATAACCGGCGTGGATTTCTTTGCAAACAATCGCTGCAGGAATGATGGCCTGGGCTCTTCAACCTGCTTTTCAACATTTTCTGTCGGCGGCTGGATTGCCTTTTCCACTTCAGGCGATTTTTCTGCCTGTTTAATTTCATGGCTTACTGGCTGCTCTACTTGTTTTATCGCTGGTTTTTCTGGTTGCTTTGCCACCTGTCTGGGTGTTTTAGGAGCGATCTGAGGCAAAGACTGAGTTGGTTTCACTGCCTCGGCCAGAAGTTTGGGTTCCGGTATCGAAGCCGCTGGAAGCGGTATTTTGGCGGCTGGCAGCTCCGCATTTTTTTCGCTATTGACGGATTGTTGAGGCTCTGCAGCAACTATTGCATCTGCCGGTTGGACCGGCAATTGATCTGCTTCTCTAAGCGTATCTCCAGCTGGCAATTCCAGTTGCTGCACTGTGGTACCGTTAACCACCGTCTCGATTTTCTCCGGCAAACGATTATGCATGCGTTCAAATACGGCAAGTGACAAAGCAACCATTAACGCAGCGGCAAGCCAGAGTATATTGTAGCGGTGCGCGCTTAAACCGCTAGGCAAAGGGATATCAACCGACTTCATTTCCAGCCTGGACGACGCCTGTAAATGTGTAGTGGGCAGGCTGGCAATCAAACTCGCCGTATCCAGATTTAGCAAGCGCGCGTAACTGCGTACAAATCCGCGCACAAAAGCAGCCTCTGGTAACTTTACAAAATCGTCGGCCTCCAGCCATTCAATCTGTTTGGGCGCAAATTTAATTCGATTCGCCACATCATTAACACTCAAGCCCTGCTGCTCTCTCGCCTCGCGCAACATTTGCCCGACATTCATGACGGTTGTTGAATTTGCTTCCATACTTGAACCTTCATTTTCTTGCTGCATAATTATCTGCCACCATTTGATATTAATTGCGTTTCTCTGGACTCGGGAAAACGCTTGCGCAATTGCATTTTGTAACTTGCTTCGGCATTTCGATCGCCGAGTTTTTGTTCAACTCGGGCTGCCAGCAACAGATCTACCGCGGACAATTCCGCGCCATTACGGGATAGTCGTAAAAAATATGACTTTGCACCCGCATAATCCCCTTTGGAATAACTTAGTTCGGCCATACCCAGCAAGGCTTCAGTCATTTTGGGTTGTGCGGATAAGGCATTCTGCAAATAATTCTCGGCTTCTTTCAGCTTCCCAAATTTTTTGGAACACATTCCCGCATTCAGATACGCTTTCTCAGGAGTGGCATATAGCGGGTTGCTCATGGCCGCCATAAACTGCTCCATCGATTCCTTATATTTACCACGCTGGCATAAAAACCAGCCATAGTTATTTCGTGTCCCGGAATCAGTGCTATCCAGATCCAGACTGCGCTCGAAATCCTTTGTAGCCTTTTTATCCTCCAGCAAGGACATATACACCAGACCCCGCACGCCATAAGCAGGTGCATATTCGCTGTTCATTTTCAAAGCATACTTCAACTCATCCAGGGCCAGAGAATACTGGGCTCTTCCATAGTAAACCGCACCCAGCTCCGTATGTATCTTGGCGCTCGCCTTCACATCGACATTGTCTTGCTGGTCGTCTCCGTTGCGTCCGGACGACGCGCAGGCAGATATCAACAAGGTCAACATCAATACCATCACTAATTTCATGTAAGCACTCCTGCCGAACTGCGTGTTCTTTTAGTTTTATCCAGCACCTGACCGGCCAGCTGTCCGCATGCCCCGGCAATATCATCACCGCGAGTCTTGCGTGTGGTCGTCACAATATCCGCCTGCATTAGTACATCTCTAAAACGGCGTATTGCCTCCGCGTTTGAGCGCTGGTATGGCGCTTGCGGAATCGGATTAAACGGAATCAAATTGAATTTGCACGGCACATCGCGCACCAGTGCCACCAGTTCGCGCGCCTGCTTTTCACTATCGTTTACGCCGTCCAGCATCACATATTCAAAGGTGATGAAATCGCGCGGCGCACTTTCCAGATATCGATTGCAAGCGGCCAGTAACTCACGCAGTGGATATTTTTTGTTTACCGGCACCAGCACATCGCGCAACGCGTCGTTCGGTGCATGCAGCGACACCGCCAGGGCTACCGGGCATTCTTCCCGCAGCCTATCCATAGCCGGCACTATGCCGGAAGTGGACACTGTTACTCGACGGCGCGACAAGCCATAGGCATTGTCATCCAGCATCAGACGCAAGGCGCTTACCGTATTGCTGAAATTCAACAACGGCTCGCCCATGCCCATGAACACCACGTTGCTGATCGGCCAGTTGCCATTGGCATCCTTGCCGATTTGACGATTGGCCCACCACAACTGTCCAATAATTTCCGCCGTGCTCAGGTTGCGGTTGAAACCCTGCTTGCCAGTAGAGCAAAACGAACAGTCCAGCGCACAACCTGCCTGTGTCGATACGCACAAGGTGCCACGCTCGGCTTCAGGTATGTAAACGGTTTCAATCGCGTTTCCCGTACCCACATTCAATAACCACTTGCGCGTACCGTCGCTGGATATTTCCTCGCGCTGCACAACCGGTGCGGTGACGCACGCCTGCTGCTGCAATTTTTCACGCAAGGAAGCGGCAATATCGGTCATTGCCGCAAAATTCGGCTCCCCCATTCTGTGTATCCAGCGCAGTACCTGGCGTGCACGAAAGGGTTTTTCACCCTGTTCCGCGAACCAGTCAGCCAGTTGCTGCGCATCAAAATTGAGGAGGTTTTCTGCCATTTTTCTATCTTGTTATTTTGGGACAATTAGCGTGAATAAACGTTCATTGCGGGGAAATAATAAGCTATTTCCACGGCCGCTGTTTCAGCCGCATCGGAACCATGTACAGCGTTGGCATCTATACTGTCTGCGAAATCTGCACGAATTGTACCTTTATCTGCCTTCTTGGGATCAGTAGCACCCATCAGTTCGCGATTTTTCAGGATGGCATTCTCGCCTTCCAGACATTGCACCATGACCGGACCTGAGATCATGAAGTCGACCAGATCCTTGAAGAATGGACGTGCACGGTGAACGGCATAAAAACCTTCCGCTTCGCTGCGTGACAAGTGCATCATGCGCGCAGCAATCACTTTCAGACCGGCGCCTTCAAAACGGGTATAGATCTGGCCGATTACATTTTTCGCAACTGCATCAGGTTTGATAATCGACAGGGTACGTTCAACAGCCATGGTACATTCTCCAGATAAAATTAAGGTTAATCAAAAGTTGACTCGCCATTTTATCAGGCTTTGCCGCCCGTGTCGCTGTAAGCCATAGCCAGCAGGCATAAGGAAATCCATGCTGGAAATATATGGAATTCGCAGAGCGCGGTCTAATTGAACAGCATATCAGGCAAAAACAGGGTGATCTGTGGCACGTAGGTGATGATAGCGAGAAATACCAGCAGCACCATCAGCCAGGGCAAGGCCGCCCTGGTGACCTGCATGATGCTCATGCCGGTGATACCGCTGGTCACAAACAGATTGAGTCCCACCGGGGGCGTGACCATGCCTATTTCCATATTGACTACCATAATGACACCCAAGTGTATCGGATCGATACCCAGATGCATGGCGATGGGAAAAAAGATAGGCGCAAGTATCAGGATAATACCGGTGGGCTCCATGAAGTTACCCGCGATAAGCAGGATAATATTCACCACCAGCAGAAACATCCACGGCGCCATGCCGATCGCGACGATTTGCTCGGCAATGGTTTGCGGGATGCGCAGGGTAGTCAGCACGTGGGCAAACAGCATCGCATTGGCAACGATAAACATCAACATCACCGTGGTACGACTGGCATCCACAAAAACCTTGGGCAGTTGATGAATTTTCAGATCTCGATAGACAAACACTGCAACTATCAACGCATATACCGCGGATACGGCTGCAGCCTCGGTCGGGGTGAACACGCCACCATAGATACCGCCCATGATGATGACCAGCAAAGCCAGTCCCCACATAGACTTTCTGAATTTGGAAAACACTTCCCGCAGGCTTGCACGGGGGCTTATCGGAATGTTCAGTTTCTTGACCCGCCAATGTACTGCCAGCATCAGCATCACGCCCAGCATAATTCCCGGGATCACGCCCGCCATGAACATGCGCCCCACAGATACATCCGTAACTGCCGAGTACACAACCATCACGATAGACGGCGGTATCAAAATGCCCAGAGTGCCGGCATTGCAAATTACGCCGGCTGCGAACTCCTTCGTATATCCGTTGCGCACCATGCCGGCGATGACAATGGAACCGACAGCAACCACCGTGGCCGGACTCGAACCGGACACCGCGGCAAATAACATGCAGGCCAGGATGGATGCAATGGCCAGCCCGCCGCGCAAATGACCAACGGCAGCAATGGCAAAATCAACCATGCGCTTTGCGACGCCCCCGGTGGACATCAGTGCGCCGGCCAAAATGAAAAACGGGATTGCCAACAGGGTGTAGTGCTCGCTGGTTTCATACAACTTGACGGACAGCGATGCGAGGGAATCCTGAGCGAAGAAGATGATGGTCAGCAAGCTGGACAGGCCAAGACTGATCGCGACAGGCATACCGATAAGCATGCAAAAAAACAGGGAACCGAAGAGAAATGCGGTATTCACTGATTATCCTCCATCGACTTCAATTTGAGCGCTTCTTCAACCTCATCCGCCAAATGCAAGCGGTCTGACTTGCCAGTCACCAGATTAAACAGCACCGGCAGAAAACGCAGCGCCAGTAAGGCAAAGCCTATGGGCAGTATGGCGCGTGCAATCCAAATCTTGAGGGGCAAGTCGTCCATTTCTATACCTACAGACTTCATCTTCAGCACATAGATCATGGAACCGTAGATCACTATGCCCGCATACAACAGACAGAGCAGCACGGCCAAAATTGAAGTGATGCGCCTGGGCAACGGCGGCAACAACTTGACTACGGCGTCCACCCCGATATGCGCGCCAACCCTGACCCCATAGGATATTCCGATGAAAATCATAACGGCGAACAACACAGTATTGAGTTGCAATGCCCAGGTAAAACCGGAGTTGAAAATATAGCGCAGCACGACTTGCATAAAAGTTACTAGCGTCATCGCTGCCAGCATAAGGGCGATCAGCCACTCATCCAGCCTCTTGAGATATTTCATGGCACTCCCCAGAAAAGACCCCGGCAGGCCGGGGTCGAAGGACATGTATTGTCAGTTATTATTATCAAATCCTGCCAGCTTATGCGTATCTCTATTTGCCAGTATTAGCCTGTTGCGCAGCGTCAATAAGATCCTTGCCTATCTCACCCTCGAATTGCGCCCAAACCGGCTTCATAGCCTTGCGCCATTCGGCCTTCTCGGCTTTGGTCAGTTTGATCACCTCGGCTTTTTTGGCTTCTATCACCTTGGCACGGTAATCATCATCCTCAGTCAACGCTATCTTGTTGCCATAAGTAATAGATTCAGTCATCGCTTGCTTCAAGCTTTTCTTGATATCAGCGGGCAACCCATTCCACCAGTTAGCGTTGGTCACTACCATGTAGTCCAACACACCGTGATCGCTCTCGGTAATGTATTTTTGCACTTCATAGAATTTCTTGGTGTAGGTATTGGACCATGGATTTTCCGTACCATCGACCACACCGGATTGTAAAGCCTGATAGACCTCGGCAAAAGCCAGCTTTTGCGGATTTCCGCCCACTGCTTTGAATTGCGCTTCCAGTACATCAGACGACTGGATACGGAACTTCAGGCCTTTGGCATCGGCCGGTGTACGTAACGGCACATTGGCTGACAATTGTTTCATGCCGTTATGCAGGAAACCCAAGCCGACCAGACCCTTGTCTTCCATCGAGGTCAGTAACTCCTGGCCTTTTGCGCTGTTCTGGAAACGATCGACAGCATGGATATCGTCAAACAGAAAGGGCAGATCGAATATCTGCAATTTTTTGGTATATTTACCGAACTTTGCCAATGATGGTGCCACAATTTGCACGTCTCCCAGCAGTAGCGCTTCCATTTCCTTGCCGTCACCGAACAGCTGACTATTCGGGAAGACTTCCACCTTTACCTTGCCGGGCAAGTATTTCTCGGCAAGCTCCTTGAACTTCAAAGCAGCCTGTCCTTTGGGCGTATTTTCTGCTACCACGTGACTATATTTGATAATAATTGGATCGGCGGATACCGCCATTGACATGCTCAACAACAATGCACTGCACAACGCTATTATTAGTTTCATGATCTCTCTCCCCGATGAATGAGTGGAACTTGTACAACAAACTTTTGTAACTGGCATCATAGACCAATTATTCGCAATACACCAACACCCCGTCTTCATCAACTCCGGGCATATAAGCAGCGGCCATCGCCACTCCGGGCACACACACCAACTCATTACCACAATATACCAAGGGCAATAGCTCCCGTTGCCAGGGTGGAATGTCTTGATGCGGCAACAAATTGCGCAAACTCTGGCGTGGGCGTTTTGCATCCAGTTGAATATATTCACCGCCCTGCCGAGGCTTTATTACAACGGATCCCAGTTGCAACTTTTTCAGACTCAAGCCTTGCCCGCTAACTTGCTCAAAATGCAGCACACCATGCGAGGCGGGTAATACGACTTCACGCTCGCCCTGCCAGATAATTTCAAACTCGGCAGCCGGCAATGTCCGTGGCAAAGCATAGGCATGGCCCCGATAACAGCGCAATTGCCAGTCTTGCCAGGTGATACGTATCTGCGCACCTTCGGCAGCATTGCACAACTGGCGCAGCATTTCCTGCAAGCGGGTGGAATCGGGTATGGGAGCGTGACGCAGGGACAGAAAATAACGCAGCAGATTTTTGCCGCGTGCATGGCTTAAACTACGCAGCACATTTACACGCAAGCGCTCACCATCTATTGCATTTACCGCATCCAGCGCTGCCAATTCTTCAAGCAGAACTGCAGCCTCGGCAAAATGCCCGGCACTGCGCGCCAGCGTGGTGCGATACGCTGGAAAACGCTGCTCCAACACCGGCAGCACACGATGCCGCAGAAAGTTGCGCGGGTAACTGACATCCTTGTTGCTGTCATCTTCCACCCAATGCAAATCGTGCTGGTGTGCATAGACTTCAAGTTCGCAGCGCTGTGCTTCCAGCATTGGACGCAGCAGCGCGGGACCTAGCGGAGGTTTTTTCACAACGGACATGGCGCTCGCACCGCGCACACCCGCACCACGCAACAACTGCAGCAGCAGGGTTTCTGCCTGGTCATCGCGATGATGTGCCAACGCAATAAAGTCGACCTGCTGGCGAGCCAGTGCGGCATGACGCAATTGCCGCGCAGCAGCTTCTATGCCCTTATTGCGCAAGGGCATGATATCAACGCGCTCCAATTCAAAAGGGATGGCATATTTTGCACACAGTTCGCGGCAGAAAGTGCCCCAGTTATCGGCAAGCGGACTGATGCCGTGATGTACATGCAGCGCACGCAAGCGCCAGGAAAACTGCGGTGAAATATTGACCAGCACATGCAACAGCACGACCGAATCGATACCGCCACTTAAACCAAGTACCAGGGAACTACCACGCGGAACAACAGAAGAGAGCGCGCTGCTGACGCGCTCTTGCAGATCAGACTTCAACTTCCTTGAATTTGCCATAGCTCATCAACCGGCCGAAACGGGCTTGCAACATCTGCTCCATTGTCTGGCTCTGCACCTGCTTGAGCGAATCCTGCAAGGCCTTTTTCAGGGTCTGCATCATGGCCGGATAATCACGATGCGCGCCGCCCAGGGGCTCGCCGATAATCTTGTCAACTATACCCAGCGCTTTCAAACGTGTCGCGGTAATGCCCAGCGTTTCCGCAGCATCCGGCGCCTTGTCTGCACTCTTCCACAGTATGGAAGCGCAACCTTCGGGAGAAATAACCGAATAAGTCGCATATTGCAGCATCAGCATGGTGTCGCCCACCGCTATAGCCAGCGCACCGCCGGAACCGCCTTCGCCGATTATGGTGCAAATCAACGGTACTCGCAGCTCGGCCATCACATACAGATTCTTGCCTATCGCTTCGGACTGGCCGCGCTCTTCCGCACCGATGCCGGGATAAGCACCGGGCGTATCGATAAACGTAAAAATTGGTAGCCGAAATTTTTCCGCCAGGCGCATCAATCGCAGCGCCTTGCGATAACCCTCGGGGCGCGGCATGCCGAAATTACGGTAGATCTTGTCTTTGGTATCGCGCCCTTTTTGGTGGCCGATGACCATCACGGCTTCGCCATTGAACCGCGCGATGCCGCCCACGATGGCAGCGTCGTCGGCGTAACTGCGGTCGCCATGTAGTTCCGAAAAATCGGTAAAAATGCCTTGCAGATAATCCAGTGTGTAGGGCCGCTGCGGATGCCGCGCAGTTTGCGTGACCTGCCAAGGTGACAGGCTGGAGTAAATGTCTTTGGTAAGTTGTAGGCTTTTTTTGCTCAGCCGGTCAATCTCCTCAGAGATGTCCACCGCCGACT
>JBBQYH010000010.1:0-28083 GCA_038208855.1 Burkholderiales bacterium
GTGTTGCTTCAGTGGCGTTCAATACGCGCTCTGCAGCTGCCTGGGTCATGGATGCAATGTAATTAAGCCTGTCGCGCGCGTCGGGAATTGCAGAGGCTGCGTTTTGCAATTTCTTGTCGTATCCCAATTCACGCAAACTGTCGTGCAATGCCCGTGTCAAGTGACCAATTTCATTGAAAACACCTTCTGCAGCCGACTCTGCAACGGCCACAGGAGCCTGTACCGCGGGCTTTCCCTGCAGGCCGCCTTGATTGGCCTGGACTATGCTGTCAAACAATGATTCAAGATCATCCGAGTCGTTATTTGCCGCAACTTTTTTGTTCATGACTTCGCTCTCTTTTACATGGTAGTAAAGATTTTTTTCAACTTTTCATCCAATGTTACAGACGTAAAGGGCTTGACTACATAACCGGAAGCCCCGGCTTGTGCCGCTGCTATAATATTTTCCTTCTTTGCTTCCGCCGTTACCATCAGTACAGGTAAATGCTTCAACGCTTCGTCTTTGCGTATCTCTATCAACAGCTCTATTCCGGTCATGTTCGGCATATTCCAGTCTGACACAACAAAATCGAAAGTATCGGCACGTAATTTCCTTAGTGCATCCACGCCGTCCTCTGCCTCATAGACGTTGGAAAAACCCAATTCTTTAAGCAGATTTCGAACGATTCTGCGCATCGTCGAGAAATCATCCACCACCAGAAATTTCATATTTGGATCAGCCACAATATCTCTCCTTAATTATCAATCGCGAGGACTGCCTAAAGTGTTTGCAAGAAATAAAAACTGCGCTCGCTTTTCGAGTAGCATGGATTTATCTTGTTTTTCGCACCTTACCTCCAACATTTTTTACGTCAGCAGTGGTCGCAGTGTATCCGATAACATGTTTGAATCAAATTTCGCCACGTAATAGTCCACCCCCACACGCTTGCCCGTAGCCCGGTTCGCTTCCGATGAAAGTGATGAGTGCATCACTACAGGCACGTTATCAAAACGCCGATCCGACTTGATATGCTGGGTCAAAACATAACCGTCCATTTCAGGCATCTCGGCATCAACCAATATCGCTTGTATCAGGTTATGCAAGTCCACCTTAGCATGATGCGCAGAATCTGCCAGCGCCTTGAGTCTCTGCCAGGCTTCCAAGCCATTGTGCGCCTGGATATTTTTTACGCCCATCTTGTCCAACACTTCCAGTATTTTCTTACGCGCAACCACTGAATCATCTACAAAAAAGACACACTTTTCATGGCCTTTTTCAATTTTTTCGATTTTGCCAGTCACCGCCTCGCCAAATGCAGTGGCCAGGATTTGTTCTACGTCCAGTATGGAAACCAGTGTGCCATTGGGCAATTCGGTAATCGCTGTAATCAAATGACCATGGTTGTTGTTCATGCCTTCGGCCGCATGAACCTTGTCCCAGTCCACGCGGATAATGCGGTCCACATCCTTGACCAGAAAGCCCAGAATATGACGGCTATATTCGGCAACCATCATGACCTTCTGTTCTGCAGGATTGCCCAAATCCATAAAACCGGCCAAATTCAATACCGGCATCACATGACCACGCAGGCTGGCTATGCCGTCCACACCATGGGGCATATTGGGTGTTTTGGTGATGGTCACCGCACGCGTAACTTCTTTGACCTTGAACACATTAATACCGAACGTTTCATTTGAACCTATGGAAAACAAGAGAATTTCCATCTTGTTGGAACCGGCCAGATTTGTGCGCTCATCCACCGCGTCCAGCATACCGCTGCTGCTTACGGTCAATTGTGTATTCATTTCTTTCAATGACATGCTGACTCCCTTCAGCTCAACAGACGCATCAAAGTCTGTGACAGTTTTTGTGGTTCAAATTTGGGTACGTACTCATCGACCCCTACTGCCTTGCCCAACTGCTGGTTTGACAGGCTGGACAGCGACGAATGCATGAGTACCGGGATTTTGGCGAAACGCTGGTCTTCCTTGATTTTACGGGTAAGCATGTACCCGTCCATCTCGGGCATTTCCACGTCTGTCAGTATTATCTGTATCAGATCGGTCACGGGAATATGCGCAACATCTGCGGAGTCGGCCAGCCTTTTCAGCTCTTCCCAGGCCTTGCTGCCATTTACTGCCGCAATGTAATGCACGCCCATCGCATCCAGAGTGCGTGCGATCTGCTTGCGCGCCACCGGCGAATCGTCGACATAAAATATTGTTCTGTTAGTTTGCGGGATAGGCTTTATATGTTTGAACAAGACCTCTTCGGTGCCAAAATTACCGGTATCCGCCAGTACTTTTTCCACATCCATCATCATGACCAGGCGCTTGTCCTGCAATTCGGTAACCGCCACCACCAGACCGCCCAATTGCGCATTCAACATTTCAGGTGGCACTTTCATCGACGACCAGTCAAGGCGCAAAATGGTATCCACGGCCTCGACCAAAAAGCCCTGAGTATGCCCGTTGTACTCAGTCACTATCATGATGGATGGTTGAGTGTCCGTTTGTATATTGGCGTACTTTGCCAGGTCAATTACCGGCACCAGTGCGCCGCGCAAACTTACCATACCTTCCACGGCAGCCGGCATATCGGGAGCCTTGGTTATGGCCGGTATGCGCATCACCTCTCTAACCTTGAAGACGTTGATACCGTAGGTTTCCCGGCGACCGCTACGCTTGTCCATACCCAGGGTAAACATGAGTATTTCAAGCTTGTTGGTGCCAGCCAGTTTGGTGCGAGCATTTATATTGTTAAACAAATCTGACATTATTTCTCCCCACTCAATTCTTTATAGCATGCCGCGTAACTATTACCCCGCTCCCGGCTTGTCTAGCGCACCCAGGTTCAGCCATGAACCTGAACAGATAAAACATTCAATACCGTAGCAACAAATTAACTAAATTCAGTTTTTGAAATTCAGAACAAGCTCAGAAAATTACAAATCATGGTTTTTAATGATTTTTCTGAAAACAAACAATCTCAATTGTTTATAGCGGCAACATCTGCTTAAACTTTAATAAACTCCAATAATGTCAAAGTACAGCCGGTCCAGAATAATTACAATCGGCGTTTAATGATCAGTAGTGGCAGGATGCTCGATTGACGGCACGATTGCAGGTGCCTGTGAATTAGCAGAAGACTCTGCAGGAATTACGCTTGGTACTGTGTTCGTAACTTCAGATGCATTTTCCGGACTCTCCTTGTCGGCCTCAAGCTCTATTGTTCCACCATCTTTTTGCGCGGCTTCTTCAGCTTTCTTGTTCATCACGATAATACTGATACGGCGATTCACGGGATTAAACGGGTTTTCCTTGTCAAACAAAACCGCAGAGGACAACCCCACCACCCTGGCCACCTTGTCTTCATCCATGCCACCTATGATCAATTCACGGCGCGAGGCATTGGCCCTGTCGGCAGACAGGTCCCAGTTGCTGAATCCCTTTCTGTCGGATGCATAGGGCTGCGCATCAGTATGGCCAGACAGACTTATCTTGTTTGGCATCTGGTTTAGTGTCTTGCCTATTTCATGGAGAATATCCTTGGTATATGGCTCAAGCTCGGCGCGGCCTATTCTGAACATGGGTCTGTTTTTTTCATCCACAATCTGTATGCGCAAGCCTTCGCTGGTGATGTCCAGCAGAATCTGATTCTGAAATTGTTTGAGCTTGGGGTTGCTGCTGATTGCATCCTCAATGTTCTTTTTCAATTCTTTGAGCCTGACAATTTCCTTGATCTTTTCCAGACGCAGTAGTTCTTCCTTGATTTTATTGAGATTTATTTTCTTGATTTCGGGAGGTACATCGCCATCCTTAACCTGCCCCTCCGATTTTGTTATATCTGAACCACCGCCTTTGATAATGCTGCTACTGTCACCGGAGCCTTCGCCGCCAAAAAAAGCGATTCTGAGCGGCGTATTGAAATATTCCGATATACCCTTCAAATCGCCCTTGGTTGTTGAACCCAACAACCACATCAGTAAAAAAAACGCCATCATGGCTGTTACAAAGTCGGCATAGGCTATTTTCCACGCGCCGCCGTGATGCCCTCCCGCAACTTTCTTGATGCGCTTGATGACGATTGGACGCTTTTCATTGGTGGCCATAAATTATGTCGCTTTGATGATTGCTTAGCGCTTTTGTTTGACGAACGCTTCCAGCTCCAGGAATGATGGACGCTCCGTGGACAACAGTACTTTGCGTCCGAATTCAACCGCCATGGCAGGCGCATAACCATTCAGGTTGGCTAGCAGGGTTACTTTGATTGTCTGGAACATTTTGGTGGACTCATCCGCTTTCTGTTCCAATACATTTGCCAATGGGCCTATAAAACCATAGGCAAGCAAGATACCCAGAAAGGTACCAACCAAAGCCGCACCTATCAATTTACCCAGCTCGGCCGGGGGAATACCAACTGAACCCATGGTATGCACAACACCCATAACCGCCGCCACGATACCAAAAGCAGGCAGGGCATCACCCAATTTCGCCATGATATGCGAAGGCACCATTTCCTCATGGTGATGCGTATCAATTTCCACATCCATCAGATTTTCCAGTTCCATCGCATTCAGGTTGCCACTCACCATAATCCGCAGATAATCTGTAATAAATTCAATCACATGATGATCATTCAGTATTGTGGGGTATTTGGCAAATAGCGGGCTTTCTTCGGGTGTTTCCACATCACCTTCTATCGACATCAAGCCTTCCTTGCGGATTTTGCCCAGCAACTCATAGAGCAAGGCCATCAACTCCATGTAATTGTTTTTTGTGTATTTTGCCCCTTTAAAAACCTTGGGCAAGGCCTTGAATGTAGCCTTCAGGGCAGGTCCAGTATTGCCCACCAGAAATGCACCAAATCCTGCACCGGCGATCATCAACACCTCAATGGGTTGCAACAAGGAATGCAAATGTCCACCCGCTAGTGCAAAACCGCCGAATACGGAAAGTGTGACCACTACATATCCAATTATTACCAACATTGCCACACCCCTCCAATCAGTTGCATAACCCGACTTATTCATATCAGGTTTGCAGGTAATTTGATTACCTATACATTAAACAATATATAAATCCTAAACCATTTGGTGAAGTATAACTTGCATGTGCTATAAAAAAACGTCGTTATACTGATAAATGTGACCAGTATCAACGACGTTTATTTTCACTTTTACAGAAAATCGAATTCAGGCAACGGCGTCCTGTTCAATTTTCGCCGCTTTCTTGGTCTTGCCCGCGCGTGACGGCGGACGACAGATTCCGCAACTGTATTGCGTGCAAAGCTCATCGGCATGCACAACAAAAAATCCGCCGCATTCCTTGCAGTCGGTCAATTGCAGCAGTTTCGCATCAAAGAAGCGCAGCATAAACCAAGCCCTAGTTATGCTTAATACAGGCTCTTCGTCCGACAAGTCCAGTTGCTCCTTGTACAGCGTATAGCTTTTTATGAGTGCCGTCAGACCGGTCACACCCGTATTCTTGATTACAAACTTGTATATATCCATAAACATGGATGAATGAATATTCGGCAACCAGCTCATAAACCAGTCTGTTGAATAAGGTAACATCCCTTTGGAGGGCGATACTCCTTTGACTTCCTTGTACAAACGCAGCAATCGTTCACGGCTCAGAGAGGTCTCTTCCTGCAACAACTGCAATCGTGCCCCAAGATTGATCATTTCAATACACAACTGGATTTCACGTGCTTCATTGACTACACTTTTGCTACCCATAACTCCTCCCCCAATACATTGCAATCATGCTGCCAGTGCTTCTACGGCCTGTGCAGACATCAGTATGGTTGCATGCGCCCTGGACATCATTCTATCTTTGTTGAAATCTGAGATCATGTTGAGCAACAAACGTTCGTCAAAGCGGAATCGGCATAACATCATGTTTGAAGAGGCCATTTTCATTATTTGTGCAGGGGTTAGTCCGGCTATCAAATCTGCCATTTCCTCACTTACACCTAGTCGAAAAATGGAAGAGACCTTGTCTTCCTTGATCATTTGCTGCGCGAGCAACATATAGGACAGGTTTGCATCATTGATTTCCGAGTGAATTTGGCTAATGTTCATGTTGATCTCCTCTTGCTTGTTTTTAATTGACGTCCTTTTCGACGACTGCATTGTGCAAGCAAAAGGAATTCCTACAAATCGGAGTTCTTCCAATTTTGCTGTAGGAAGAACTCTTACAAAACGCATAGAACCCCATTCAAATTTCATTGAGTCAACGCTATGAAATATTTATTGAAGCAAAGCAATCAAATCCCGCAATAAATTTTTATATATATACAAAACAATAATATATCAAGTCCAAATTGCTTGATTTAAATCATTACATGCATCGTGAAATTCTTACTCGGCAATTATTGGGGGGATTACCATAGAACAGAGGAAATTTTATCCATTGAGCCTCACTTCGCCAGTTATATTGTTCTCAGTAGATATGCCATACACTTAAATTTTGTTAATACTAGTGGAAAATTATCAAAACAACTCCAACATCAATATGAGCATATAGAGAGAAGAGGCTTTTGACAATTATGCGATATATGATCAAGGCTATCGAATATTGCAAAAGTAAGGAAAAGGGAGTTACGATTTAACGTAACTCCCTTTTCTTTACTGCTAATTGGTGGGTCGTCGCGGACTTGAACCGCGGACCAAAGGATTATGAGTCCTCTGCTCTAACCAACTGAGCTAACGACCCGTAAACTTTAACTTTCGCCGTCGAGGAAACTCTTCAACTTTTCTGAACGTGAAGGATGGCGTAACTTGCGCAAGGCCTTGGCTTCAATTTGACGAATACGCTCGCGCGTTACGTCAAATTGTTTACCCACTTCTTCCAGCGTGTGATCGGTATTCATTTCGATACCAAAACGCATGCGCAAGACCTTGGCTTCACGCGGTGTGAGTGAATCAAGTATGTCTTTGGTCACGTTGCGCAGACTGTCATACACGGCAGCTTCTATCGGTGCAAGGCTGTTAGAATCCTCAATAAAGTCGCCCAAGTGCGAATCGTCATCGTCGCCCACCGGGGTTTCCATGGAAATAGGCTCTTTGGCTATTTTCAGAATCTTGCGTATTTTATCTTCCGGCATTTCCATCTTCACCGCAAGTGTAGCCGGGTCTGCTTCCAGGCCGGTTTCCTGCAGGATTTGACGCGAGATGCGGTTCATCTTGTTGATGGTTTCTATCATGTGCACAGGGATACGGATAGTGCGCGCCTGGTCCGCGATGGAGCGGGTGATAGCCTGGCGTATCCACCAGGTTGCATAGGTCGAAAACTTGTAGCCGCGACGATATTCGAATTTGTCCACAGCTTTCATCAAGCCGATATTGCCTTCCTGGATCAGATCAAGGAACTGCAAGCCGCGGTTGGTGTATTTCTTCGCAATGGAGATGACCAGACGCAGGTTGGCTTCTATCATGTCGCGCTTGGCGCGGCGTGCTTTGGCTTCGCCATTGGTCATCTGCTTGTTGATTTCCTTCAGATCCTTGATCGGGATACCGACGCGCTTCTGCACTTCCAACATACGCATCTGCTGATCCACAATCGCGGCCTGGAAACGTGTCAATGTTTCACTGTAGGGTTTCTTTGCAGAGACTTCCTGTTCTACCCAGCTCAGGTTGTCTTCATTGCTTACAAACATTTTGATGAAGTGCTGGCGCGGCATGCGCGCTTTGACCACACACAAATCCTGAATGCTGCGCTCATGCTGACGCACTTCTTCCACCAAGCTGCGCATGGTGTCGCATAATTTATCTACTTGCTTGGCCGAGAAACGGAATTGCATCAATTCGTCGGAAATTTGCTCCTGCAGCTTGTCGTACTGCTTGCTGCGATAACCAAATTTCTCGTAGGCCTTGCCCATTTTTGCAAACAGATCGGAAATAATGGCAAAACGCTCCAGTGCATCTACCTTGAGCTGTTCCAGATTGGCAGCAACTAGTGCTTCCTTCTCTTCGGCAGACTCTTCTTCCTCTTCTTCCTCGTCTTCGCTTTCTTCAACTTCTTCTTCTTCAGCGATTTCTTCGTTTACCTCAACCTCTTCTTCAATCTCGATAAAGCCGTCGATTACCTCGTCGATGCGCATTTCATCCAGCTTGACCTTTTCCGACAGGGCCAGAATTTCCGCAATCGTTGCGGGACAGGCCGACACTGCCTGTATCATGTGCTTGAGGCCTTCTTCGATACGCTTTGCGATAACGATTTCGTCCTGACGCGTGAGCAAACCTACGGTGCCCATTTCACGCATGTACATACGCACCGGGTCCGTAGTGCGGCCAAAATCAGAATCCACTGTAGATGCTGCCAAAGCCGCTTCAGCGGCTTCCACTGCATCTTCGTCAACCACCACTACGACACCTTCGGACATGACCATATTCTCAGCATCGGGCGCCTGATCGCTGACGCTGATACCCATGTCGTTAATCATGCTGACTATGCCCTCGATCTGCTCTACTTCAAGCATTTCCGGCAAGTGGTCGTTGATCTCTGCAAACGTCAGATAGCCGCGCTCTTTGCCTAGCACTATCAATGCCTTCAAGCGAGTTCTGCGCTCTTCAACATCCTGCAACTGCGTGGGAGTCGGATTCGCGTTCAGCTGCAAATTCGCTGCCAGCTTTGCGTTCAATGCCGCCTTTTTACTGACGGGCTTTTTCTTGTCTTGCTGAGTCGCCATATTGGTGGATGCCCAGTTAAATATGAATAAAAAATTTCTTGAATCAAAGCAACACAAAATATGCGTCACTGAAATGGGTCGCGGATTATACCCGACTTTGAGAAAAATTTCTAAGCCTAGCCACGCTTATATAATTGCAAATATAACTCTCGATCCTGCTCACTCAATGCTTTAATGTCTTTTCCAGACATTTTAAGGGTAATTTCATGCAATTTTCTCTTGCGGCTCTCGTCACGCAATTTGCCCAAAATGCCTGAAAATTCAGCATCCGCATCAAATGATTCGCCCCACTGCATGATTTCCGCCTGCTCGGCAGACAGGGTAGCCTCATATACCGTTCCTTGAAAATACTGGATAAGCGCAGCACTGCTGACTTCACTTTTCTGAGTAACAAGCCATTCACGCAACGCAAGAATGGCATCAGCTACATCGCCTTCGACAACAATATCTTCTGCCAGTTCTTTGGCCAAGCCCGGCTTGTATAACAAACAGCGCAGCAATTTGCGCAAATTGGAAGCCGCTGGGCGTCCTGCCTTTTGCACCGCCTTCCTGATTGGAGCACCAACTGACTTGATGCCATACAAGGCTTCCAGCTCAAGTTGCGATATGCCTGCAAGTGCAGCCACCTCCTTGCGCAACAACAGCGCAAAAGTGGGTGCGCTTATAGCCATCAGCAAAGGCTTGGCATGCTCCAGCAAATTGCTGCGCCCTTCCTGAGTGTTCAAATTTACTTGCGCGGAAAGTTCGCGCAACATGTATCCGGAAAGCGGTAGCGAGTCATGCAACAAATTTTCAAATACCTCAGTACCATGTTCGCGAATATAACTGTCCGGATCATGCTCCTTGGGCAAAAACAAAAATCCGATACGTTTGCCGTCGACCAGATGCGGCAGCGAATTTTCCAGCGCCCGCCAAGCCGCCTTTTGCCCTGCGGTATCACCATCAAAGCAGAACACCACCTGATCGGCCAGACGTAACAGCTTCTGTACATGGAATGGTGTCGTGGCGGTACCCAGAGTGGCCACCGCATATTCCACTCCATGTTGTGCCAAGGCCACCACATCCATATACCCTTCAACAACCACGACCAGTTGGCCGTTGCGTATGGGTTTTTGTGCTTGAAACAGGCCGTATAGCTCATGACCTTTTTCAAACAAAGATGTTTCAGGTGAATTAAGGTACTTGGGCTCGCCCTTGTCCAGAACGCGCCCGCCAAAGCCGATAACTTGTCCGCGCGCGTTCACAATAGGGAACATGATGCGGTCACGAAAGCGGTCATAGCGCTTGCCTCCCTCACCTTCTATAACCATGCCGGTTTCAACCAGACTTGCATCCTGATAACTGGGCACGATGCTTTCAAGGTTTTGCCAGCCATCCGGCGCATAGCCTATGCCAAAACGTGCGGCCACTTCACCGCTCAGACCGCGACCTTTTAAATAATCTATCGCGCGCGGCGACTGCTTAAGCTGCTCGCGGTAATATCGTGTGGCAGTTTGCATAAGCTCATACAGGTCGGGGGCAACCTTGTGCTGCACCTGTTGCCCCGCTAGCGCAGCCTCGCGAGGTACTTCAACGCCTATGCTGCGCGCCAGCTCTTCCACTGCATCGACAAATCCCATACCGGCATGTTCCATGACAAAACTGATGGCAGTGCCATGCGCTCCGCAGCCAAAGCAATGATAGAACTGCTTGGATTGGCTGACGGTAAATGAAGGGGACTTCTCGTTATGGAACGGACAGCAGGCAGCGTAGTTTGCGCCAGCCTTTTTAAGAGGAACATAACGCTCTATCACATCGACGATATCAAGGCGATTGAGCAAATCCTGTATAAAACTTTTTGGAATCACCCCGCCCTCACGACATTGCGGCTGCTTGCCGCTTGAACAGAAATAGAGTCGCTAACTGAAAATGCAATCGATAACTACTGCATCAATCTTGTTTTTACCTGCGCAGATACCTTGCCTATGTCTGCGCGACCGGCTAGTTTTGGCTTGAGGAGCGCCATCACCTTGCCCATATCCTGTGCACTGCCAGCACCAGTTTCCTTGATTGCCTGTTCGATGGCGGCATCAATTTCCGCCGCACTCATTTGTTGCGGCATGTAGCCCTGCAACACAGTCATTTCAAATTTTTCAACATCGGCAAGATCCTGACGACCGGCCGCCTCATACTGGCCTAGTGAATCACGCCGCTGCTTCATCATTTTATCCAGAATCGACAGTATGTCTGCATCTGTCAGCTCAATGCGCTCATCAACCTCGCGCTGCTTTATCGCCGCCAGCAAAAGACGAATAGCCGACAGGCGTGCAACATCCTTTGCACGCATGGCGGTTTTCATATCTTCGCTTATTTGCTGTTTCAGACTCATCAGGTTCTGAGCAAAGCCTTGCGATACACGCCAAGACGTTGATTTTAATGAATTAATACAGCTTTGGAGGCAGAACCTGGTTACGCAAACGCTTATAGTGGCGCTTAACTGCAGCAGCCAGTTTGCGTTTACGCTCAGCAGTTGGCTTTTCGTAAAATTCACGGGCACGCAAATCTGTCAGCAAGCCTGTCTTTTCTATGGAGCGCTTGAAACGACGCAGGGCAACTTCAAATGGCTCGTTTTCTTTAACACGTACTGTTGTCATCAACAAACTACCTTATACAAAAAATTTGAGGGCGCGATTCTACCAAAACCCCATTACTTCCACAACCGCCATGTAAAAAACGGACAATTAAAGCTTTTCGTATCTACTCAATTGTAATCCGCGCAAATTTGCGTTTGCCCACCTGCGCCACAATTATGGCTCCTGCCTTGATTTTCAACGATTTGTCGCTCACTTTCTCGCTATCCAGCTTTACGCCGCCCTGCCCTATCATACGCATGGCTTCCGAGGTGCTCTCAACCAAACCCGCTTGCTTCAACATATTTGCTATTGCAATTCCGCCTTCTGAAGACTTTATGCAGATTTCAGGCATATCGTCCGGCAGCACCCCTTGCCGGAAACGCGCTTCAAACTCCGCCAACGCCTGTTCCGCAGCTAGACGGCTATGGAAACGAGCGACCAATTCCTGAGCCAGCATCACTTTGATATCACGCGGGTTGCGTCCTTGTGCAACTTCTTCACGCCACTTTTCGATGGCAGTCATGCTTTCAAACGATAATAACTCCAAGTAACGCCACATTAAATCATCTGAAATCGACATGATCTTGCCAAACATTTCTTGCGGTATATCGGTAATACCTATGTAATTACCCAATGATTTGGACATTTTGTTTATGCCATCCGTGCCTTCCAGCAATGGCATGGTAAGTACGCACTGTGGTGGCTGTGCATAATGTTTTTGCAATTCACGCCCCATCAACAGGTTGAACTTTTGGTCAGTGCCGCCCAGTTCCATGTCAGCCTTGAGCGCTACAGAATCGTAACCCTGCACCAGGGGATAAATGAATTCATGAATTGCAATGGGCTGATTGCCCGTGTAACGCTTGGAGAAATCATCGCGCTCCAGCATCTGCGCCACGGTGTGTGTGGCCGCCAGACGAATCAAATCAACTGCGCTGAACTTGTCCATCCAGGTAGAATTGAAGACAACCTCGGTACGCTCCGCATCAAGCACTGTGAATACCTGCTCTCTATAGCTTTCCGCATTGGCCAGTACTTGCTCGCGTGACAACGGTGGACGCGTAACATTTTTGCCGGTTGGATCGCCTATCATGCCGGTAAAGTCGCCAATCAGAAACAAGGCATGATGACCAAGATCCTGCAATTGACGCATTTTGTTCAACAATACCGTATGTCCTAGATGCAGATCGGGTGCCGTTGGATCAAACCCAGCCTTGATGCGCAGCGGGCGGCCAAGCTCAAGTTTCTTGTGCAAGTCCACTTCCAGCAGCAACTCGCTGCAACCCCGCTTGATCAATTCAATTGCTTCTTGTTGTTTCATAATTCAATAATCTTTTAAGTTTTGGTCCAAAATTTTGAGCAAACGCCCTTCTCTGCTAAAATGCCGCTCGTTTTGAACACAGGCATGGGCGGACAGCACTATAACTGCTTCCTTCATCACAATTTAAATGGTAACTCAAAATCCCCTGACACAAGCACGCAAATTGAAATTACGCTGGTTTGTTACGCTGTCTACACTCCCTTTACTGGCAGTCGTATCGGCATTTGGCATCATTCCGCAAAGTGAAATCAGCTTCACCCTCAACCGCAACGTGGCTGAAGAAATTTCTTTGCCCCCAACCCAGGCAGTAACAGACAGTTCAGCCATATTTTGGCGTACTGAACGCATGCAACGTGGTGACACTATAGGCGAACTATTGCATCGCCTGAATGTGGATGACAATGCGGCCAGCGAATATCTGCGCAAGGACAAGGCCGCGGATACGCTGCTGCGTCTGGCAAGCGGGAAGGATATACAGGCCGAAACACGTGCCGACGGCAGTCTTGTCTCTTTACGTTATATAAACAATGCAGGCGATCAGGTTGTCATTGAAAAACAGAATGACGGTTTTATTACCCACACCTCAAACGCCACAATTGAAAAAAGAATCTTCATGCGTACCGGCGAAATCAGCAGCACACTTTATGGCGCTACTGATACTGCCGGCATATCAGATGCAACCGCAAACCAGCTGGCTGATATTTTCAGTGGCGATATAGATTTTCATCACGATTTGCGTAAAGGGGATAAATTCTCTGTCATTTATGAAATGAATTACAGTAATGGCACGCCGGTCAATTCAGGAAAGATTCTTGCTGCGGAATTTATCAATCAGGGCCATCAATATCGCGCCTTGTACTACGAAATGACACCAAATCATGGCAACTACTACAGCCCTGACGGGAAAAGCATGCGCAAGGCTTTTTTGCGTTCGCCACTCGAATTTTCACGAATCAGCTCGGGTTTTAAGCTTTCTCGCTTCCATCCCATACTGAAAAAATGGCGATCACACAAAGGCGTCGATTATGCGGCACCGATAGGCACAAAAGTAAAAGTAACCGCCGATGGAATCGTTTCTTTTGCGGGCAAGCAGAACGGCTATGGCAATGTAGTCATGGTGAATCATCAGGGTCATTATTCCACTGTATATGGTCATCTGTCGCGTTTCGCTAGCGGACTCCACCGTGGCCAGCGAGTCGCCCAAGGTGATATCATCGCTTATGTAGGTCAGTCCGGCATGGCAACTGGACCTCATCTACATTACGAATTCAAAATCAATGGCCAGCAACGCGATCCGTTACGTGTAGCATTGCCCGATGCCAGACCGATCAACTCGATTCAGAGAGCACAGTTTCAAGCTGCCACATCAAATTTGAATGCTCGTCTTGGCATGCTCATAGGCAGTCAACTCGCAAAAGCAGAATGATGCGCCTGCAGAAGGCCAAGTATGAGAAAACCTGAACTTTATGTCGGCATAATGTCAGGCACCAGTCTGGATGGCATTGACACTGCGCTGCTTGATTTTTCCGGAACTACTCCTGCGCTATTTGCAACTCATTATCAAGCCTACCAGCCCGAACTCCGCGAAGCGCTACTGCAACTGCACCACCCCTCACAAAACGAACTCCATCAAGCATTGTTGATCGCCAATGACCTGGCGCGACGTTATGCCGCGGCCACACAAGAACTGCTTGCCAAGGCCAACGTGAGTGCGCATAAAGTCATCGCTATAGGTTGTCATGGGCAGACCATCAGGCACCGTCCTGAACACGGCTACACCGTGCAATTATGCAATGCTGCACTGCTGGCAGAGTTGAGCGGCATTACCGTGGTGAGTGATTTTCGCAGCAGGGACATAGCTGCAGGCGGGCAAGGCGCGCCTCTGGTGCCTGCTTTTCACGATAAAATGTTGCGCCATCCGGATATTCATCGCGTCATTGTGAATATTGGCGGCATCAGCAATCTCACCAACTTGCGGCCCGGACAAAAAACCTGCGGGTTTGATTGCGGTCCCGGCAATCTGTTGATGGATGCGTGGATAAACCAACACCTGAAGCAAGAGTATGACAAGAATGGCGCCTGGGCATCCAGCGGGAAAATTATTCCGGAACTACTGGAGAAGCTGTCTAACGAGCCCTATCTACACCTACCCCCACCAAAAAGCTGCGGTCGCGACCTGTTCAATATGCATTGGCTGCAACAAAAACTAAACGGCAATGAAGCAGCCGCCGATGTACAGACAACACTGCTAGCGCTGACTGCTCACTCGATCAGCAGTTCGATTTTGACTTATTGTTCTGGTGCTAAAGAGGTATATTTATGCGGTGGAGGCGCGCATAACAGTGCGCTCGTTGCATCTTTAACTGATGCGCTACCCGATTGCCAAATACGCCTTACAGATCAACTTGGCTTTGCTACCGACTGGCTAGAGGCCATAGCCTTTGCATGGCTGGCACAGCAAACCATACTGGGACACAGCGCCAACTTGCCGGAAGCAACCGGTGCACGCCATCCCTGTATACTTGGCGCCATTTATCAGGCGTAAAAAAACGAGCAGGCCTGCGCCCCTCGTTTTTTGCCGACTGCCCAATTTAAAATTAAGCTGAGAAGGATGAGCCGCAACCGCAAGTTGTGGTTGCATTGGGATTTTTAATCACAAACTGCGCCCCCTCCAAACCTTCCTGATAATCAATTTCGGCTCCAACCAGATATTGGAAGCTCATGGGATCAACCAGCAGTTGTACGCCGTTTTTATTCATCACGGTATCATCTTCATTGATCACCTCATCAAAGGTAAATCCGTATTGGAATCCCGAACAGCCACCGCCACTAACAAAAACGCGAAGTTTCAAATCAGTATTACCTTCTTCTTCAATCAGTTGCTTGACTTTGCTAGCTGCACTATCAGTAAACAACAATGGATCCTGTATCTCTGTTACTGCATTCATATCTTACTCCTTGGAGATTTGCGAACTATTGGTTCACTATAAACTATTTGAAACGAATATCAACAATACAAGCGTTAAGGTTTAACTGTTTTCCGAGCTACTCAGCTTGAATGCGACTATCTTCTCTGTTGTATCGGCCAAATGTATCAATTTTCCTTCAACAACAGCACCAAGCTGGATTTCCAGCGTTTTGTAATGTACGTCGCCTGTGACCTTGGATTTGCTTTGTAGTTCCAAATATTCTGCAACGCTGACCGGCCCAGTCACTTCACCGTTGACCACTAGATGCGTAACATTAACCTCACCGTTCACACGTGCATGCTCACTGAGTACCAGAGTGCTCGGCTTGCCTGGCGTGGCAATTATACTGCCGTCTATTTCACCATCAACCCTGAGCCCGCCTGTAAAGTGAACGTCGCCGACTATCCTTGTTCCCGCACCTATCAATGAATCTATGCGATTTTGCGGCTTGCTTTGTCCCGAACCAAACATGTACCCTCCTTAAGATAAACCAACGCTTTGTATGACTTTGGGTTCGCGCACACCGCGCTCGAAAACCCTAACCTGAACATTATCAATCACCATGCCAGGCGTTACCTTGAATGCACGATCAATGACTTGATAGTACTTGAAATTGAGTTGATAGGCTGCCACTTCATCCGCTGAGCTTTCAAGGGGGAATTGTAGCACCACTTTCTTGCCATCTTTTAAGGCATTGACTATCAACTGCATATTACCCTGAAATGCCTTGCCCCGTTGCTTGACTGACTGCACCAGGATCAATCGGCAATTATATTCACCCGGCAATGAATCACGTTCGACTTTCAAATGAAGAATTGATAATTCGCTTTGACTCTCACCTTGTGCCAACGGAAGGTTTTGGAAAAACGTTACATTTTCTTTCAGGCGTGCATTTTCATCACCCAACGCTTTGATTTGATTTATTATTTCCTCATTGGCCGCATGTTCCATTTGCGCTTGCCGTTCAAATGAGGCCGCCTTGCTACTTAACTTGGCATTTTCTTCCTGCAAGCCTGACAGTGATTCACGCAAATCCTCCAACTCCTTAACTGCCTGACCACGATGAAAACCCGCGAGCTCTAGACCCGAGTCATACGCCCACCACACCAGACCACCCAGTGCGAAAACAAAGGGCAAAGCAATTGCCCAGCGTACATACCAGGGTATATGGGGTTTAACAGATAAACGCTGAGCTGAAATACTGAATCTTCGTTCTATTTTTCTAAATCGCATAGTATCAGGGTAATAAGGGCACTATATTCAAAGCGGTTGCTTCGGGCAGACCGAACATGATATTCATATTATGCACAGCCTGTCCTGCCGCGCCTTTCACCAGATTGTCGATCACAGACAGTACTACGACAGTATCCCCATCCTGCGGCCGATATAGCGCTATTCTGCAATGGTTGGAACCGCGGACAGAGCGAGTTTCCGGCAAGCTTCCTGCGGGTAATACATCAACAAATGGCTCATTTTTAAAACGTTGCTCAAATAAATTCTGCAAATCCACCTCAGACTTGAGTTTCGCATAAAGAGTTGCATGGATACCCCTGATCAACGGAGTGAGATGAGGTACAAAGGTCAGTCCCACCTCATGCTTGCCCGCCAACGACAATCCCTGCCGAATTTCCGGCAAATGCCGGTGTCCGGCTACGCCATATGCCTTGAAATTATCAGATGCCTCGGCAAACAGCGAACCAATCTCAGCTTTGCGGCCAGCACCCGACACGCCTGATTTGGCATCCGCAATCAGGCTACTGCTATCGACGACACCCGCCTCTATCAAGGGCAAAAAGCCCAATTGCACGGCAGTTGGATAACAACCCGGATTGGCCACTAATCTGGCTTGCTTTATTTGCTCACGATTCACTTCCGGCATTCCGTAAACAGCCGATTCAATCAGATCTGGACAAACGTGACTCATGCCATACCACTTTTCCCATACCTTGACGTCTTTGATACGAAAATCTGCGGCCAGATCTATGACTCTTACCCCGGCATCGAGTAAAGCTCGAGTCTGTTGCATCGCAATACCATTGGGCGTAGCGAAGAAAACCACATCACATTGTTCAAGCTGCGCTGTGTCAGGATGAGAAAAGCTGATATCGCAATAGCCGCGCAAGCTGGGAAACATCTGATTAACCGGCGTACCGGCATCGGCACGCGAAGTTATAGCGTGCAACTCCACCTGTGGATGCAATGCCAACAGGCGTAATAGCTCAACACCGGTATAACCCGTGCCGCCGACAATACCTGCTTTAATCACTTGTCTCTCCTTTTAAGGTTGTTTGTGAAGCTGTTTACCTTCAACCCTGAATAATAAATGAAAAAAACCGCCATTTGGCGGTTTTTTTCGGTATTTCCAAAACAAATTAACGCTTGGAGAATTGTTTACGCTTACGCGCCTTGCGCAAACCAACTTTTTTACGTTCCACTTCACGCGCATCGCGAGTGACCAAACCGGCCACACGCAATACAGGACGCAGCGTCTCGTCGAAATCGATCAATGCACGCGTAATGCCGTGGCGAACCGCACCGGCCTGGCCGGATTCACCGCCGCCCTGCACGTTAACCATGATATCAAATTTACCAACAGTCTCAGTCAATTCCAGCGGCTGGCGTACAACCATACGACCGGTTTCACGCGAGAAATACACATCGACCGGCTTGTCGTTAACGATGATATCGCCTTTGCCCGGCTTGATAAATACGCGGGCTACTGCGTTTTTGCGACGGCCTGTGCCGTAGTTATAAGTAACGCTCATGATTATGCTTTCAACAGATCAATAGGTTTGGGTTGCTGCGCGCTATGCGGATGGCTTGCGCCGGCATACACCTTCAATTTACGCAGCATTGCATATCCCAACGGGCCTTTGGGCATCATGCCACGCACGGCTTTATACAAAACACGGTGAGGATGACGATCCAGCAACTTGGTGAAGTTGGTTTCGTATATTCCGCCCGGATAGGTGGTATGGCGATAGTACATTTTGTCTTTCGCCTTGTTGCCGGTTACACGCAGCTTTTCTGCGTTTACCACGACCACAAAATCGCCGGTATCGGTATGGGGGGTATAGATGGCCTTGTGCTTACCGCGTAGACGGGATGCGATCTGGCTGGCTAAACGACCTAGAATTTTGTCCGTAGCATCAACCAACAACCAGTCATGCTGAACTTCATGCGCTTTAGCGGAAAATGTTTTCATTGCACTTCCTAAAACAATAATTAGTAAACTTCGAAGGGCGCGGATTGTATAGACACCCGCTATCCCTGTCAAATATATTGTTGCATGTCATATTACAAGACATAAATGTCACCACAGGCTAATATATTGATATTACACAACATTTTAATTTTAACCTGCATTCTTTAATTCCACTTGCAGTCAATCAGCAAAGAATCAAGCTTGTCACGATACAGCAATATTGCATTGCTACGATATGCAATATTCAAATAATTGCTGGGGTAAACATGCATTGCGAACCTATACAATCTAACAAAATCAGAAAGATACATGCGAATCAAGAAATCGGAAGAATTGCAGAAATAACAGTTCTCAAAATTCAAATCGCATATATCCAATACTGTTTACAGACAAAAAACAATCAGGCTAACGCAGAAATGAACATAATGGAGAACTTCTACAGGCGATTACTGCCAACAACTTGTAAAGATTGGTCAAAAAAAACCATAAAACTGGATGTCAATATCTGAATATAGACGAATCAACAAAACCCGCTCATTGCAATGACGGGTATGAGTGTGCAATATATCGGGTTATTGATCTTTAATTAATGCCTTAGTCTATGTCCTGGTTTTTCACCAACCTTATAGCTGCTTTCTTGTTACCCCCGCTTAATCTGCTGCTCTTAGGCCTGGCTGGCTTGCTGCTATACAACAGAAAACCCCGTATTGCTCGCGCCCTGCTCAGCGTCACAATATCTTTATTGTGGTTATTATCCACTCCTGTTGTAGCCTATACACTGCTACAGTCACTGGAAAAATTCCCGCCTCTTGATATCAAATCAAAAGCAGCCGACGCGATAATAGTGTTGGGTGGCGGCACCTACTTCAATGCGCCGGAATATGCAGGAGACACAGTAGGTGAAGCTACGCTGTTACGTCTGCGCTATGCTGCAAAGCTTTACCGTGATACTGCCAAACCGGTGCTTGTGACAGGCGGCAAACCACTGGGCAATTCGCTGTCCGAAGCACAGCAAATGCGCCAGGTTCTTGAACAGGAGTTTCACACCCCGGTAAAATGGACAGAAGACGATTCGGACAATACTTTTGAAAATGCACGCTATAGTTATCGCATACTGCAACAACACAATATCAAGCGCATATATCTGGTGACCCATGCATGGCATATGCCCAGAGCTGTACGCGCATTCCAAGCCGCCGGATTTGAGGTGACTCCTGCCCCTACCGCATATACCACCAGGTACAATTTAGACCTGCCTGCATTTATACCCAAGGCATGTGCCTTACAAGACAGCCAGATATTTTTTCACGAAGTAATTGGTATTTTCTGGTATAGGTTAAAATCCTGAGATTACAAGCAAAGGAATCACGGCATGAAAGCACGCATTAAATGGGTAGAACAGGTTTCATTTCTGGGTGAAACTGAAAGTGGTCACGCCGTCCTGATGGATGGCGCAGCAGAAGGCGGAGGGCGCAATCTGGGACCACGCCCCATGGAATTGCTGTTGATCGGTACCGGTGGCTGCACAACCTATGACGTCATCCACATTCTGAAGAAAAGCCGGCAGCAAGTCCTGGATTGCGTGGTGGAAATACAAGCCGAACGTGCCGCAGAAGATCCAAAAATATTCACCAAGATTCATTTTCACTTTGTGGTGAGCGGCAAGGATTTAAAAACCGATCTGGTTGAACGCGCCATCAAACTTTCAGCCGAGAAGTACTGTTCAGCTTCCATCATGCTGGGCAAGGTGGCTGATATAAGCCATGATTTCGAAGTAGTGCAAATTTCCTGAAGCAAGCAAAATTAACTGCAAAAGTATAAACTTTGGTTATAGCCAATAAGCCGTGCCAGTCATGACTTTACCGCTTAAGCGCATAGCCAATTTGACCGGCATCGGCAGTTCGGCACCGCCCAAGCCAGTTGCCATCTGAGCATGTCTTGTTTCATCCGTATACATCTGCTGTACCACTGCACGACTCCTGGCATCCTGTAGCGGCAACTTATTCAAATGGCTTTGCAGATGCTCACCCACCTGATGTTCAGTTTCTGCCAGAAAACCCAAATTCCACTTGTCACCCAACAAGCCAGCAACAGCACCGATCGCCAAAGAGCTCGTATACCATATTGGATTAAGTACACTGACATGACCGCCCAAGTCGTGCACCCGCTGCGCAGTCCAAGCCAGATGCTCAGTCTCCTCGCGTGCTGCATCCGCCAGCTCGCGTTGAACTTGCGCACCTCGAGCAGTCAGGGCTTGCCCCTGGTACAGGGCTTGGGCACATATTTCACCACAGTGATTTACACGCATCAGTGATACAGACACCTGTTTATCGCTGTCGCTCAGTTCTGTTTCAGAAATTCCCGTATCAGGATGAATGCGTATGCTGTGTGCCTGACTAAACAAGGTTCGCAAACCCTTATCAAACTCCACAATAATTTTATCCAGATTCAACATGTTACTTATCCCTTTCGCAATTAATCCGGCCAACGGCCATGCATACACTAAGCTGTATATTGAACATACTTCTATTTTTCATAAATTATCTGATTTGCCTAACGCATTTTCCAGCAAGCGCTTTCCCGTTACAATACTAGCCTAAAAATGATTCTTGTGAAAAATATGAATTGTGAACTCTGCGCTGCATCTGACGAAATCTTGCTCTGGAACAATAGTCAATGCCGTGTAATACTGGTAGACGATGCAGATTACCCGGGGTTTTGTCGTGTTATATGGAATGATCATATCAAGGAGATGAGCGATCTTGACGTTCAAGGACGCTCAGAATTGATGAATACCGTTTTCTCCGTTGAACATGCAGTGCGCGAGGTAATGCAGCCGCAAAAAATCAATCTGGCCAGCCTTGGAAACATGACCCCCCATCTGCACTGGCATGTAATACCACGTTATCTTGATGATAAGCATTTCCCGAATCCGATATGGGGTCAGGCTCAGCGTAAAACGCGAATTTCAGACATTACAGATATCCGTAATCGGCTAACTTCTGTCATTCGGAAAAAGTTGACTGCCTGACATGTTGACGCTGCCTCTGGAACCTACCGATGATCGTGCCAATCCTGCATTCAAGGACCCTGCGTCCTGTGAACTGTGGATTTCCAAGCTTCAGTTCACTAATTTACACGCAGTACACCGCATATTGCGTAACCAGATTGCTGAATTTAACCGTCATCCCATGCGTGTGCTGGATAGGCTGAATACCCTGGAGAAGTTGCGCGAAACTGTTGCCACGGTTCAAACCGATTATGCAAAAAAACTAGTCGCAAAAAAACTGCCGTTGAGTGACGAGGAATTTGCAATCCTCACTTCCATTACCGGTTTATGGCAGAGCATGCTTACTGGTTATCAGCGCTGTCTGCAGGACTTCATGGACGGCGATGTACAGCTGGCCAAATACGGTGTGCTGCTATGTCATCGTTTTATGTTGTACGGCAGCCTGCAAATCATAGAGTACCTGCGCAACGGATACGAATTTGACGGGGCACTCTGGCAACAACTTCATGCCTTGTATTCCTTTACCGAAGGCAATACATTGCAGCATGAGAAAATCATAGATGTCTTGCATGGTGCTGCACAAGGCACTTCCTGCCACACCATGTATGCAAAGATACTGCTTACCTGCCAAGCCAGGCCATCAGAGCTCACTCGTACCCAGCTACAACTGCTTGATCGCTGGCTCACCCTGTGGGCAGATGTAATAACAATAGAACGACGCTGTGTCGTGAGCAAGGGTGACGCTCCGCCGTTGGCGGTTGATTTGAGCGGCGAAAAAGGCTTGCAGGATGTAGGCCAGGCCACTCAGTCAGATCATTGGCGTTTTCTTGCCATGGTTCCGATAAGCAAACTGCTGCGCGTGAAAAGTATCTTGCTGCAACAGGGACAATCACCCTTGCACTTGGAGCTGGGCACCGAATTCTATGGTGTGGACTGCATATCATTTTTAAATCAACTGCTGCATATGTGGTGCGAGGGCGCCAGTGACCGCTCGGCAGAACGACATAATGTAACCTTGTCTGCAAAGCTGGGAACCGGCTTTGAATTAATTTATTCCCATGTATCCGGAAAACCCTTAAAACCTTCGAAACATTCCAGTCCAGGCTCCAGCAATAGTTCCAATGCCGAGATCGATACTGCTGCTCACAAACAGATAGCAACTGTAGGCCATACTTTTGCCTCAACCAGTCTTCCTGCAATTGAAGATCTGGAAAGTTGGTCTATAGAAAATGAAAGCATACTTGGCGCAAGGCTGTTGCGTGAAACCAGGGAAGGTGAACGTATAGGCAATAATCAACTGATCGCCTTGCGCACCAAAGATGCCAATGCGTTTATGCTCGGCACAGTCACTTGGCGCAGCGTGACACGTAGCGGCCAATTAAAAATGGGCGTCCAGTATTTACCGGGCGTAGCACAAGCCGTTACTTTGAAAACTAAAGGTAACGGGAGTGATTCCTCAACGATTAAAGCAATACCGGCCCTCTTGCTGCCGGAAATCATGACACTGAAGATATCAGGAAGCCTGATCGTGCCCCGCGATGCATTCAAAGCCAATCTGCAATGTGAAATGTCACTGCCCGGCAAAGAAAAAAGCAATATCAAAATGGGATTCAGCGTGTTGAACGGCATAGATTTCGAACGTATAAGCTTTACTCAGGAACAGTAACAACACAACCACCAGGTTACTCCTGTCCCCTTGTTGCCGGAAATACAATACTGAATGTGCTTCCTTTGTCTTCATCACTGAAAATTTCCAAATGTGCCTGATGGCGACTGGCTATGTGCTTGACTATCGCCAATCCTAGCCCGGTGCCTCCAGTCTCCCTGGAGCGGCTGCTGTCCACACGGTAAAACCGTTCGGTTAAGCGCGGAATATGCTGCTGAGGTATGCCTATACCGCTATCTCTTACACTGAAAACCGGCTGACCATCATTCCGCACAGACCAGCTTATAAATATTTTCCCTCCCGGCGGGGTATAACGTATGGCATTTGAAACCAGATTACCAAAAGCACTGCGCAATTCTTCAAAACAACCAAGCAATTTAATTTCACTCAACAACTCAAGTTTAAGCTGATGTTTTCCGCCGCTTAATTCCAGGCCTATCTCATAGCACCCTTGCAACATTGCAACTACATCCACGACCTCCTCTTTGAGCACGTTCAACCTGTCCTCAAGTTTGGACAATGTCAACAAATCGCCAACCAGATGGGTCATACGCAAAGTTTGATCGCCCATCATGTTTAGTGCGCGCCGGGACATATCGTTTTCAAGACTTGGCATATCCTGCAGCGTTTCCACAAAGCCATTGACCACCGTTAACGGCGTACGCAGCTCATGCGACACATTGGCAACAAAATCGCGCCGCATGGTTTCAACATGCTCAAAACGCGTCACATCCCGGGTAACCAGTAATTTTTTGTTGCCGCTGTAACCAACCAGTTTGCAGGATAAAACCAGATCATCCTGGCGCACTCCGCGTAACAACAACGGCTCGGCATAATTCTTTGCCGCAAGATATTCAATAAATTCCGGCTGGCGTACCAGATATGTAATTTGCTGCCCGATATCTCTATTGCTATCTATTCCCAGATGCATTTCTGCAAGCGGGTTGCACCACTCTATATGTTCGGTCTTGTCCAAACTCACCACTCCCTCGGGCAATGCCGAGGTAGCCAGTTCCAGATCATGCAGGGCCGAAGCACGTTTGGCCCGCTCCTTACGGTGTTCTCGCATCATTTTGTTCAGACGCGCAAAGATATCTTCCCACGGTCCTTCGCCCTCGGGCACACTGCGTTCTTCTGCATTCCCCAGCCAATAGCCCAGCTTGGCAAGATTGTGCACATGGAATAGCCAGCGCACCGTCAACAAAATTCCAAAGAAAACGGCTGCAGGTATAGCGCCGGCAACTGCCCACAAAAATAATGACAGGATGACTGCAGTAAAGAGATATATCAGGGCGTGACGCCAAACATCAAACACGAGCTGGCCTTATAAAATATGGTGTCGTCATTATACTTTGCAGTGTATTCGGATTTCTGCGTATTAAGGTGAAATAATCAAGTTGGAGAAAATCTGTAACCGCTGCCCCTCACAGTCTGCACCAGGCTATCCAGCCCTGACGGTTCCAAAGCCTGGCGCAAGCGGCGTATATGCACATCTACTGTTCGCTCTTCCACAAATACATGATCGCCCCAAACTTGATCAAGCAATTGGGTTCGACTGTATACACGTTCGGCATGTGTCATGAAAAAATGCAATATGCGAAATTCTGTCGGGCCCAGTTCCAGGGAAATGCCTTTTGCATGCACGCGGTGCGTGGCGGGTGATAATTCTAGACCGCACACACTGACTGTTTCCTCGCTCATTTCGGGCATGCGCCTGCGTAAAACGGCCCTGATACGTGCCATCAATTCTCGTGGTGAAAAAGGCTTGGTAATGTAATCATCCGCGCCCGATTCCAAACCCATGACTTTATCCCTTTCGTCAGTGCGGGCCGTCAACATGATAATGGGAATGTTGCGCGTACGCTGGTCCAAGCGCAAACGCCGGGCAAATTCCACCCCGGTTGTATCCGGCAACATCCAGTCCAACAAAACCAGATCAGGCAGAGCATGATTGATCTGTTTGGTCGCACTGAGCACATCAAACGCCTGTGTGGCCCGATAGCCACACTGATTGACATTAAATGCCAATAGCTCCTGAATTGCCGGCTCATCTTCAACAATCAAAATATTTGCTGTCATCATCATTCCCTATAGATAATTTGCCACCCAGCATTCAATGATATGAAAGAATTATGACAGTTACATGACAGTTGCAACATTTATAATTTATAGCATCTTTTACAACAAGCGCTTGCTGGATCGTGTCATATCCGGCAGCAATGATCCCGCCAGCATGCCCAGTGCGCTCATCAGCAATCCGGCCAATTGCGGCGGCCATAGTCCGTCCGCCATGAAAATTTCCAACAATAACCAGGTTGAGATTCCCGCAGCAATGGCAAACAAAGCACCTTGATTATTGGCACGTTTCCAGTAAAGTCCGCACACCAAAGGAATAAAAGCCGCCACCAGCGTCACCTTGTAGGCATTGCCCACCATTTCATAAATGCTTGCATTTGATGTGAGCGCAAACAAAGTCACTGCAACTGTAAAACATACGACTACAGCGCGCATCATCCACAAGAAATGCCGGTCACTCTGAGGGCCGATAATTTCCTTTAAAATGTTTTCGGTAAAAGTCACCGAAGGTGCCAGCAAAGTTCCACTCGCAGTACTCATAATTGCAGACAGCAACGCTCCAAAGAACATCACTTGCGCAAATACGGGCGTATGGTTAAGTATCAGTGTGGGCAAAATCAATTGCGCATCCTTGTCTATCAGGTCATTCACCATTACAGGATCTATCAGGGATGCAGAATAAGCCAGGAACAAAGGTATAAACGCAAACAGAAAATATAATGAGCCGCCGAATATCGCACCGCGCACGGCAGTTTTTTCATCTTTGGCAGACATCACACGCTGAAACACATCCTGCTGCGGAATGGATCCCAGCATCATGGTCAGTGCGGCGCCAACGAAGGCGAGTACATCGCGCGTTTCCAGCTTGGGCCAAAAGGCAAACTTGTCCTCCTGCATTGCATGATTGATTACCACTGCTGTTCCACCTGCCATACCCGACACCAACCAGGACAGATAGAGCAAAGCGACAACTATGATCGTCATTTGAAAAGCATCGGTCATCGCCACCGACCACATACCGCCAAACAGCGTGTAAACCAGCACGATAGTCGCACCGACAATCATGCCTTCGTTATGCGTAACAGCCCCCTGTGTCACAAATGAAAAAACCAGACCCAGGGCAACTATTTGTGCGGCGACCCATCCCAGGTATGAAATAATAATAGCAATACTGGTAATCACCTCCACTGTACGTCCATAGCGTGATTTATAGTAATCACCTATCGTGATCAGGTTCAGTCTGTACAGCTTAGCCGCAAAGAACAGGCCGACAAAAATAAGGCACATGCTGGCACCGAACGGGTCTTCAACAATACCCGACAAGCCATCCTTTACAAATTTGGCAGATATACCCAGTACGGTTTCCGATCCGAACCAGGTGGCAAAAACTGTTGCAGTCACTACATACAAAGGCAAATGGCGCCCCGCAACCACGTAATCTTTGACATTATGTACGCGTGTTGCTGCGTACAGACCGATAGCGATAGAGATCAACAGATACAAAATAACAAACCAGATCAACATGGATAAAACCCCAAAAAATGGCGGACAACAATATTGTAATTGATTAACTCGAATTTTAAAGCCCGACTGGCGGCTACACTAATAAAAACGGCTCCTGCGGGAGCCGTTTTTATTCAATACAATAGAACCAAAATTACAGATCTTTGGAATGCGCCGCCAGATATTTGGCTACACCTTCCGTAGAAGCGCCCATACCTTCCTTGCCTTTGCTCCAGCCTGCAGGGCATACTTCACCATGTTCTTCGGTAAATTGCAGAGCATCTATCATGCGCAGCATTTCATCAATATTGCGTCCCAAAGGTAAATCGTTCACTACCTGATGGCGTACGATACCGGCACGATCGATCAGGAAAGAGCCGCGATAGGCAACACCTTCTACAGCTTCCACATCATATGCCTTGCAAATCTCATGCTTTATGTCTGCCACCAAGGGATAGCCGACTTTCCCTATGCCGCCATTGTTGACCGGTGTATTTTTCCAGGCGAGATGCGTAAATTGAGAGTCTATCGAAATCCCAATCACTTCAACATTGCGTTTTTTGAACTCGTCCAGACGATGATCAAATGCTATCAATTCAGACGGGCAGACAAAGGTAAAATCCAGTGGATAGAAAAAAATGACGCCGTACTTGCCGTTCAGATGTTTTTTCAGATTAAAATTTTCGTTAATGTCATTGTTGCCCATCACGGTTACGGCATTGAAATCGGGGGCAGCTTTGCCGACTAGTACTGACATGTAATACTCCTGTGGTTGATTGTTAGTAAAGCGCCTGAATTTATCCAGTAAGCGCTCCCATGTCAACCATGCAATGGATAATGTTACTTCGTTTCCAACCAACAGAAAATTGATCTCCAGAAATTATGAATCCGGCAGCGTATTAAACAAACGATACAGATTTAATACTGGCACGGCATTGCCTTGATATTCAAAACAGGATATTGCCAAACCATCCCACTCCGCAGTCGCTTCTGACAAATTGCAGGCTTGCCCATCGTCCACAGCACACTGCAATGGGGGGGATGCCA
>JBBQYH010000011.1:0-27705 GCA_038208855.1 Burkholderiales bacterium
CGCAAAGAGCAGTTGCGCGACACCTTGTTCGTGCTGTGGTTTGTGCTGGTCAGCATCAAGATGTCGACCTTCATGATGTTCAGGGTCGATCTGCATTTCACCACTTCTCTGGCCCTGTTGCCAGTGGCAACGATAGGCCATTTTATCGGGCTGAAGGCGCATCACAGCATCAGTAAAAACGATGTGGTTTTCAAACGCTGGATGGGGGCGGGTGTGGTGGTTATCAGCGTGTTGGGATTGTGGAGCCAGACGCGCCCTTTGTTTTTGTAATATATTGATTATATTGAATTAATTTAAATAATGATCGTTCTTGCCCATCCCGCCTGGTTGCTGCTGATGCCGTTGCTGCTTGCACTGTTGTGGCGTGCAGCGCGTAAAAGCTCTGGCGCAAACGATCTGGGCAATTCACAGATGCTGTTGCTGCACCCTGATCTTAGCCCGCTGGCGGAGGATAAAAATGCAGCGCCGGTTTCATCACGCTGGCTGTTGCTGCTTAATGGCAGCGCGTTGCTGTTGCTGGTATTGGCCCTGGCGCAACCGCAACGTATCGGCGAGCTGATTCCGCAAAAACCCGAAGGCCGCGATATCGTGATGCTGATCGACACGTCAAAAACCATGAGCATCGACGACTTTGAACTGAACGGCCAGCGTGTGGAACGTCTCGCTGTATTGAAGAACGTAGTGAGCCGTTTTGTTGCAGCGCGCCGCGGCGACCGTTTTGGCGTGATTGTATTCGGCACCACAGCAGCGACAATCGTGCCGCCCAGTTTTGACCGTGATCTGGTGACAGGCATGATCCGCCAGGTGCAGGTCGGCATAGCCGGTGACAATACCGCCATGGGCGATGCGATCGGGCTGGCGCTGAAGCAGGTGCGCGAGCGCCAGGCCTTGCGTCCCGCGCTGATACTGTTCAGCGATAACACGGACAATAATGCGGGAGACCTGTCACCCACTGAAGCGGTGGAGCTGGCCCGGCGTATGGGTGTGGCGATTTATACCGTGCAGATCGGCAGCGACCTGTTCGCCGAGGGACGTGTCGCGGTGCCGCAAAATACAATCTCGACGGAACCGGGTATGCAGAAAATTGCCGCGCTCACCGGCGGCCGTTATTACCGTGCCGATAACAGCGCATCCTTGCAGCAGGTGGTGGATGATATCGGCAAGCTGGAACAAACCATCACACGCCCCTCCACCCAGCGCAGGGTGCAAGAGTGGTATGGTGTCTTGTTATTGCTGGCTGCCTTGTTGTTGAGTGCCGCGCGCATCATGCAAATACGCAGGGTGGCCGCATGATGAACTGGACCACGTTTGCGCAACTCGAATGGACGCATCCGTGGTGGTCGCTGCTGGCATTGCAACCCGTGCTGATAGCGTTGCTGCTCAGGCTGCGCCGCAACCAGGTGTTGCATTATGCCGAGGCGCATCTGCTGCCCTGGGTGATGCGCGAGAATGTGCAAGGGCCGCAGGGCAGAGGGCGCGCGCTGTTCAATGTGCTTGCGTGGATCTTGTTGGCAGGGTCATTGGCGGGGCCACGTCTGCCGTTGGTGAGCGAACAGGCGCATCAGCAGGCAAGGCAGCAGCATCGTCTGGATATCATGCTGCTGCTGGATGTGTCGCCTTCCATGCTGGCACAGGATATTTCCCCGCAACGCTTGCAGCGTGCAAAGCTGGAGTTGCTGGATCTGCTTCCAAGATTGCATGGTGAGCGCATAGGCCTGATCGCTTTTTCCGGCAGCGCCGGTATGCTGATGCCGCTGAACCGCGATGAAGCGGCCTTGCGTTATTACCTGAATATTGCCGAACCATCCTTGTTTGATGCACCCGGCACGGCTCTGGCCAGTGCGCTTGAGCTGGCACTGCGCAACATGAGCCAGAGTAATAATGCCGACAACAGCGGTGGAAAAATTTCGCACAGTGCCATTCTGCTGCTGACCGATGCGGAAACCAGCGCCCTGTCGGGCCCGGCTGGCGCTGCCGCATGGGAGGCTGCGGACAAGCTCAAACAGGCCGGTGTGCCCTTGTTCATTCTTGGCGTTGGCACGCAACAGGGTGCCACCATAACGCAGGCCGATGGTAATACTTTGGTATCCGAGGGGGTGGAGGTGGTCAGCAAGATGGATGCTGCCGGCTTTGCTGATCTGGCCGCGAAGACGGATGGCAAATTTGTACAAGTTGCTGACGGCGATACCGACTGGCAGGCATTGTATGATCGCGGCCTGCTCAGTGTGCCGGGGGCAAAAGCCACCACAGAAAATGTGCATAGCTGGCAAGAACTGTATGCCTACTTTTTGTTGCCGGCATTGCTGTTGTTTGCATTTTTACATATTGATTATTTATTTAATATAATCAATGTATTAGGGCTTAAACATCTGCTGGTGCTTATGTTTTTATTTTCCGCTGCGGCGGAAGTGCATGCCGGGGAAAGCGAGGCCTATGCCGCTTATCACGCGCAAAAATTTGCTCAAGCGCAAATGCATTACGCGGCACTGCCGGGTTATGCTGCACGCATGGGTGAAGGTGCCACGGCATACCGGCGCAAGGATTATCCCTATGCGATAGCGCAATTCAGCCGTGCGCTGCTGGAAGCGATCGAATCAACACAGCGTGAACAGGCTTTGTTCAATCTGGGCAACAGCTACTATATGGCGGGTAATTATCTGGCTGCTGCCGATGCGTTTCTCGGTGTGCTTAAATATTCGCCGGATCAGCCGAGTGCTGCACTCAGGCAAAATGCCCGCGCCAATCTGGCGATGGCGGCAGGCAAGCTGTCGGAGATCGCCAAAGCGAAAAAGAAATCCACCGGCGTGTTGGGACACCGCGGGCGAGACACCGGCGGCGGTTTGGGTGACGATGCCGAAGACCAGCCGTTGTCGATGGAGCCCTCTGACGACAAGAAAGACAAGACGCCGGGCGTCGGCAGTGAGTTGGCAAATGATGCCATGGCGGTATTGAAATCAAAACAGAGCGGCTCTGGCAATCAGGAGTTAGTAGCAGTCGATCGTGATATTGCCTATCGTGCCGCGCTGAAAAAACTGGAGCTGCTGGAAGATTATCCTGTCGTGCTGCATAAATCCTTGCTCAAGATCGAAGCCAATCGCGACTACACGCCGCAACTGGAGATGCCGCCATGGTAAGCAGATTCTGGCTGCTGTGTTTGCTGGCGGGTGTGTTTGGCTCCAGTCAGGCCGTGGCAGACGTACACATGGCGATCAACACCGACAAGCAGAGCATGGCGCTGGGTGAGGCGCTGACCGTAACGTTAACAGTGGAGGGCGCAAGCGACATTGTCAGCGATGTCAATCTCGCCAAGCTGAAGCAGAATTTCAATATTTACAGCGTTTCCACCGCTGCAAGCAAACTGCATAAAAAAGGCCGCAGCATCAATGTCGAGACCATGACGCTGATACTGTATCCCTTGCATACAGGCAAGCTGACTATCCCGGCGTTGCACTACAAAGACAAACACAGCACTGCACTGCATGTGTCGGTGCTTGCCTTCAATAAGCAGCTAAGCAAAGTTGTTTTCAAAACGGCAAGCGATAATGCCCATCCGCTGGTTCGGCAGGAAGTAACGCTGACGCTGGATATCTATGACGATGGCTCGCTGCAATGGACAGCGCCGCACGAGATCGTGGCGCCGGGTGCGCATTTGCGCCGATTGGCAGAAAGCCAAAGTGAAGAGACGCTGGATGGTGTGCGTTATACGCTACATCGTTATGCGTGGGCGCTGATGCCGTTGCGTGACGGTAAATTAAATGTGGAGTTTCCGCTGCTGGATGCTTTCAAATTTGGTACGCGTCTGCGTTATCCGGTCGCACCGTTGCGTCTCGATGTTGCGGCAGTGCCTGCCTATCTGCCGGTTTATGTGCCGATAGGAAAACCTGTTGTAAGCGTGCAAGACCTGCCAGTTAAGCTGGCTTTGCACAGGCCGGTGAATTGGGTGTTGACGGTTCAGGGCAATGGCATCAGTGCGGAAGGTGTGCGTGGTTTGCTGTCAACCTTGCGCAGCGATGCAGCATTTAATTTTTATCCGCTAACAGTGAACGACAACGATGGCACGCGCGCCACGAGCGCGCTGCAAGTCTTGCGGGTCACCGTGCCCTTTGTGCCTGAGCAAACAGGCACGCAAAAAATGCCCGATATCAATCTGCCTTACTACGACCCTGCTACTGCACGCGTTGATTCACTGCTGGTGCCGGGTGCGCATATCAGAGTGTTCAACCCAGTATGGGCTGTCGTTGTTGAAGTTTTGTCAGGGCTTGTGCTGTTGCTGAGTATTCTGGGCATGTCATATCTGTTGCAAAAAACACTGCGCAGCAGCAGAAAAAAGCGACTGATTTTGCACGGGATCAGCCGGGCAACAAGCGCGGAAGATCTGCAGCGGGCGTTATTGCACTTTGACCCTGCATTTGCATCCAATATCACCCTGCAGGAGTGGTTGAGTAACATGCGTAAAAATTACGGCGTAGATGAACAATTGACATTACTGGTGCAGAAGTTGGAAAAGGTCTTGTATGGCTCTGACGAGCACGCAGTGGATATAACTAAGCTGGCGCACACAGCAGCTGCATTGTTGAAATGCGGCACAAAAATCAGTCGCTTTGAAATGCGGGCATGGATTAACAAAATGACCCGCAAGTGAGTCGATATCTTTCTTTAATTGATGCGGAGTTTCAATTGCAAGCTGATCGATCCATGTACGACATCTTGGTAAGTGGGCACTATAGTCAGGTTGATACCCAGGTTTTTATATTCATAGCTTGCAGCGGGTAGCAGCATCGGAAACCAGTTGCCATCAAATGCGTTGGGATAACCGTCGATTATGCCTATCAATCCGCCCAGGCGAATACTATCGATTTGCAACGGTTGCCAATACCACGCGGCATAATTGGAATTTTGCCTGTCACTGTTGTGAAACCTGCCCAGGGTCACCGAGTTGCTCGTTGAATAGCGATACTCCGCACCTAAGCCCCAATTGTCATTGTCAAAATTTTTATCTTGCTCAAAGTGGTAGGAGTAAAAGCCGGGATTGAGCCAGAGTTCTTCAAGCGGTTTGACTTCGATAACTTCTAATGCCCCCCAGTTGCCAGCTATACAATAATCAGGGAGCAGGGCAATGATAAACAGTGAAATAATTGCATTGAATTTAGGCGTTGTCATTTTGTCGCCGTGTTTGCAGGGATGAAATCAAGGGGCAGCAAACATTTCCGATCCTTTCCCTGCATTGACCTATTAAGCTGCTTAAGGTCTTTTCAATGCGGCGCAAGTCATCCATTTTCTTTCTGACTTCAAGCAGTTTTTTTTGTGCTATCTGGCTGGCCGCATCACAATCTGTGCCGTCTTCGAGTGTTAACAGAATAAGGATTTCATCCAGACTAAATCCAAGTTTCTGTGCGGACTTGATAAAGCGTATGCGTGCCGCGTCATTATCGTCATAGCGACGTATCCCACCAGCCGGGCGTAACGGTTCTGTCATAAGGCCGCGGCGTTGGTAAAAGCGCACTGTTTCAATATTGACCGCCGTTAATTTGGATAATTCACCTATGGTCAGAGGTTTGGATTTTTCAGTATTCATATAGCAGTTATTCCTGGTAGTTGTGGCAAGCTTCTTGATCACGTACTTCACTACGGAGTAGTGATTATAATCGCTAAATAGTACTTTGCAGCCTTTTGTGTCAGTCATATTTACCGGCGTCTATAGTGATTATAAATATATAATTGGCAGGTGTCGCAGGTAGTCAATGGATGTTTGTTGTGCGCAGGAATATTTTTGAAATATTGAGTGTAAAAATAAAAAATAGTTTGTTGCAAAAACAGGCAATAGGGATGTTTGGTTGTACTCTGGAGGGAGATTTTATATGGATGATCAATTATTAATTGATCAGGAGCTGGAGCAAACGATACTGAATTTGGGTATACCTCCATGCCCCGAGATATTGTTGGCTATTTCGGCAGAAGCAGGTAAAACTGAGCAAAATTTGCAAAAAATTGAAAAGCTGATTAGTGCTGACGTGGGTCTTTCTGCCGCGTTGATCAAGACAGTCAATTCACCGTTTTATGGCTTGCGAAGCAAAGTTCATTCTGTATTGCAGGCTATCCATTTGCTGGGCATGTCCAACTTGTCACTGATGGTAACAGGGATGGTGTTGCGCGATGTGTTGCAAGGTATAAGCAAGGTCAATATGGTGCGCTTCTGGGATGCCTCATCCAAGGTGGCGATAATTTCATCGTATCTTGCCGGCAGATTGCCGTACATTGATAATGTAAACATGCATCGCCAAATCGACAAGGACGAAGCGTATACCTATGGTCTGTTTCAGGATTGCGGTATTGCCATCATGTTTAATTATCATCCTGAATATGGCTCAGTACTTAGCTTGGCCAATCGCACCGCTGATCAGAAATTCACCGATATTGAAGACAGAAAGTATATCAATAACCATACCAAAATCGGCTTTGTGCTGGCCAAGAGTTGGGGTTTGCCAGAATCCATGACAAAAGCTATTCGCTACCATCATGAACACGCTGCGCTGGCGCAAGATCCGGAATTTTTGTCTGGTGAAAGCAGGGATTTTATTGCCCTGGCATTGCTGGCAGAAAAAGCCATACAAATAATTACCGGATACAATCAGACTTGCGAATGGGAGAAAGGCGGGCAGTGGGTGTTGCAACATTTCGGTTTGTCTGAATTGGATTTTGAAACAATAATAGCGGGCATCTATACGCTTTATGCGGAAGGCAGTTTGAACAATTAGCTTGCAGTCTGTTGCAATAAACGGGTCAAGATAATATTCCCACAATTTTTTAAAGGAACGCTGGATGAATAAATCAATTCTTTTAGTTTGTTTGTTCAGTTTCAGTGTCTCTGTGTGCGCGGCAATAGAGAAAAATAATTCGACAACACCCGTGCCTATCAAGGTTGCCGCACACTCTTATTACGTCAAGGGTTTGCCGGGCGCAGTCTCCGTAGAAAACCAGGGTTTCATGTCCAATGCAGGATTTGTGGTGACGAATGATGGTGTGGTTGTATTTGATACGTTGGGTACTCCTGTACTGGCCAAAAAACTGGTTGCAGCCATTGCAAAAATTACTGCTCAGCCAATCAGACGCGTTATTGTCAGTCACTATCATGCCGATCATATTTACGGTCTGCAGGTATTCAAAGGGCTAGGTGCTGAAATCTGGGCGCACCAGGCAGGGCAGGAATATCTCAACTCCGAAGAAGCGCAGTTGCGCTTGCAGCAGCGACGCAAAATGCTGCGGCCCTGGGTTGATGAAAATACCAAGCTGATAGCTGCAGACAAATGGCTTACGGGTGACTCGAATTTTGAAATGGGCGGTTTGCATTTTGAATTGCGATATGTCGGGCCTGCGCATTCAAAAGAGGATATGGCCATGTTTGTAAAAGAAGACAGTGTGCTGTATTCGGGTGATCTGATATTCAAGGGACGGGTACCATACGTGGGCAACGCTGACAGTCGGCTTTGGCTAAATGCACTGGACAAGTTGACTGCATTCAAACCGAAATTTCTGATACCCGGTCATGGAGGTGCATCCGATACCCCTTTGGACGATCTGAAGCTGACGAGCGATTATCTGGTTTATGTACGTAAAATAATGGGTCAGGCAGTAAAAGATTTTATTCCGTTTGATGAGGCTTATGCACAAGCTGACTGGTCACAGTTTTCAAAACTCCCTGCCTTTGTGGATGCCAATCGTGCCAATGCCTACAACACCTACCTGTTAATGGAAAAAGAATCTTTGGGCAGGTAATCTGCTTAACAGTTCCTCGCGCTTATATATCGTTAACAGCGTTAAAATATCAGCAAATCCTTATTTTTATTTGTAACCCCAATAGTACTGGGCTACATTCCAGTACCAGTCACTAATAAACTTGTCGTCTATTACTCTGTGTAGCAAAGGGTTAGCGTATTGAATGTCATTAAAGTTTCGCGAGGCCTCATTTTATTGGGTAGGCGGGTTGCCTAGACAGGTAAATTCTGCGATACTTACGGGCGGTTTAATCAATTGTGGCATTTTTTATTTTGTAATTTTTGATTGATTACGCTTTGATAAACGGAATTTCAAGGAGAGGGGATTTTATGAAAAGAATAATATTTTTAGCAATTCTTGGTGCCCTGGTTTTGCAGGGCTGCAAGACAGCAGGAAAAATGGAAGAGAAAAAATCGGTTGAATTGGATGGATACAAAATTATGGAATCCAAAGCCAAGGGACATGGAAACTGCCTGGCTTGCCACGCAATTCCCGCGCGTCCTGATCTGGCAGCTGGCAACATCGGCCCAGCATTTATCGGTATGAAGGCTCGCTTTCCTGATTTTGAAAAGTTGAAAGAAAAGATTGCTGATGCAAAGGTTACACAACCACAGACCATGATGCCTCCGTTTGGACGCAATCATATCCTGACACCAGAACAAATCGATTCTGTTGCTAAATACATCTACCAATATTAAGAGGTTACGTATGAAAAAAATTACACTCGTTTTATTGCTTGCTTTTAGCCTGCCAGCTCTTGCTGAGCCTGTTCTTACAGCCGGTTATGAAGAAAAGACTCCGGAAGCCACATTGAAGGCATTGCACGACTTTTTCCATAAAAAATTTCCTGAAGTTAAAGGCGATGCATTTGTAGATGGCTCGATGAATTTTTCAGAAGGTGAAAGACAGTACGATAAATTCATGATGGAACGTATGCAAGGTGATTTTGACCAACCTGAAGGTTACCCAGAAGTAATGTCACTGGGCAAAAAACAGTGGGAAACACCATTTGCAAATGGTAAAACCATGGCTAGTTGCTTTGCGCATGGTGGTAAAGGTGCAGCCAATGATTATCCCAAAGTGGATGAAAAAACCGGCAAGGTTATTACATTTGAACGTGCCTTGAATGATTGCCGAGTAGCCAATGGTGAAAAACCACTGGATTATGATGACATGAAAAAAGGTGTGGGTCCAATGTCTATTGTTGCGCGTCATTTGTCGGATGGCATGCGTATCAATATGAAAATCGATACACCTGCGGAATTGGCTGCATTCAATCGTGGAAAAGAAGTTTTCTACGGTCGTACAGGTGCTGCAGATCAGTCTTGTGCAAACTGCCATATTCAGCATGCTGGCGATATTGCACGTACTGAAGATCTTTCACCTGTCATTGGCCAGGCTGCGCATTTCCCTGTGTTCCGCGGCAACGGTGACAACGGTGTAAAGCTTATTACACTGCAGAATCGTTATGAAGGTTGCCAAAAAAGCACGGGTGTAGCCAAGCCTATGAAACCAAATTCAGATGAATCAAACGATCTGGAATATTTCCATACTTACATCAGCAACGGTCTTCCGTTGAGCACTGGCGTATTCAGGAAGTAATCTGCTGTTGTAACAATCATCTGTGACACAGTATTAAGGCCGGGAGAAATCCCGGCCTTTTTTATTTATGATTGCAATTGTTGCCTTTCATTTTATTTGAGCGGATATTCAGTTAAATTCGGGCAGTATGGACGCCACGGCTATTTCTCAATATACCCAACAAGTACAAATCTCTGAATTGATACATCACCCAAGGCAAGGCCGATTAAAATGCGTAAATTGGTGTAAATTTAAATTGTAGTGGGAAAATTGTAGTTTTGCATGTTGACAAGACTAAGATATAAAACGAAGAGTAGCACTGCATTGGGTATAACCTTAAATGTAATAGCAACCGTATTTTATTACAACGGCAGCCATGGGGCTGGGTTGTGGCTTATTGCCACTGCAACGATATAGATAAAAACGAGCTGGGCCGCCATCCAGGCATAAAGTCTGATATTTCGTGATTTACCTCGTTTGATGGCGATTGTACCAAGGAGGATATACAGCAGTAGAGCAATGATTTTTACCATTAGCCATGGAGCAGCCAAGGGGGATATGGAAAGCAAGTAAGCAAGCATAATTGCACTGATCAATAACACTGAATCGACAATGTGGGGCAATATTTTTACCCATCGTTGCTGCAACAACGGTGAAGCGCGCAGCATCCAGATACCGCGAACAAAGAACAGTGAGTAACTTAACAAGACGCAACTGATATGCAAATATTTCAAGGTTAGGTAACCCACATTTCCTCCAAGGATTATGTAAAGTAGAATTTCTTTTGGATCACATAGCTGTTGTATTTCTAGTGCCGGATTTAAGGCATTGTAGAATCATGCATATTAAAACAGCGCGCCTGATTAAAAAATCAATTATCAGTTAAGGAGCCTCTGATTAAGTCCTCCATGAGCCGCGTTGCAGTCAAATGGGATGATTCGCAAAGCGGGCGACGCAGGTCGTAGTTATTCTACGATGCCCCAAGTGCATTATACAGACCGGGAGCGCAACGCCGCGAGTGCCCGATTTGACTGCAACTCACAAGGGGCGCGTGTTTTGCGGGCGGTCTGCTAGGCCAAGTCAGACAAGAAAACGGCATCGTTGCAAAGAGGATCAACCATTTGCTGCCTCGTCTTTCTTGCATCCCCTTGTTCGCCTTCGGCTCATCCCTCGCCAGGCTCGGGACTGCAACTTCGTTGCATCCTGCGCCCTGTGGGCTGGTACGCAAAACACGTGCGCGGCCATGTGGGACTTAATCAGAAGTTCCTTAATACAATTTATGCATTTATCATGTTAAAAATATAGTGTGCATCATTGTGCCGGAAACTTCAGCGTTATATCTGTTTTAACAATTGCGTTTAGCACAAGCAGTATTTGTTGGAGTTATCCTGATGGTTAAAGTTGACAGTTTCGAAGTGGTGCCGGTGTATTTCGCCATTGAAACGATGCCAATAGTTACGCTTGTGTCTCTATTGGCTGAATGAAGTCTGCTCCATATTCAGATTGTTGATGCAGAAAGGGAATTCGTGCATTTTCTAATGCAGTCTGATTATATTGCCTCGTTTTCTACCGGAACTGCAGCAGTATTAAATCAGGCTTAAAAATTGTAATAGTAATTTTGGATTTTTCAAACCGTCAAAAATGCAGCCTCAACTCGGAATTTCAGATTAAGTTTTATACAAGTGCTTGATAGGCAACTTGACACTTCCTTCGGCAATGCCGAGATCATGTGCGATCATTGAGTTGCTTTTCTCACTGGCAATGAGACTGTCAGGCGGGTTCGGATTATATTAAATAGCCATAAAGTTTTTAACCGGTGCTCCATGCGCGCGGGCGTTTCATGCCGGCAATTTTGCAAGTCTGTTTCACATACCCATAGGGAAACAGGTCAAACACCATATTGCGCGATTCGGATCCGTGCTTTGCGGCCAGATGTTTAATGACATGGCGAACATCAACTGCAATTTGATGCTCGGCATAATATTCGCGCATGAAATTCAGCACGTCCCAGTGGTCTGGTGTCAATTCAATATTTTCCTGTTTGGCTAGTGCTTTCGCCACTTCCTCATTCCAATCCAGCGGTTCAACCAGATAACCTTCTGCATCTACGGGGGGCAAGTCTGTTGTAGTATCCATGTAAACACCTCAATAAATAACTAGAAAAATATCAAACTTAGATATTAGAGGAAATTATATATCATAGTTTGATATAATTACAACTGTAATTATGCAAGTGTGCAAATCATGATAATTGGCAAGCCATTGAAAAATATCAGCAAAAAAGACTTTGAGACGCTTTCGCAATTTCGTTATCAATTGCGACGTTTCTTGCGCTTCAGCGAAGAGGTGACCCATGATATGGGTATTACCCATCTTCAGTATCTAATGATGCTGCATATCAAGGGATTCAATGGACGCGACTGGGCCACGATAGGGGAATTGGCCGAACGTCTGCAATCGCATCATCATGGCGTGGTATCGCTGGTATCGCGTTGCGAGAAGCTGGGGCTGGTTTACCGACAGAAGGGTGAGCTTGACAGACGGGTAGTTGAAGTACATCTGCACCCGTCTGGTGAGGAACTGGTAACGCATCTGGCACGCATGCACAGGGACGAGCTGTTGAAGTTGCAAGGTATATTTCAGGTGCCGGGCAGTGTGGAGTTGCTGGATGCTGACTAAGCTGACCCGGCAGGTTAAAACAAGTTTTTCAGGCTCAGGAGTTGAGTTGGGCTGCGGGATATCCAATAAAATTACCTTGCACAAAGTCGATACCGATTTTTTTCAACATTGCTATGCTTTCATCATCCGTTACAAACTTGGCGATAGTCTGCATGTTCAGGTCAAGCGCAACTTCCACTATGGCGCGAACAGAGATGCGGTCGATATTGTCATCTTTGATACGATCTATCAGTGAACTGTTAATTTTAAGGAAATGCACGGGCAGTTGCTTGATATAGCTGAATGATGTAAATCCGGCACCAAAATCGTCTATTGCAAAGCGGAAGTCCAGCTCTGAGAGGGCGGGTATGATATGTTGCAAGCGCTCGATGTTGCGCACGATATGCTGTTCGGGCAACTCAAAAATAAAATGTTTGGGTGATACATGGTGCTCGTCGATTACGCTTTTCAAGAACGAGACAATGTTTTTGTCATCGATAAATTGCTCTGACAAATTCAGCGAAAATACCAGATTGGAATCTTTCTGCACAGCCAGTACCTCGGCCACCTTCTTGATCATTTGTTTGTCAAATTCACCCATAAGACCGAATCGTTCGGCGGCAGGCATGAAAGCACCCGGCCTGAGAACACCTTGTTCGATGTCGGGTATGCGAAGAAAAACTTCATTTATTTTTTCAGGTTGATTTTTCAAGCCTATGAGTTCCTGGAAATAGGGGACTGCCTGATAATTTAACAGCACATTCTGCAATCTTTCATGCCAGCCCGTGCCTGATTCCTGAGCGTTGTGCAGGGTGCCGCGCTTGAATAATCTGAAATCATTGCGGCCGTGGGTTTTTGCTTCATGCACGGCTGTATCGGCTTCTTTCAAATAATCATGCGAACTTAATGTGCCGTCATCAATCATGCTGATGCCTATGCTGAAGTATATTTTTAGCATATCTCCGGCTTCATAGAAATTGAAGTCGCGCATTATCTGGATAAAGGATTCGGCAATCTCAATGGCACCTTTATGCTCAACGTTATAGGCAAGCAAGGTAAATTCATCACCGCCAAAACGTGCAACCAGATCCTTGCCGCGGGTGCGCTGCGTCAACAGCTTTGCAATTTGCACCAGCAATCGATCGCCTGTGGCATGACCGTAAGTGTCATTGATATATTTGAAGCGGTCCAAATCAAAAAAGAACAGCGCACTGCTGCCGTTATTGGACGCAATTCGTCCTATTTCAATTTCAAGTTGTTCGACAAAATATTTTCGATTGACCAGTCCGGTCAAGCCATCATGGTTTGCCATGCTGCGCAGTTCTTCATCGCGTTGCTTGAGCGCACTGATGGTTGTATTCAACGCGATACCTATTCTGGCTATTTCCCTGTCTCCCGATGTTTTAACGGTCACATCGGTTTCACCATTGGCGAGGCGGGTCAGCGGTTCTTCAAGATCAGACAGGGGGATCAAAGCCCAACGCACCATTCTGCGGCCGATATAGGCCGCAAGGATCATCATCAGAGCAATGATCAGGCTGGCGTAGGTGAGATTGCGATTTATCTCGCTGGTAATCGCGCTGTAATCCAGCACGATGTCGATAAAACCTATGGTCTCTATCTTTTCACTGCCCTTTTTCTTCAGGCTGAAATCTATCATGCCGTCGTTTTCTATCGACTTGATCCATATTGGTGCACTGATGCGCATCTGCGAGTTTTTTCCCTTCTCGTATATGATTGCTTTTTTCTCTACATCGGTGCGCTTAAGATTTTTAAGCGTTTCCTCTGTCAGGGGCGCAAAGTCACCAAGTGAGGAGTTTTTTCTTTGATAGGCTGAGGAGAGTTTTTTTCCGTCTATATCCAGATATTGAGCGCTCAAAATTTCCGGAATATTGCGCACGTAACTGATTGCATCCGCAAGCTGTCCCGGATCATTTGACGCGTATACGGGAATGCCTAGTTCATCGAGTTTTGCAATCCAGTTTTCCCCCTGGTGGCGTACATTGCTTTCTATGACAAGATTGGTGGTAAACCACAAAGCTGCTATAAAGAGCAAATATACGATGAGTGCCCATAGTAATTGCAGAGCAAGAATGCGATTGGCAAGGCTGACGGGTGTCTTGATCAATAGCGTCAAGTCAGGGCGCATGGGCAAATTTCCTGTATCGCGCTGGTATCTCCAGGCTGAGATTGCCGGCCATCACGGAATTGATATGCAGGTCCATTTTTTCGGGATAAACAATATCGGGCCCAGGTATTGCATCTTTTGCCTGAGCTTGTTCAAGTCGTTCATATACCTGTTGCGCAATATCGTGATGGGCGCTGCTCATGCTTAACAAACCGCCAAGCTTGAGTAGTTCCTCGCTGAATACTGCAACCTGTTTGCTATTGCGAACGCTGAAATTCATTATGTTCCGCAATGTATTTTCGCTCAACACACGGTTGTCCGGCAACAACCAATAACCCTGAACTTTTGTACTGATTTTTTTAAAAGCGTATTGGAATTCCTTGTCGGATTTTACAGATTCATAGTGTAGGGTAAGGCCATAATGTTTGGCGGAGGCCTTTGCCGATGCAATGACATCATCCATGCCTGGGCCGCTGATCACGCCTATATCGGTTGTGCCCGGTGACAATCCGCGCCAGGTGCTGAAAGTCAGAGGCAGCGAAGGCAGCATGCTGACACCTTTGTGCCTGGCAGTGATCAAAGCGTAGTTCTGATAGTTGTAAACCTGACAGAATACAAGCTGCCTGTTCTTCAGCGGCTTTGATGCAATCGCAGCGTTCAGCCCTATGCTGACAATTTGACTGGGCTCACTAGTATTTATCTTGCTGATGATTTTATAGTTATTTAATTTGTTTGCAGTCAGCAAGCGTAAGGTGCCGCGTGTACCAAGTAATTTGACAAGTTCGTTAGCCACTTCCGTATAAGCGGGGATGTCTTCACTGACAAGAATTTCTACCTGTATAGCGTGGGTTTTTTTACCAGATACAGTTGTTCGTTCAGTAACTGGCGCTGGAGCCGTGTAAGGGGCAGTACTCGGAGGCCGGGCGCAGCCTTGCACAAAAAAGACAACAAGCAGAAATATCCAATACCAGCGCATTCTCAATATCAATAAGGTAAACGTTAGAATATTAACCCATATTTCCTGCGGTGTTTTTTTCATATGCGTTAAATCATTCAAAAAAACCACCTGTCCATGGAAATTAACCTTTGGTACCTATTGCAGCTAATAAATATTTATTTTGTTGTCGGAAAAAATGGCGATATTAATTCAATTAAGTTAAGGAACCTCTAATCAAGTCCCACATGGCCGCGCACGTGTATTGCGAACCAGCCCACAGGGCGCAGGATGCAACGAAGTTGCAGTCCCGAGCCTGGCGAGGGATGAGCCGAAGGCGAACAAAGGGATGCAAGAAAGACGAGGCAGCAAATGGTTTGTCCCCTTTGCATCGATGCCGTTTTCTTGTCTGACTTGGCGTAACAGACCGCCCGCAAAACACGCGCCCTTGTGGGTTGCAGCCAAATCGGGCGCTCGCGGCGTTGCGCTCCCGGTCTGCATAATGCACTTGGGGCATCGTAGAATAACTACGACTTGCGTCGCGCGCTTTGCAAATCATCCCGATTTGACTGCAACGCGGCTCATGGAGGACTTAATCAGAGGTTCCTTAAGAATTTACTCGTGCGGGGACATGATGAAAGCTGGTATGCACAGGCTTAAAGTGTGAAATCTTTAAGTTATAGAATGATTCCATATGGTGTGTTGTAGGTCATTATTAATCTGTTGGCACAAGAGTTGCTTTTTTGTGTTTATAAAATCAAAAAACAGTACATATATGCAATGAACTTTTATATTTTTTTTTTAAATTAGACAGGTATAAAACAAGTGTAATATTGTTGCCATATGCATCTGTAACAATTTGATTTATAAATTATCATAAAGGAAAATATCATGGCTACAACAGGGAAAAAAGCACCAGTTTTGACCAAAAAGGCCACTGCTAAGGAAATTAAAAAAGTGACCACCAAAAAGGCTGCAGCCGAAACAGGAAAACTCGTAAAAGGCACAGTATCAGCCACGGTCAAAAAGGTTGCTGCAAAACCGGCATTAAAAAAGGGCATAGAGGCTAAAACTGCACCGGTAGAGAGCAAGCCGGTTAAAAAAACTGCCGTCAAGAAAGTGGCCGCAGCGAAAAAAACCAGCGCTGTTACACCAGAACAACGTTATCAGATGATAGCCACGGCGGCGTATTATCTTGCCGAAAGCAGGGGATTCGGCGGCGGCTATGAAATGCAGGACTGGATCGCAGCCGAAGCCGATACAGATGCGAAACTGGTGTCCTAGTTGACAGTTTTTTTAAGCGTGATTTCAGGTTGGAATATATTGCAGGCAACTCAGGCTTGATCTTGTGTAACACCACGCCGTTTTGCCATATTTTTACCCATATCAAGCAGTTTTTTGTCATCCAGAAGCTTGGCCGCAAGCGGCAATAATTTCATATTTTCCAGCATTACATGACGACCGTAGGCCAGACTGAAATCGGCCACTATTTTGCGATCCAGATCGGCTGTTTTACCGTCAGAAATCGCCTGCAACTGGCTGCGCAAAACTCCCCACATTGAATCCATGGACTGGTGTTCTGCAAGTAACTGTTCCATTAATTTATCGGCATCAGGATTGCTGCAGGCACGTAACAGTGGAAAAAGATCCATTTCTTCATCCTGGTGATGAAATTGGCCGGCCGTATCGAAATAGCGCAGGATGGCTTGTGCGGCCTGTTGTGCCTGAGTGTCGCAGCCATGCATGGGTAAATGCTGCATCAATTTCTGCAGGGTGGCGCATTGATCCATGATGCGATCGTGACAGGCATGCAGCATATCCAGAGGAGAATCGAAGCCGGGTGCTGGTTTTTTGTTAATGGAGTCTGTCATATATTTTACCTTTCACACAGCTGGAGGGAGGATTGCAGGGGCAACTTAAGTGTCAAGTTTGCCGCCGCAATGGGGGCATATTTTAACCTTGTCCTTGTTTCTTGATTGCTCTATCAAGGCTGATGCCAAAATCGCACTGGGCAATGCAAAAAAACCTATACCCAAAGCGGCGAAAAATGAGGCTATGATTTTCCCCAGGGTGGTGATGGGATACACATCACCATAGCCGACGGTGGTGAGTGTCATGATGCCCCACCACAACGAGGCCGGGATGCTGGAAAAAGCTTCGGGTTGTGCATTGTGTTCTGCAAAAAATACCAGTGACGAGCATATGATCAACAGTATGAACATGATAAGTCCGGCTATCATGAACTCGGCCTGTTTGGATTTTGCTGCCTGCCAGATTGAATACATGGCCTGATTGAAGTGGGGGATATGCAAGAGGCGGATGACTCTGAATAGCCTGACCGTTCGCAGGAAGCGCAAGTCTGCGCTGCCCAGAAACAGCAACGAAGGAAGAATGGCCAGCAGATCGATCAGCGCCATGGGGCTCAACATATAGCGTATGCGCCCGCCTATGGGATGCTGATACTTGGGGGTGAGATCGGCAACCCAAACGCGTATCAGATACTCAAGCAGAAACAATGCAACGGAGATTACTTCGAAAACTACAAAAAAAATGCGCCATTCACGGTACAGCTCATCCATGGTTTCCAGCACCATGGTCAGTACATTCAATATGATCAGTGCTGCCAATCCGACATTGAAGACCAGCGTCCAGCGTTCATTCAGATGCTGTCCCTGCAGTATCTGGTGCATACGGTGTTTGAGCGACAATGGCTGTATCATATGGCGATTGTATCAAGCAATAGGACTGTGGTCGGCTTCTAGCTGGCAAACAGGGCTAACAGCCCGTCCAGCCCGACAAAATTGAAAGCATAGCTTGCCTGAGAACGCACAACAGGTTTGGCGTGGTAGGCAATGCTGACGCTGGCCTGGGTCATCATTTTCAGATCATTGGCTCCGTCGCCCATTGCGATAACCTGCTTGCTGCCAAGCTCCAATTTATCGCGGGTATGCACCAGCCAGTCGGCTTTGCCCTGTGCATCGACTATCTGGCCCAGCACTTTGCCGGTGAGCTTGCCATCTATAATTTCCAGGGTGTTGGCATGGACAAAATCGAGCCCCAGGCGTGACTTCAGTCTCTCGGTAAAAAATACAAAGCCGCCGGAGACTAGCAGGGTTTTTATGCCATGTTCTTTCAGTTTGACCAGCATTTTTTCGGCGCCGTGGCTCAGCTGCAGGCGTTCATCATATACGCGCTGCAAAGCGTTTTCCTCTAGACCTTCGAGCAGCGCGACGCGTTGACGCAAGCTTTCGGAAAAGTCGATTTCACCGCGCATTGCAGCTTCGGTAATTGCGGATACCTGCGGCTTCAGCTGATACATGTCGGCAATTTCATCTATGCATTCGATGGTGATCAGCGTGGAATCCATATCCATGACCACCAGGCCGAAATCGGACAATTGCTGGCCGGCGCGCACATAACCATAGTCCAACTGGTTTTCAAAACAATATTCCGCCACGCTGTCGTGTTGCCTGGCATCTACCAGACGATAAGCATGTGCAGCTATCTGTTCGGTACGCTTGGCAAGTGTCAGGTCGCAGAGGCGCTGCAGTTGTGCGGCAGGAATGTCGTGTAGCGCCTGGATGATAAGATTCATTGGATTAATTCTTTAAAGAAGTTTTTAATTGCCAGCACGCGTTGCGTGAGGTCGCCATATTTTAAATCAATCTTGAGCTTGTCCGGCCCGTTCAGTTTGTAATGCCGTTTGCTTTGTATCATGCTGATGATCTTCATAGGGTCAATCGGTGGATTGGGCAGGAATTGGATCTGAATTGCATCGGCCGACGCATCCACCTTGATGATGCCCAGCGGTTTGGCCAGGATGCGCAGGCGGTGACTGTCCAGTAGAGCATGTGCGGGTATTGGCAACAAACCGAAACGGTCTATCAGTTCCTGGTACATATCGTCCAGCTCCTCCAGCGTGCTGCAGTTGGCCAAACGCTTGTAAAGCATCAGACGCTGGTGAATATCGCCACAGTAGTCATTGGGCAACAACGCGGGGGTATGCAGATTGATCTCGGTGGTGACGCCCAGCGGATGCGCCATATCCGGCTCATGGCCCTGGCGCAGCGAAGTGATGGCTGCGTTAAGCATGTCGGTGTAAAGCGAAAATCCTATCTCCTGCATCTCGCCGCTTTGCGATTCGCCCAGCACTTCACCTGCGCCGCGAATTTCAAGATCGTGCATTGCGAGGTAAAAACCGCTACCGAGCTGCTCCATTGCCTGTATCGCTTCCAGACGTTTCTTTGCCTGCGTGGTAAGACCTTCCGTGCTGTCCACCAGCAGATAGGCATAAGCCTGGTGATGCGAGCGGCCGACGCGGCCGCGAAGCTGGTGCAATTGCGCCAGGCCAAAGCGGTCGGCACGATTCCTGATGATGGTGTTGGCGGTGGGAATGTCGATACCGGTTTCAATGATGGTGGTGCACAGCAGCACGTTGAAGCGCTGGTGATAAAAATCGCGCATTACCGCCTCCAGATCACGCTCGCCCATCTGCCCGTGAGCCACGCGGATGCGTGCTTCCGGCAACAACTCGGTGAGCTTCTCCAGCATGTTGTTGATGGTGTCGACTTCGTTATGCAAAAAATAAACCTGTCCGCCGCGCTTCAATTCGCGCAACACGGCCTCGCGGATAATCCCCTTGCTGAAGTTGCTGACAAAGGTCTTGATCGACAGACGGCGCTGCGGTGCGGTGGCAATCACCGAAAAGTCGCGCAGGCCTTCCAGCGACATCGCCAGCGTGCGTGGAATCGGCGTGGCAGTGAGCGTCAGCACATCCACTTCGGCGCGCAGGGCTTTCAGTCTTTCTTTTTGCTGCACCCCGAAGCGGTGTTCCTCATCGATGATCACCAGGCCGAGATTCTTGAAGTTGATGCCCTTCTGTATCAGCTTGTGCGTGCCTATGATGATGTCGAGCTTGCCTTCTTCCATTTCCTTCAGCGATTGCGTCTGTTCCTTGGCTGAGCGGAAGCGCGACAGCTCGGCAATTTTGATCGGCCAGTCAGCAAAACGATTGGAAAAATTCTGAAAATGCTGTTCGGCCAGTAATGTGGTTGGTACAAGTATTGCCACCTGTTTGCCGTCCATCGCCGCAACAAAGGCAGCACGCAGCGCAACCTCGGTTTTGCCGAAGCCCACATCGCCGCAAATCAACCTGTCCATCGGCTTGCCGGATTTCAGATCGGCCACTACGGCTTCGATTGCTGCTCCCTGATCGGGCGTTTCCTCGAAGCCGAAGCCGGCTGCAAAGGCGTCGTAGTCGTGCTGTGACAACTTGAACTGGTGGCCTGTACGCGTGGCGCGCTGTGCATAAAGATTTAACAATTCGGCAGCGGTGTCGCGCACCTGCTGCATCGCACGGCGCTTGGCCTTATCCCAGGTGCCTGTCCCAAGCTTGTGTAGCGGCGCGGTGTCTGACGCACCGCCGCTGTAACGGCTGATAACATGCAGTTGCGCAACCGGTACATAAAGTTTGTCTTCACCCGCATATTCCAGCAACAGAAATTCGTTTTCGCCTTCGCCCAGATCAAGATTGACCAGCCCCCGATAACGCGCGATGCCGTGTTGCTCATGCACCACGGGATCGCCCGGCTTGAGCTCGGAAAGGTCGCGCAGCATGCCTTCCACGTTGCTCTTTTTTGCGCTGCGCAGAGCCCGGCTGCGTGCCTGTGCGGCATACAATTCAGTTTCGGTGACGATGGCGAGATGCTCTTTATCGAGCATGAAGCCGTTGCCCAACGTCGCCACGCTGAGCATGAACTTATCCTTGCTCTTTAAAAACTGCGCATAGTCATCGCACAATGCGGGGGTCAGATCATAGCTTTGCAGATATTCCGCCATGATCTCACGCCGCCCGAGGCTGTCGGCCAGCAGCAAGGTGCGTCCGTCGTAGCTTTGCAGGAATTGGGCAAAGGCCAGCGTGGGGACTTCGGCACGGCGGTTGACAGCGATATTGGGGAGGTTGGTGGTGGTGCAGGGTGTAGTGTTTTTTGATTCTACGGCAACCCCTCCCAACCTCCCTAACCCCCCCATGCCCCCCTTATCAGGGGGGGGCGAATCAGGGGAGGAGCCTGGTTCTCCCCCTGACAAGGGGGAGTTAGAGGGGGTTTGGTTTTGTAAGATATCCAGTCGCGCAAAATCTTTCAGCCTGATGAAAAACTGCTCGGCATTGAGAAATAATTCTTTGTTTTCCAGTAATGGCCTTTGCGGATCACCGCGCAACAGGTTGTAGCGCGAGGCGGCATCTTTGGCGAAAGTGGTGATGGCCGCATCCACATCGTGGTGCAAACAAATTGTTGCAGTCTTCGGCAGGTAGTCAAACAGCGTTGCGGTGTGCTCGAAAAACAGCGGCAGATAATATTCAATGCCGGCAGGTGCAATGCGTTTGCTCACATCCTTGTAGATGCGCGATTTGGACGGATCGCCCTCGAAACGGTCGCGGAAATTCTGGCGGAACTTGGCTTGTCCCGCCTCGTCCAGCGGAAATTCGCGTGCAGGCAGCAGGCGTATTTCCGGCACGGGATACAGGCTGCGTTGGGTATCTACATCGAAAGTGGAAATTGCATCGATATCATCGTCAAACAGATCTATACGATAGGGCAGTACACTGCCCATCGGGAACAGGTCGATCAAGCCGCCGCGCACGCAATATTCGCCGGGTATCAAGACCTGCTGCACATGGGTGTAGCCCGCCAGCGTCATCTGTTCGCGCAGCGTGTTGATGACCAGCTTTTCGCCTTTTTTCAGAAAGAAGGTATAGGCTGCCAGATATTCCACCGGTGGCAGCGGATACAGCGCGGTGGTGATAGGCACTACAATTACATCCACCGACTGGCTGCGTATATGGTGCAGGGTGGCCAGACGTTCGGAAATCAAATCCTGATGCGGTGAAAAATGGTCGTAGGGCAACGTTTCCCAGTCCGGCAACAGATGCACACGCAGTTCGGGTGCGAAGAACGGTATTTCATCCAGCAGTCGCTGCGCGTCCAGCGCGTTGGCTGCGATCACCACCAATGGCGAATGACTTTCGGCATATTGTGCCAGAGCCAGTGCATCGGATGAGCCGGTCAGTTGGGTAAATCGCGGGCGGGAATGGGCGGGATCTAGCAGCATGGCAACAAACTAAAATGTGTAGCAATAAAGCATTACATTGTACCCGCAAGGAGTATGCCGAGTGTACCCGTTGCTGCGCAACGACCCTTACGCTATAACTGAGGGTAGGCAGTTGATGAAATGTTCATCAGCCTTTGCATGTATACACTGGGCTGAATCAGGCTTTTACATTGTTATATATGGAATAAATGGCTCACCGGAGAATGCTTTCAATATGTTGTATTTATTGAATATTTTAATAAGATGGTATCAATGCTCCATGACCAGGCGTATTGTTTTCATAACCGGAGCGTTTCACATTTTTGTGTAGCCGGTTGAACAGGAGGATGAGATGACTGCAATTGATAGTCACATCGAAGAAGTGCGCATAACATGCGAAATTTGCATGAAAGAAGTGCCATTGCATGAGGCAACCATACCTGAGGTTGTAGATTACATCATTCATTTCTGCGGCTTGGAATGTTTTGAAGAGTGGAAAAGTCAACAAAGCGAAGTTGAAACACTAGAGAGAAAATCTGCTTCTTGAAGCGACTGCATAAGCATAGCCAATTGTTTATGTCCCGCATTGGCGTTGCCAGTGTTACGTGAACGTGAGTCTGAAAATCAATATTCCCTGATTAAACCTGCGAATACTGTATGTTGAAATGAGTAGCCATATGGGTAGTGAATGCTTTGGGTAACGTTGAATTATTTTAATGTTTTCAAAAGATTGGATTCCTCCATCCATTTTGACATTTCATTCCATGGCAACGGCCGGCTGAAATAGTAACCTTGTATCAAGTCGCAACCCATATTTTCAAGCATTTCATAGGTTTGAGCATCTTCCACACCTTCAGCAACCACGTTTATATTGAGACTATGGGCAAGATCAATAGTAGAGCGAACAATTTGCTCATCCTGAGAATTGTTGATCATGTCCTTGACAAAAATCCTGTCGATCTTCAGGGTTTGGATGGGCAACTGTTTGTCCATCTGTTCGCGCCAATCCCAGCCCCACCATATTCGGGTCCAGACTTTTAACTCCCTCGATCAACTCCCTGCCTTTTTCAGGTTGGGTCAGAGCTCCTTTTGAAACCAGTTCAGCCCCCAGAATACTCAGCATGAGTTTATGGGTATTGAGAGTGGAGCGAACCCCCTGAATCTGGGTACTATTGATGTTATCGAGGGTGTCTTTGAAATCCTGCAGCGCGTTGAACCAGTTTTCAATCAATATGAAAAGATACGCACTGACTAACAGCGTCGTAAAGACAGTGAAGAGTCTACGCAAGTTGCGTTTTTGCGCCGGAATACTCATGTTTAATGGTTTATTCTTTTCTTTTTATATTGAATTCCAACATAACTTAATCAGAGGTTCCTTAAGGATCACAGCGCAAAGCTATCGTCAAATAATGCCTTAATGTAAGGAATGATATTATTGCAAAAAGGCGGGAATGACATTGGTGCGTTAGCATTTAGTGCGCAGACAATTTCCATGTTGTTAGCCGGTGAGCCGGAATCAAAATGTTTAGTGCGCGATGAAATATTTGTAGATAATTGATTTTGATTAATATTGTTTGTGCATGTAGGTGTTTTCATGCAGATCAAGAATGCCGGCCCAATATAAATGGTTTAATTAATTCAATTCGCTTGCGCGCATGAGACTATTTGAAAATAACGGTATCTCCAGATTGCTACGCAATGCCCTGCTGACTTTTCTGGCAGTCGGTGTGTTGGGTTTATCCACCTACGGCTGGTATAGCTGGCAGCGTGAAGAGCGTGATACGCACGACAACCTGCTAATACTTTCAAGTTTTCTGGCATCCGCTTCACAATCTTTTTTTGACGATCTCGGCAATGGACTTGCACCGTTGGGTGAATTGCTGGATCAGATAGATGTGCGCAAACATCCGCAAGCCGCCAGTCAACACCTGTTAAATTTCATGGCCAGGCATCCGCAGGTGCGCGGGGTAGCCGTATTTTCTGCAACAGGAGAGATGCTGATCAATACCGCTGTAAAAGCGGGACAGCCCTTGCCCAGTTTTCGCAAAGACCCGCCTTATATCAAGCAACTCATGCAGGATATGTCCAGTCACGCGCCTTATACCGTGGGTCCGCCCGAATTCGGCAAGGCAATCAAGCTGTGGCGATTTTCTGTTCGGCATGTTGTGCGCGATGGCAACGGCAAAGCAAAATTCCTTGTGCAAGCTGCAGTACCGCTGGAAAAGGAAGGTACTTTTCTTCACCAGTTGCCGGTTCCGCCGCATAGTCATATAGGACTTTTACGCGCAGACGGATATCAGCAGGCTCGTCATCCCGAAGCAGACGTGGAAACCACCTATGGCCGTGTTTCGCCGGGGCCGGCCGCGGCCATGATTCTTCAGCATCCGGGTATACGCGAGGGATACTTCAAAGGCGCTTCGTCATGGGTTGAAGGTGATAATAATCGGATAGGATACTTCAGCAAGCTCGCCAAGTTTGATATGTATGCCTATGTTTCGGTGCCCGCATCTTTTCTGCGGCAGCGCTGGTGGCAAAACAATGGGCCGGTATTGATAAGTTTTGTGTTTTTTTTCGCTGTGTTTGTCGTGATCGCATATCGTGTGAGCAAGCGGGAAGGGCTGCACAGTCGCGAGCTGCTCGATATGGCCAGACGTGATGTACTCACGGGTTTGCCGAACAGGGAGTCGCTGGGCAATATACTCGATGCAAATATACGCAGCGCGATGGCGGGGCAAAGAAAATTTGCCATCCTGTTTCTGGATCTGGACAGATTCAAGGGCATCAACGATACCTTTGGTCATGCCATAGGCGACAAGCTGCTGATCAGGGTGGCGCAGACCATACGGCCCCTGTTACGCGGAGGCGATGTGCTGGGGCGTTTTGGCGGAGACGAGTTTCTGCTGGTCATGCCGGGCAGCAATGAATCAGGGGTTATGCTGATTACCCAGCGCATTCTGGATGCATTCAAAGCGCCTTTCGATATTGGCGGCAGTTCTTTGCGCATCACGCCTTCCATAGGCATTGCGATTTATCCTGATCACGGTGGCGATATCGAAACACTGTTGAAACACGCCGATACCGCGATGTACGAATCCAAACGCCTGGGACGCAATGCGTACACGATCTATATGGACCAAATGGGCAGACGTGTGCGAGACAGACTGGAAATGGAACACCAGTTGCGTGATGCATTGCAGCATGATGCTTTCCGTCTGCTCTACCAGCCGATAGTGGATATGCACAGCGGTGAAATTGTCTCGGTGGAGGCGCTGGTGCGCTGGGTAATGCCGGATGGAACGTGGCGCCTGCCGGGCGAGTTTATTCATGTGGTGGAAGATTCCGGCATGATAATTCCGCTAGGCGAATGGGTGTTGCGCACAGCCTGTGTGCAATTGAAAAAATGGCTGCTGGCAGGCCTAGACTTGAAGGTTGCGGTAAACCTGTCCACGCGCCAGTTTCAGGATCCGGGCCTGATGGATAAAGTGTTGGCGGTGCTGCATGATGTTGAACTGGATGCCACGCGGCTGGAGTTGGAAGTAACCGAAAGTGCGGCGATGCTGAATCCGGATGAAAGCGTGGAAATACTCTGCGCGTTTACAGAGAAAGGCATACGCATCGCCATAGACGATTTTGGCACCGGCTATTCTTCCTTGAGTTATCTGAAGCGCATACCTGCGCACACGATTAAAATCGACAAGATGTTTGTGGATGGCCTGGGTCGTGAGGTTGAAGATGCAACCATCGTGCGCACAGTGATTGCCCTTGCCCACGCGCTTGAAAAGGAAACGGTTGCTGAAGGCATAGAGACTGAAGAACAATATACAGAAATTCGCGCCATGGGCAGCAATTTTGCGCAGGGATTTTTGATCAGCGTCCCGCTTGATGCAGAGGCGTTGACGAGTCTGTTAGCCAAAAGCACAAGACTAATTAATATTTCCTGAATGCCTGCATGCGCACGGCGAAGATACTGGGACGGAAAAGTCTTGGCTACATTACTGCCGTATAAATATAAGTATATGATTTAATTTATTAAATTAGAGTTTAATTGTGACTTGTGCGGTTTCGCGCATGTTGCGATTTCTATAATTAATACTTGTTGTTGCAAAGGTATACAGAAAAGTTGGAACTGAATTATGATGCCGGATTATTTTTTACCCAACAATTGCAAGTATTCAAAGGAATAATATGTCTGAAGGATTTCATGTGCACGGTGCCCACGACCACGCGGTAGAGCATCAGGCCCACGGTGGCGATAGTCTTGCCGGGCAAATCGCAATTTTTACCGCGATACTGGCTTCGGTCGGCGCGATTGTCAGTTATCAGGGCGGCGACACGCAGAACCAGGCCATGTTGTTCAAAAACGAGGCGGTGCTGAAAAAGGCGCATGCTTCGGATCAGTGGAATTTTTATCAGGCAAAAAGCAGTAAGGGACACTTGATGGAGCTCGCGCTAGAACTTACCCCTGCGAACAAAAAGGAACATTACAAAACGCAAATTGAAAAATACGACAAGGAAAAAAAGGAAATAAAAGCCAAGGCCGAGGCCCTCGAAGAGGAGTCGGAAAAAGCCAATGAGGCAAGCGAGCATGCCATGCATCCCCACCATAGATTGGCGCAGTCGATGACGTTGATTCAGATCGCCATTTCGCTGGCTTCCATCACCGTGTTGACACGCAAGAAGTGGTTGTTTGCCTTGGCCGGTGTATCGGCTGTCGGCGGACTGGCGATGTGGGGTTTGGCATTTGTAGCCTAGACGGACAGAGAAAATGAAAGAAATTTTCTATGACTGGGGCGGCGCGAATGTGTGGCTGTTTCACGCGATAAACAATATTCGTGCGGACTGGCTGGATCAATTCATGTTGCTCGGAACATGGTTGGGCGGACATGCACAGTTTCCGCTCTATCTTGCTTTGTTGACGCTGACAGCGCTGTTCGTGTTGAGCAAACCTGCACAACAAAATATGCAATACCCTGCTCTGGTGCAACGCTGGCTGACAGTGATCGCCGTGTTCAGTCTGGCTTACTGGCTGGATGGTTTGTTGCTGGGATACCTGAAACCCCTGTTGGATTTTCCCCGCCCACCGTTGGCGTTGCTGCCAGACACCATGCATGTCATCGGCAATCCGGAATACCATCACAGCCTGCCAAGCGGACACTCTACATTCTCGATGATGGTTGTTGCCAGCCTGTGGCCCATATTGAGCCGGCGTTGGCGCCTTGCGGGTGCATTCTTTGTGTTATGGGTGGGCGTATCCAGAATCAGCCTGGGCATGCATTTTCCGGCGGATGTCGCGGCGGGATTTCTGCTGAGTCTGATTGTCGTGCTGCTGTTGCATGTTGTGATATGCAAAGTGCTGCCAAACAAAAGCGTAAAATAACATCACTGAATTTACAACTTGAGAATAAATACCTGCACAATTAATTTACGTTTATCTGCAATTCTACTGGTTAATGTGCTACTGGTTTTCAGTCATGCAGCGTATATGTTAAAGGGTGCCTGTTCAGCCAGAAAATCACTCCTTGAAAATATCAGAGACCTGCTC
>JBBQYH010000012.1:0-27404 GCA_038208855.1 Burkholderiales bacterium
CAATGCTGCTGTTGCTGGCTGGCTGTGGCAGTGTAGTGCCACCGGCTGGTTCGGTTGCTCCTGCTTCCGAGCAAATCACACAAGAACCCACCCCAGTTCCAGGTAACGTACCGGAAATCCCGCCGCAGCAGCCGGGCGAGAGCATACCCCCTGCACTGGTACCTGAACCTAAACCGGTGATGTCGGCCAATCATGCCGTTATCGCCTTGCTGGACCGCGCACAGCGCGACAACGACGCAGGCAGGCACGGCGCAGCAGATACTTCACTGGAACGTGCCCTGCGTATTGAGCCGCGTAATCCGTGGTTGTGGCATGAAATTGCGCAATTGCGCTTGTCGCAAGGACAGTATGCACAGGCAATATCTCTCGCCAAAAAATCCAACAGTTTTGCCGGGCGTGAACGCCATTTGCAGGCGCTGAACTGGCGTTTGATAGGCAATGCTCTGGTGGCGCAGGGCAATATCTCCGCTGCTGAAGAAGCGTTCAAACACGCCACTGAACTTGAGCAGGTAGGTTAATCACGATGGAAATGAAACAGATCAATGCCGGCAAGTTGCGCGCCATAGGCTATGCTGCAGACAAGCGTATTTTGCAGGTTCAGCTGGATGACGGCAGTACCTTGCAATACAGCGGCATAGGCACTGACACCTGGCAGCGCCTGTACAATTCCGCTGCGGCATGGAGTTTTTATCGCGACAATATAGAAGAAGAATTCAAGGCTGTGCGTGTTGCGTCTGCTGACGCTGCTGCTGCGGGCAAGAATCCGCTGGATGATTTATTTAGTAAAGCCTGAAGCCATCTGTACCAGAATCTGCCAGCAATAGTTTCAGCCGTTGAATTTCAAATCTTCTGTATAGGGTTTTTTGCTGGGGTACTGGAAGGCGATCGGGCCGTCCGGTTCGCCATGGAGAAACTGGTGCACAAATGGATCTTGCGAGTTGTTCATTTCTTTCACATCACCATGTGCCACCACCACACCTTCATGAATGAAATATACATAATCGACAATCTTGAGTGATTCGGACAGATCATAGGTGACCACCACCGAGGTGGTGCCGAGTGCATCGTTCAGCTTGCGTATCAGGTTTGCAATGGTGCTGAGCGAGATCGGGTCGAGTCCGGCGAAGGGTTCGTCGTAGATGACCAATGCAGGGTCGGTGGCTATTGCACGCGCCAATGCCACACGCCGCTCCATGCCGCCGGAAAGTTCGCTTGGTTTCAGATTTTTGGCATGACGCAAGCCTACGGCATTAAGCTTCATCAGCACCAGATCCTTGATGATCTCTTCCGGTAAATCTGTGTGTTCGCGCAACGGAAAGGCCAGGTTGTCAAACACGGTCAAATCGGTAAACAGTCCGCTGACCTGAAACATCATGCCCATTTTCAGGCGCAATTTGTATAGTTCAGCGTCGTTGAGCTGGTGCACCACCTGACCCATGTTAGTGACACTGCCCTGTAGCGGGCGCAGTTGTCCGCCGAAGTGTTTCAGCAGGGTGGATTTACCGCAACCGCTTGGGCCCATGATGCCAACCACCTTGCCGCGCGGGATGCTGAGGTTGATGCCTTGCAATACCTTGTTGCTGCCATAAGAAAAATGCAAGTTGTTAACTTCGATCAGATTGTCCATGCTTGGTTACCTTGCTTGATATTTGCAGTGGGTTTCAGTTTATACATTACCGGGAGTTTATTTTTTGCTTTTATTTATCAGCCGGGTTGTTCTTGGGCCAGGCAGAGGCATCTATCGTTTCGTTATAAGCATGCCAGCTTGCATGGCCGATGATGGGCATCAACAGTAAAAAACCGAGCAGGGCAGTGGCAAAGCCCAGCAAGACCGATAGAACAATTATAGCTGCCCACAACAGCATGGGTTTTTTATTGCGCAACACCGCATTGATGCTGGTGATGACGGCAGTGACGGCATCCGTTTTGCGATCCATGATCATCGGCAGCGAAAAGGCGCTTGCGGCAAATACCACCGCTGCAAACAGCGCGCCTACCAGACTGCCGATGCCGAGGAAGGGCAGTAATTGTTGCCATTGTGGATTGGATTGCGCCGGCAAAAAAATGCTCATCACGGTGGCGGCGCGTGCCCATAACAACAGCACCACCATCAGCACCACGCCCAACACCAGCAGTTCCTTGAAATGCACCTGGCCTTCGTGTATGCAGTAACCCAGTACCGGCTTGCGTCCTTCGCTCAATTGGCTACTGATGGAGTAAAGCCCCACAGCCAGTACCGGGCCTATAAACATGAAGCCGCTGGCCAAGCCGAGATACAGTGCCAAAGAGCCAAAACGCCAGGTTAATTCGCTGATAAGCATGCTTAACAATGTGAGCGCAAGACCGTAGATCAGGCTCAAATGCGGCGCACGGCGCAAATCCTGCCAGCCCAGATTCAACCAGCGCAGCGGTGCCGACATTGTTATCGTTCTGCAGGGGGCGACAAATGGCATGTCCTCCGCAGGTTTTGCAGTATGCAGTTTGTCCAGCTTACTCATCTACTCCTCCCTATTGTTATATTTTTTCAATAATACAACAATTTTAGAGGCATAAATTAAGCCTGTTCAGAGCAGGAACTTTATAATCAAGAGAAATCCACGTTCAAGTGAATAAAAAAAGGTGAATCAAGTTTATTGATTCACCTTTAAGGAAGCGCTGAATAATTCACCTATGTCGTTCCCGCGAAGGCGGGAACCCAGCCAAATCAACTAGCTGGATCCCCGCCTTCGCGGGTATGACAACTTATTCAGTGTATCCTTAATTACACTATGAAATACACAACATTCACACTCTGATTAACTAAGCTGCCAGTGTATGCCCATGTAATTTCCGCAAGTTTGCAAAGCTGCGTTTTTTATTTTTCGCTTTCATTTTCCGGCACACCTTGCCACAGCATATTGTAGCCCAGCTCCTTGCTGTCTGTGCAGAGTGCGCCCAGTGCGTCGAATTTGTCTTTGAATGTCTTGTCGGCATGCGATCTCTCGTGTTCCTCGAAAGAGCGCCAGTAAGTGACGATGGCCACATGTTCATCTGCCGGTTTGGCACCGTTCAAGGAGCCGACATCGGAAACAAAGCCGGAAAACTGCATGACTTGCCCGCCTATAAATCCGCCATCTTCGCCACCATATGTATTTTTAACCACATTGCACATTTCACCCAGGGCCAGTTCTACGTCATCCATTTTAACGCCGGGCTTCAGCTTGACTGTATTGAACAGCATTTTTGCGCCAAAAGGGATAGTGATCGGTGTAAACATAATGAACCTCCTTATAAATTAATTTATGGAAACAATACAATGTGATCTGTGCAGCAGATACATATATATTATTATTTGCTTATATATACATTAGGCTGATTAGACTAATTTCAAGGTCATTTTTTATTTTAATGAATACTATATATAACTATTTGATTATATTTAATATTTATAATTATTTGCGCAGGCAAAGCTATGCCGCCATAGCGCTACGCAGTTGCTGAGCAACAGCTACCATGTTTTTAAGTGCAGGAATGACCTCTGCCCATTGCCGCGTTTTTAAACCGCAGTCGGGGTTGATCCACAGGCGCTCGACCGGAATACGCTCCGCCGCTTTTTTTAATAATTGGGTGATATGCTCCTGCGTTGGAATATTGGGTGTATGGATGTCATAGACACCAGGCCCGATTTCGTTTGGATACTTGAAGCTATTGAAGACATCGAGCAGTTCCATATCCGAGCGTGACGTTTCGATGGTAATCACGTCAGCGTCCATGTCTGCAATGGCTGCAATAATGTCGTTGAATTCCGAATAGCACATATGGGTGTGAATCTGGGTTTCATCATTCACCCCGTTGGCTGTAATCCGAAAAGCTTCTACCGCCCAGTCCAGATAATGCTTCCACTGTGCTTTACGCAACGGCAGGCCTTCACGGAGTGCGGCTTCGTCTATTTGAATAATTTGTATGCCTGCTTTTTCAAGATCCAGCACTTCCTCGCGTATTGCCAATGCAAGCTGGTAGCAGGAAACGGAACGCGGCTGGTCGTCGCGTACAAATGACCAGTTCAAAATGGTGACCGGCCCAGTCAGCATTCCCTTCATAGGTCTGCGGGTGAGTGATTGAGCATATTGGGTCCACTCTACAGTCATTGCCTTGGGGCGGCTGATGTCGCCAAACAGGATAGGCGGTTTGACGCAGCGCGAACCATAAGACTGCACCCAGCCGAACTCACTAAAGGCATAACCTTCAAGCTGTTCGCCGAAGTATTCAACCATGTCGTTACGCTCGGCTTCACCATGCACTAAAACATCCAGCCCGAGTTTTTCCTGCTCGTGTATACAGCGTGCAATTTCTGCCTGCATCGCAGTTTTGTAGTTCGACTCATCCAGCTGGCCCGTTTTAAACTGTTTACGTGCCAGACGGATTTCGGCTGTTTGTGGAAAAGAACCGATGGTAGTGGTTGGATAGGGGGGTAAATTCAGCAGCGGCGCTTGTTTTTTTATACGCACCAAATAGGGATTGTTGCGCTGTCCGAGTGCGGGTGTGATGCTGTTGAGAGCAGCTTTGACCAGCGGATTATTCACTCTGGGTGAAATTCGGCGTGCGATGATTGCAGACTGGTTGGCAGCTAACTCTGCCTTGACGGAATTTCTGCCGTGGTTCAGTGCGGTTGCCAAAATTTTCAACTCGTCCAGCTTCTGCAGCGCAAAAGCCAGCCAGGATTTTATTTCGCTATCCAGCTTTTGTTCGTTGGCAAGATCAACGGGCACGTGCAACAGGGAGCAGGATGGGGCAATCCACAGACGCTCACCCAAGCTTTCGGCGATCGGCTCTAACCAATCCAGAGTCGCATTCAGATCGGTCTTCCAGATGTTACGCCCGTTGATAACGCCTAGCGACAACACTTTGTGCGATGACAGCAGATTAAGAATTGGCGTGACTTCGTCCCGGGCATTGACTGCATCAAGGTGCAGGCCGGCAACCGGCAGCGTACTGGCTAGATACAGATTATCCTGGAGCTGCCCGAAATAGCTGGCAAGCAGCAGCTTGACCCGGCTGGTTTTGAGATGATGGTAAGCAATATTCAGTGCATGGCGCCAGTTAGCGTCAAGCTCTGTTACCAGTATGGGCTCATCGATTTGAACCCACTCAATACCCTGGCTGGCTAATTGATCGAGCAACTCAGAATAGACCGGCAGCAAACGTTCAAGCAACGCCAGTTTGTCAGCGCCATCCTTGGCCTTGCCCAGCCACAAGTAGGTGACGGGGCCGATGAGCACTGGCTTGCTTTTGAAACCCTGCGATTTGGCTTCAGCCAATTGTTCCAGCAGGCGCGAAGCATCCAGCTTGAATTGTGTCGTTGCGGTGAACTCGGGGACAATGTAATGATAGTTTGTATCGAACCATTTGGTCATTTCACCGGCAGCAACATCAGCGCAACAAGCGTTTTCCGCATCGTTGTTGTGCGCTGAACGCCCGCGCGCCACACGAAAGTAATTGTCGAGCGTCTCGCCCGGAAAATCACGCATGCGCTCCGGCAAGTTCCCCAGCGTGAAGCTCATGTCCAATACTTGATCATAAAAAGAGAAGTCGCCTAGCGGTACAAAATCGAGAGTTGATTGATTTTGCCAGTGGCACTTACGCAAGTGTTGACCCAGTGCCTTGAGTTCATCACGGGAAGTTTGTCCTTTCCAGTAGGACTCAAGTGCAAATTTCAATTCACGTTTTGCGCCAATGCGCGGGAAGCCGAGGTTGTGTGTAGTAGTCATGTTTTTAGCCTTTATTTATATGATTTGGATGTGGACATGGTAGGAAACTTGGCTAATGAAGTAAAATGATCATATTTCAACAATCGATTATAATTATTCATATATGGCGATACTTGAAAGAATTCATTTGTTGGTTATTCGCGAAGTCGAAAATCAAGGCTCGCTCACAGCGGCAGCCAATGTGCTGTGCCTGACTCAATCTGCATTGAGCCATACGATGAAAAAACTTGAGCAGGCGATAGGTACCGATGTTTGGGTACGTGAAGGGCGCAGGTTGCGATTGACCCAAGCCGGCAACTATTTGTTGGCGCTCGCCAATCGTCTTTTACCGCAGCTGGATCAGGCGGAAGAACGCCTGCACCAGTATGCTCTTGGCGAGCGCGGCACATTGCGCATTGGTATGGAGTGCCATCCCTGTTATCAGTGGCTGCTCAAAATAGTTGCGCCTTACTTGGCTCAGTGGACAGACGTGGATGTGGATGTGAAACAGAAATTCCAGTTCGGCGGAATCGGTGCGCTATTTGCTTACGAAATTGATCTGTTGGTGACACCAGATCCCTTGTATAAACCCGGTCTGCATTTTGTGCCGGTATTTGATTATGAACAGGTGTTGGTGGTGAAGCGTAACCACGCACTGGCAAAGTTAGATCATGTAGTGCCAGCGCAACTGAGTGGAGAGGTGTTGATCACGTACCCGGTGGAAATTGATCGTTTGGACATTTTCAGCCAGTTCCTCCTGCCTGCAGGTATCACCCCTAAACGCCACAAAGTGATCGAAACAACCGACATCATGTTGCAGATGGTAGCCAGTGGCCGTGGCGTGACCGCGCTACCACGATGGTTAGTGGAAGAGTATGCCGAAACGATGGGAATTGTTCCTGTACGTCTTGGGCGCAAAGGAATCAACAAACAGATTTTTATTGGCGCGCGCGAAGCAGACATCAATATTGATTACTTGAAAGCTTTTATAGAAACAGCATTTCACTTTGAGCCCTGACGCTCATCAGGATGCTGAAAATTTGAGAAATGGGTTTGCATGCAGCTTTGCCTGGCTGTGTCAGGAATTCGGAGTAAACAAGAAAAATCTCCGATCGCCTGCTTATTCCTGTTGGATTTTTTCTGTCGGGATGTTTTTTTGTTGTATGTATATTTTTTTCAGGTAAATTGCTCGGCTTGAGGATTTAAAAATTTAGTAGACCATTTTTCAACGCCATTACTTTGCGAGCCTTAATCTTGAACACTCTGCAACCTGTAGCCGTCTGGTCACACTTCGCCACGCTGTGTGCAACTCCGCGTCGTTCACTGCATGAAGATGAATTGCGCAATAAATTGATTTTATGGGCAAAATCTCGCGGCATTGAGTCCGTTGTTGATGTGGCGGGCAACCTGATCTTGAGAAAACCCGGCAGCCCGGGCTGCGAAACCAGCCCGGGTGTGATTATGCAGGGTCACCTGGATATGGTGTGTCAGGCGAATGCGGGGACGAGTCACGATTTTGCACGCGACCCGATACGCACCGAAATACGCGATGGCTGGGTGGTGGCACCCGACACCACGCTGGGTGCAGACAATGGCATCGGTGTGTCGCTCGCGCTGGCTGCTTTGGAAGAGCCGGGTTTACAGCATCCACCGCTTGAGGTGCTGCTGACGGTGAACGAGGAGTGCGGCATGGATGGTGCGCGCGGGCTTGAACCCGGCACTTTGCAGGGCAAGACCCTGATCAATCTCGATACCGAAGAGTGGGGACATTTCTATCTGGGCTGTGCAGGCGGGGTGGATGTGGAGGTTCGCACAACATGTGAGCTGGAAGAGTTACCTGCCGGTTATGTGCTGATGCGCATGGAGGTGAGCGGTCTGCGTGGTGGCCATTCCGGCATAGACATACATCTTGGGCGCGGCAATGCAATCAAATTGCTGGCCGAGGCCTTGCGCGATCTGGCTTCGCATACAGATGTGCGCCTGCTCAGCATGCAGGGCGGCTCGGCGCGCAATGCCATCCCGCGCGAGGCTTATGCAATTTGTGCCTTGCGTGCCGATGCAGTGACGCAGCTTGACCCATGGGTCGTGCACAGGCATGAAGCCTGGCGCAAACGTTTTGCACAAATAGACCCGGGCGTGTCATTCAAATGCAGCATGGAAAAAGTACAAGAGGGCAAACCCATCGCGCAAAAAGCACGCGATCGAATATTGGCTTTTCTCGATACCTGTGTGAATGGTGTTACGCAATTGAGCGAGGATTTTCCCGGCGTAACCGATACATCCAGCAATCTGGGGGTGCTGGGGTTGGAGCAGGGCCAGTTCAACGCAACGTTCAAAGTGCGTTCACTGCTAGATGCACGTGCAGATTTACTGGCGGACAAACTACTTTCCTATGCGACTCATTATGAACTGCAAGCATGGAAAGACGGCGCCTATCCGGGTTGGACGCCCAACCCGGCATCCCAACTGCTGGTGTTATGTCAAGAGGTATACACTGCGCAATATGGCCAGCCTGCCAGTCTGCAGGTTATCCATGCGGGTCTGGAGTGCGGCTTGCTTGCCGCCAGCCACCCGCATCTCGACATGATTTCTTTTGGCCCCGATATACGTGGTGCACATGCGCCAGGCGAAAGCGTGGAGATAGCATCAGTTGCGCGTTGCTGGACGCTGCTCAAGAGCGTATTGCAGGCATTGGCGCAGGCCTGATGTATTTTTAACATATTGATTTAATTTAAGTTATTTATGACCTGAATCAGCCGGTCAGACTTGACCAGTGGATTTTTTAAATGAATATTATGAACATGAAAATTAACAATTGCCTGGGCTTGCTCTTGAGAAATAAACGCGCATTGAGCTATACAAAAGTGTATCAGTGTGCGGGGAACTGCAGCTTGTCGCCGCAATGCTGAGTGCCGTCTTATGCTGAAAATTCCAGGTGTGTTGCGTCGTGTGGGTCCGGGGCTGGTCACGGGTGCTGCGGATGATGATCCGAGCGGGATTGCTACCTATTCACAAGCCGGTGCGCAACTGGGCTTGCAAAGTCTCTGGAGTGTACTGTTTGCCTGGCCGCTGGTCGTTGCGGTTCAAGCCATTTGTGCGCGCATAGGGGTCGTTACGGGACGTGGTCTGGCGGCAAATCTTCACAGCAATATTCCGCGTCCCATGCTCTTGACCGTTGTAGGCGCTTTGGTGCTCGCCAATACCCTCAACATTGCTGCAGATCTGGCCGCAATTGGTGATGCAATTCAGTTGCTGTTTGGCGGCCCGCAGCATTTGTATTCGGTCGGCGCCGGTTTGTTGTGTGTATTTCTGCAAATCAAAATTCCCTACGAGCGCTATATCAGTGTATTGAAATGGTTAACCCTTTCCTTGCTGGCCTATACCGGTGTCATTTTTACTGTGCATATTCCCTGGAAGGAGGTGATCCATCATGCCGTTTTCCCAACGTTGCAGTGGACGCCTGAATATGTGGGCATGATCGTGGCTATTTTCGGCACCACCATAAGTCCTTACCTGTTCTTTTGGCAAACCGCACATGAAGTTGAAGAGCGCAAGATGACAAGGCTGTCAAAAACCGAAACCAAGCTGGAGCTAAGCAGGGAATTGCTACGGGTTCGCAATGACACAGCATTTGGTATGGGGATATCAATTTTTATTGCATTTTTTATTATGCTCACTACGGCCGTCACGCTGCATGTTTCGGGAATAACCGATATTCAATCCTCGAGTCAGGCAGCAGAGGCGTTGAGGCCGGTGGTTGGCCCCTTTGCTTTTTTGCTGTTTGCACTGGGCATTGTGGGCAGCGGTATGCTAGCTGTGCCGGTGCTGGCCGGTTCTGCAGCGTATGCTGTAGCAGAATCCTTTGAGCATCCCTCAGGCTTGTCACTGCAACCTGCCGAAGCACGCACTTTTTATACAGTCATTGCGGTGGCTACACTGGCAGGTGCCGCGCTGGATTTTACGTCTATTGATCCGATAAAAGCCCTGTACTGGAGCGCGATTGTGAACGGCATTGTTGCTGTACCGTTATTGTTTATCATTCTCTGGATGGCGGGTTTGCAACGTGTGCTGGGCGATTTTGTAATCAAAGGAAAATTGTTATTTCTGGGCAGGGCAGCAGCTGCAGTGATGGCGGTTTGCGCCATCTCAATGATTATATTGATATTTTAGCAGGCCGCATTTGCTTGATGGTTATGAAAAGTTGTCAGTTTGCGTTTTTTTCCATTTCATTCACCAGATTCTTGTCTATCAACATGATCTCGATTCGGCGATTATTCTGACGACCTTCCACAGTATCATTCGTGGCCACAGGATCGTATTCACCCCTGCCGGATGCAACCAAACGCTGTGGAGGAATACCGGCATCCTGCAGGAAGCGCACGACAGTGGTTGCCCTGGCCACTGAAAGCTCCCAATTGGTCGGATAGTTATTCTGCAGGGATTTGGCGATGGGCACATTGTCGGTATGTCCCACAACGCGGATCACCTTGTTGTCATAATCTTTCAGGGCCTCAGCCACTTTTTGCAACACGGCTTTGCCGCCTTTTTTCAGGGTGGCCTTGCCGGAATCAAAGAATATTTGTTCAGCAAGATCCACAGATAACATATTCTGGTATTGACGTACTTTCAGTTGACCTTTTTCGACTTCGTCTGACAGTTTGTTGACGAGTGCATCGTATTGCTGTTGCCTTTGCTGAGAGGCGGCGAGCAAAGCTGCGCGCTCTTGTTCCAGTGTTCCGATTTGTTGTTGAATGGCCAAATTCTGCTGTGCGGCAGAGGTATTTTGCTGGGTCAACATGGCATTATCCTGCAGCAGATTATCCTTCTGTTGATACAGTTCGTTTTTGAGATGTCGCAAGGCTTCCTGACTCTGTGTCAATTCAGCATTTTGTTGTTGTAGTGTGGTGATTTCGTTGTTCTTGTCAGCCTGCATCTTGTTATAGTCGCCGCTGCTGACGCAACCACTTGCTGATAAAACAGCCGCTAGTACTGCGATGCCAATTTTAACTTTCCTGTTCATATATATTTGTTCCCTTGTTTTAAAGTGGCTATGATGTTGATCAAGTATACATTCTTAAAACTGCCCGTCACTAGGTAACACTCTTAATTTAATACCTTGATAAGACAATGTTTGTTGCACAAACCATAGTACCAATTTTTCTGCTGATCCTGCTGGGTGTTGCGATGCGGCGCTGGTTCGGGCTACGTGAAGATTTCTGGCCGCAACTGGACAGGTTGATTTACTACGTATTTTTTCCGGCACTGCTATTCAGCACACTGTCTCATTTCAAAATCAATTTTGGCGAGGCGACGCCTATGCTGATGGTGGCGGCATTGTTCATGGCATGCGGGATTATATTGGGCTATGTGGCCAAATATTTCTTTAATGCGCCTGACAATGTGTATGCGGCCACCTTTCAGTCCTCATTTCGCTTTAACAGTTATGTGGGGCTTGCAATTGCCGGCGGTTTGCATGGGCAGAGCGGTCTCGCAGCCATCGGTTTGCTGATGGGTTTTATGGTGCCGCTTGCCAATGTGGCTTCGGTGCTGATGTTGGCACGCCACAGCGAGAGCCATTGGCTAAAGGAGATTCTGCTCAATCCCTTGATCCTTGCCACGGCAGGCGGTATTGCCTTTAGCCTGCTCGGTTTGACGTTACCGAAGTTGCTCGATACCACGCTGGGTTTGTTGTCGCAAGCCTCGTTGCCCATGGGTTTGATCGCAGTGGGGGCGGGTTTGCGCATACAGGGCCTGCACAACCACCTGGGCACATTATGGTACGGCGTGGTGGTGAAGCTGCTGCTGTTGCCTGCCATTGCCTGGGGACTGGCACTGGCGTTTGACCTGAGCGGCATGTATTTTCATATTGTGGTATTGATGGCGGCATTGCCGGTCTCCACGGTGTCTTACGTGCTGGCAAAGCGCATGGGAGGCGACGGCAACACCATAGCTGCGCAGGTGATGTTGACGACCCTGCTGTCCGCGCTGACCTTGCCTTTGTGGCTGTTGTGGATGCATGTCTAGGTGCCGTTGCCCAATGTGAGCAGGACGCTTACAATCTTGGGTTGCAGATATTCGTTTTAATTGTTGCGATGTATACGCAATATACGTGGAGAAATAATCAATGACATTGCTATTGAAACAGCTGTTTGCGCTGATCAAGCTGCTTAATTCCGATACGGGAAGCAACCAGATAGCCGCGGGGCTTGCCTGCGGCTTGATACTCGGTTTTGCACCTGTGCTGTCACTACAGGCGTTGCTGGTGTTTATTTGCATGTTTTTGTTCCGCATACAGATAGGTGCCGCGCTGGTGTCGGCATTCTTCTTTGCTTTTGTGGCCTGGATCTTCGATCCGCTTTCCAACGCAGTAGGTTCCGCTATTCTGGAAACCGAGACATTGCGCCCGTTGTTTACCGCGATGTACAACATGCCGCTGCTTCCGCTTACGCGCTTTTACAACAGCATCACAATGGGTGCGGGCGTTGTCAGCCTGTTGATGGCACCACTGGTGTTTGTGGCGGGCAAACGACTGATTGTTGCTTACCGGGTGAAAGTTCTTGAACGATTCAAAAGTAGCCCTTACTGGAAGATGTGGTCAGGCACCGTGCTGTTCAAATGGTATACAACATACGAGAAAATCCATGGTTGATTCTGCTGCAGCAACAAAAAAAATTCCCAAACAGAAGGGGCCAGTTCGGCTGGAAGCTATTGTTCCTCTGCTGATTGTGGTCGGCTTGATCATGCTTTATTTCATGCTGTTCTTCGATGCACATTTGCGCCGCGGCATTGAATATGCTGCGAGCAAAGCTAATGGCGCCGAGGTGAACATAGGCAAACTGAACACCAGCCTGTGGAATGCTTCGGTGGTGATTAGCAATATTGAAGTAACCAATCCCGAGATGCCTTCCACAAACCGTGTGCAGATAGGCACTGTCAAGTTCCTTATGGTGTGGGATGCCTTGTTGCGCGGCAAAGTGAAGATAGACGAAGCGTCCATAAACGGTGTGCAGATCGATACACCGCGCAAGCATCCCGGGCGCGTGCTGCCTGTCAAAGCCAGTGGAGAGGGCGAGGGTGTGGGTGATAAAGTACTGACGCAGATGAAAACGGAATTTTCCGGCAATGTAGTTGGCGATCTCGCTTCTGTCGCGGCAGGTGGCGATAGCAAAGCGCAAGTTACAGCGGTTGCCACAGATATGAAAAGCAGTGCCTATCTGGATGATATGCAGAAGTCGCTGGAAGTGAAAAACAAAATATGGCAGGCGCGCATGGCTGTGCTGCCAAAAACACAAGATTTTGCTGCCTTGCACGGGCGTTTGAAACAGGTGCAGATGGATAATTTCAAGGATGTTCCGCAAATTCAGGCATCGTTGAAAGAACTTGAGGCTATACGCAATGATTTCGACACGAAGTCGAAATCGGTAAGCGACACCGCTGCCGCGCTTAATACTGAGACAGCAACTGCAAGAGCTTCCTATGCAGACCTGGACAAAATAATAAAGCAGGATGTGGCTGATTTGCAGGCCAGGATGCATTTGCCCACTCTGGATGGCAAATCCTTGTCACGTGCGCTTTTCGGCATGGATGTACTGGGGAAGTTGCAGCAAGCACGCCATTATATGGAGCAGGCCCGAAGCTATATTCCGCCTAAAAGTGAAAAGAAAAAAACTGTGGTTGTAAATCCAAGGGAGAAGGGCCATGACTATGTGTTTGGTCAGCCCAACAGCTACCCGCCTTTCTGGCTACGCAGGGCGTTGATCAGTTCGAGTAATGAGAAAGGTCAGAGCGACCTGGCTGGCGAGATACTTGATCTGACCACCAATCAGGCGATGGTAGGTCGCCCGATGATAGCCACGATAAAGGGCAATTTTCCACAGCAGGGAATACGCGGAATCAATGCCTCACTGATTATTGATCATCTGTCTTCTGTACCCACTGAGCGTTTGTTACTGGGGGTTGATCAATATGCCGTGGCAGGGCGTTCGTTGGTCAGCAGTCCCGCAGTCGAACTGGGTATATCCAAGGCTGACAGTGCGTTGAAATTCAGCGCGGAATTGCAGGGCGATAATGTTGATGTGCGTTTGGGCAATCAATTCACCAATGTAGCCTTTGTAAGCAAAGCCGAATCTGATGTGGTGCGTGAGATGATGACTGCCTCGCTGGCCGGTCTCAATAAAGTCAACCTCAATGCACATGTCACCGGTACCTGGTCCAAACTCGATTGGCAGGTTTCCAGTAATCTTGCCGATGCATTGGTGCAAGGTATGCAGCGCTATCTGCAGGACAAAATGGCTGATGCTCGGGCGCGCATCGAAAGCCTGGTGAACGACAAAATCAAGGAGCAGCGCCAACGACTTTATGCGCAGCAGAGCACAATCGAAACGGATTTGAAAGCCGGCATCAACGAGCGTCAGGCGCAAATAGACAAGTTGCGCAGCGAACTTGATGCCGCGCGCAACACGCTGGATGCACGCATGAAGGAACTGGTGGGCGCTCAGCAGCAGAAGCTCAAGCAGGGTGGTGATAAGCTGCTTGACGATTTGCGCAAGAAATTCTGATAGTAAATCGGATGAAGGTATGAGTAGGCGCAACTTGTCAAAATAACCGAGTACGATAGAAATGCTACGTTTGGATAAGGCAATGAATGCATGGGGAACGCCAGAGTTTGAGCGGACGCTCAAGCATGTTCTTGCGCAGGAGGTTGCTCACTTGCCTTTGCAACAGGGCTTGTGTACCGGAAATTATGTGAGCGATGCGCCAATTACGGTGTCTATCCAGAGTGTAGTCGAACTGGAAAACAGGCTTCGTGTTCGTGCAGGAATTTTCTATCAGGGCGTGCTTGGCGGCTGCAGTTGCAGCGATGATCCCACACCCAACAGCGATATCAATGAATATTGCGAAGTGCAAATTGTTATCGACATGGCCAATGCAGCGGCGACAATTACTCTGCTAGTCGAATAGGTTGCGTTGGTGCGGGGTTTTTTCATACACCATTTCATGTGATAATCACAATCTGCCACGGTTTGTAGAGCGACCTGGATCGGGTAGGCCAGTTCATCCGGGCTAGTTTATCCCGTCTTCGTTGTTCCAGCACTGGCTGTCTGTAGCGAATAATCAATTGCGTTCAGTAATAACATCTAGTCGTCATGTGAGCAGGCTTGCATGGCAAATTTCACAGAAAAGGAGATCACCAGAATGATGCAGGAAGCATTCAGTTATTCCATTTTTGGAAATATGATTTACAGCTACCTTTCATCTCTCGCTGTTTTTCTGGTGGGTGTGTTACTGGTTTTTATCTTCAAGAAATATGCCTTGACGCGCATGAAAGCATGGGCAGCTTCAACTGAAACATCAATAGATGATGCGCTGGTTGGTTCAATCGCAAAAGCGATTCCGGTTTTTTATGTGGGTATGTTTTATCTTTCTGTGCATCTGCTTAGTCTTACGCCGAATTTTGAAAAGGGACTCGGCATTGTCATGATTGTATTGATGACGCTGTTTTCCGTCAGAGTATTGGTATCAGCTTTCAATTTTTCTCTTCAGTCCTATTTGAATAAACAACCGGCTTCTTCAGGTGCAGAAATGCAACTCAAAGGAATTCGCGGGTTGGTCAACTTTGTCATCTGGGTGCTGGCGCTGGTTTTTATGCTGGACAATCTCGGCGTAAAAGTTTCAGCGGTCGTTACCGGTCTGGGTATAGGCGGTGTTGCTGTTGCCTTGGCTGCGCAAGCCATACTGGGTGATCTGTTCAGTTATTTCGTGATCTTTTTCGACAAGCCTTTTGTAGTGGGTGATTTCATTGTTATCGGCGACAAGATGGGTGTTGTTGAACAGGTGGGTATCAAGACCACCAGGATAAGAGCGATAGGTGGTGAACAGCTGGTGTTTTCAAACACCGATCTGACCAACTCACGCGTGCATAATTTCAAGAAAATGGAAAAGCGCAGGGTGGTATTCAAACTGGGTGTGACATACCAGACGACTTCGCAAAAATTGAAAGCGATTCCCCTGATAGTAAAGCAGGCCATTGAGTCACTGGAGGGTGCCAGTTTTGACCGTGGACATTTCGCCGCCTATGGAGATTTCAGTTTGAATTTCGAATTTGTTTATTATGTGACCGGTGCCGATTACACCCGCTATATGGATATACAGCAGGCGATCAATCTGGCGATTTTTGAAGCGTTTGAACAAGAGCAAATCGTATTTGCCTATCCAACGCAAACGCTATTTTTGAACAAGACTGCCGGATAAATCTGCTGCAAGCAGTATATATACGCAGCGTGTTACTGCGCCGGTTTGAGCAAAGCCAGTTGATCTGTTTGCAGATAACACCAGTCGCCTGGCGCCAACGCCAGATCATCCAGTTTTAATGCGCCTATTTGCGAACGGCGCAGTGCCGTGCAATGGTTGCCTGCTGCGGCCAGCATACGCTTTACCTGATGGTATTTGCCCTGTTCCAGCACGATTTCTATTTGCCGGTCCGTAATCATTTTGCAACTGATAGCCTTAAGAGGAGCGGGTTCATCATGCAACTTGACCCCGTTTAACAGCTTGTCTACCAGCTGCTGTGTAACAGCTTCCTGGGTGCTGGCAACATAAATTTTGGGGATATGTCGTTTGGGCGAGGATTGCGCGTGGATAAATGTGCCGTCGTCCGACATCAGCAACAGGCCGGTGGTGTCATGATCAAGTCGGCCCACCGGCTGCACGTCGCGACGGGTGAATTGTTCCGGCAGCAGGCTGAGCACGCCGGGGTGATGGCTGGGCTTGCGTGAACATTCGTAGTCTACCGGCTTGTGCAGTGCAATGTATAGATGTTCACGGTACAGATGCGCTTCATCAAAGACGCTGAATTCAAGAGCGTCCGTATCAAATCTGGCTTGCGGGTCCGTAATTGTTGCGCCGGCAATAGCTACGTCGCCGTTTTGCACCAGTTCGCGGCACCATTTGCGGGTGCCAAAGCCTTGCAATTGCAGGATGCGGTCCAGGACTTGTTTGCTCATTTTAAAATTGAATGTTATGTTTGATTGGAAAGGTCAAGTATAGATTATGTAGTGATTGCATCGAATCACTATCAATTCAATATTAATATCTGAAAAAATATTGTAGTTGTCATGTGCAAAAACCATTTTAACCACAGGGCATTAAATTTGACAGATGATACTTATTTTAAGTGGTGAATTGAAACAGCGATGGCTTTTTGATTTTATTTCAAGATTATGATTTTATTGTGTTTTAATTGATGTTGTGGAAGATATGCAGCGTCTGTAAATTTGTTGAGCCGAAGAAAATAAAGATTGTTTCAATGTAAGGAGACCAGGTGATTTTCATAAACAGTTGTGCAAAAAACTTAAAGCTTATGTAATATAAGGCAATGTAATCAAAAGAAATATTAAAAGGATAAATGTCTCTTGATCGCTGCGTTCAATCTTGTAGTTGTTATTTGATTGCGCATCAGTTTTTTTGAATTTTTTACTCATTTTTCAATAAGGTATCCAATCAGATGCAAGAAACCAAAATTGATCCAACTTCTGGCTTTCTGGACCGTTTTAGCTGTCTGGAAATTACATCAGATTTGGTAAGCCGGGCAAGCGACAATGAGCAATTCCTGGCAGTCATCTGGATAGATCTGGATCGTTTCAAGCAAATAAATGAATCTTTTGGTTATGAAGGCGGAGATAATATTATTTCACTTGTGGCCGATCGCCTTAGGGATAAAATAGGAAATAGAGGTGAGTCTGGCCGCATTGCTGCAGATGAGTTTGTTTTTATTGTTGCAGTGACTGATATCGATCAGGCAGAAAATCTGGCTCTTGAACTGATGCGTGCAATTGAAATTCCGATCAATATGGGAGATTTCCGCATACGTCTGACAGCCAGCGTAGGTATAGCGTTGCTGGAGCCTGAAGAAACGGCGGCCGAACTGCTAGAACGTGCTGACTGGTCCAAAAATACTGCAAAAAAACAGGGTGGCAACCGCCATGTCATCTCCGGTAATGAACTTGTTCCCAGCCATATGGGAATTATTCAGGCACGCGAGGACCTGGAAGTTGAATACCTGTTGCATACCGCGCTGGATAACGGGGGCTTGCAACTGCATTATCAGCCTATACTTGGCTTCGATGGCAAAGTACTGTCGGTGGAAGCATTGATGCGCTGTACTGTAAATGGAAAAAATATTCCGCCGGGAAGATTTTTTCCGGTCGCGGAGAAAAGCGGTTTGATTGTGCGTCTGGGTGAATGGAGTTTGCAGCAAGGAACTCGTCAGGCCAAGCTCTTGTCACAGCGGGGTTTGAAGACCACGGTTTCCATCAACGTATCGCGCGGCCAATTGTCGGATGCCAGCTTTGCGCAAGCCCTGCAGGCGGCCATAATCCTGGCTGATGTTAATCCCGGCCTGATAGAGCTTGAGTTTTCGGAATCCATATTCATGGATGTTTCGGAAACTATCCAGAGCAATTTGCGCCAGGTACGGGAAATGGGAGTCAACCTGGCGATTGATAATTTTGGCAGCGGGTTTTCATGCATGGCCAATCTCAAGGACATACCCGCTAGCAAATTGAAACTCGGCCGTTCTCTTACCCTGTCGTTGCCAGGCGACAGGCGTTCGTATTCAGTCGTCAAGGCCATGGTAAATTTGAGCAAGGATCTGGGGCTGACAGTTATCGCAGAGGGGGTAGAGACCAAAGAGCAGATGGAAGATTTAAAGAATTTGTCAGTAGACGGTATACAGGGATATTATTATGCGAGGCCGATGGATGTTGAAGCTTTGTCTATATGGCTTACAGAGAGGGAGCATCAATGAGTATCGATAAAGAAAATGCAGACAGTTTCATAGGTCAGACAGAACGGGTGGCAGGACTGCTGGAGAGTGCGCTGAACGATAACGGCATTCCATCGCGTCCCGCTATTCTTGACCGCGTTCATGTAGAAATGGAAAAGGCGGATCCTGATCTTAATTTGCTTGCGCGTATTATCGGGGCGGATGTTGCCCTGGCAGGGGGCTTGATTTCAATTGCCAATTCACCCTATTTCGGCTTTCACGGACGGGTTCGTTCGGTCAATGAAGCGCTGATGATATTGGGTCTGGATGTAAGTTGCCGGGCGATTGCCGGGCTGATATTGCGCAAACTTTTTCCCATGACACTGGCGCTAGAGCGTTTCTGGAGTGCGTCTGCAGGTATTGCGCGACTTTCGGGCTGGATAGCACAGCACCCCGATATAGGAATCAAGATACATGCCAATGATGCCTATACTTTTGGTTTGTTCCGTGACTCGGGCATCGCTGTGCTGCTGAGCCGCTTCCCCTATTATCAGGACGTGTTAAACCAGGCTAACGAAGAAAAAACGCTGAGTTTTACCGAGGTTGAGGAAATTCAATGTCCGACAAATCATGCCGTGATCGGCGCATTGTTGGCGCAAAGCTGGTGGCTGCCAGAAGAGATTACCACCGGCATTCGTTTGCATCACGAGTTTTCAATTCTGAAGAAAAATGATTCTACCGTGTTGCCGCAGGCCACACGCGGATTGATAGCAATTGCGCAGTTGGCTGAGCATATTTTCCAGCACCATACCGGTTTGAGCAAAACACAGGAATGGTTGAAATCCAGCGAGGTTTGCCTTGAAGTTCTTGATTTTGATAAGAACTTGTTGGAAAAGCTTTATGAGGAAAGCGTCCCGGTACTGGCCAAATACGATTAGCACTTCTAGCTTGTATTTTTATCAGTGTTTGTTTAATTACCTGCAATTAAAATCAATGTAGAGTTGCCCATTTTTTAAAGTACTCTGCCATGATATTTTTGATTTCAGGTCCGTAGACCGGTTTTTGTGATTGCTTCAGTCCTTCTTCAAAAAATCCAGGGCAATTTTCCGGAAAATTTCTACCCAGTGTGTCAAAGGCCTTAACCATCATGTCTCTATTCATAGTGCGTGTGGCAACAATCGCATAATTGAAATTCAGCATGCGCCAGGGACGCGAAGGATCAGATTTATCCAGGTCGCTCTGAAACTCTGCAACTGCATGAACTATGACTTCACCGATTACATGGTGCAATGAGGTCAGGATTTCCTTGTCGCTGGTTTGATTTGCCTTGGCAGCCAGTAAATTGACTATGGACTCCAGGCTGCGTATTTCACCCTGATGGCGGACTATCCAGTGCGCTGCGGCCAGTGCGATCTCTTCAAGCATCGTTTTTTCCTGCTGCAGGCCAAGCTGTTGTGCCCAATTTGCCAGCTCTATCAGGCAATTAATCGCCTGTTCTCCAATTTCGCTGATATTGTTTTTGCCTATCAGATTGTGTTCATTCTGGCTATTGCCCAGCTTTTCATAAATGATGAAAAACTGCTTAATCGCCTCTATCAATTGGGCGGGAGGCGTCGCTGCGCCAACCTGCATATCGCTATTGTCAAAAGCAAGTTGAACAGCTGCACTGGCTGCAGTGTAAATTTATTTCAGGTCTTCAGCAGAGGGCATCTATCTTTTGATGGTCCGTCGTATAATTTATGTTATTGATAAATTTGAATTTATTTTTTGCAATTGAAAAGATTATACAGCGCGAAAATTTTTTTATTTTGCTTTTAATGCACTTGAAATTTATCGAATCAACCCAATTTAACATCCGTACTTTCTTGTAAACAACGGAGAAAACCAATGAGCAATACAGCAACGAATAACCGCGAAACCATGGGTTTCCAGGCTGAAGTCAAAGAACTTCTGCAATTGATGATTCATTCCCTGTATTCGAACCGCGAGATTTTTCTGCGTGAGTTGATCTCGAATGCGGCCGATGCCAGCGACAAGTTGCGCTTTGAGGCCTTGCATAACGCGGCCTTGTTCGAGAATGATTCCGAGCTGAATATCCATGTGGGTTACAACAAAGAAGCGCGCACACTGACTATTAGTGACAACGGCATCGGCATGAGCCGCGACGAGGTGATCAACAACCTCGGCACCATCGCCAAATCCGGCACGCGTGAATTCTTTACACGTTTGTCGGGCGACCAGCAGAAGGACGCAAACCTGATCGGCCAGTTTGGCGTGGGTTTCTATTCCGCCTTTATCGTGGCTGATAAAGTGAGTGTTGTGACCCGCCGAGCCGGTGAAAAGACTGATCAGGGTGTGCGTTGGGAGTCTGACGGTGGCGGCGAGTTTGTGATCGAGATGGTCGAGAAAGAAAAGCGCGGCACCAGCATCACCCTGCATCTGCGCGAAGATCAGGACGATCTGTTAAGCGGCTCAAAATTGCGCACTATTATCCACAAATATTCTGATCACATCGTGCAGCCCATCCTGATGAAAAAGGAAGAATGGAAAGATGGCGCGCAAGTGGTACTGGAGGAAGACGAAACCGTAAACCAGGCGTTTGCATTATGGGCGCGCGCCAAAAATGAAATCACCGATGACGAGTACAAAGCATTTTACAAGCATGTGGGCCACGATTATGAAGACCCGCTGGCGTGGACCCACGCGCGTGTAGAGGGCCGCCAGGAATACACACAACTGCTGTATGTGCCATCCCGTGCCCCATTCGACATGTGGGATCGTGAATCCATGCATGGTGTCAAATTGTATGTGCGCCGCGTGTTCATCATGGACGATGCTGCACAGCTGATGCCGCATTACCTGCGCTTTATCCGCGGCGTGGTCGATTCCAACAATCTGCCGCTTAATGTGTCGCGCGAAATTCTGCAGGAATCAAAAGACATTGAAGCGATACGTGCCGGTTGTACCAAGAAGGTATTGGGCATGCTGGAAGACATGGCGAGCAAGGAGCAAGACAAATACGCCAAGTTCTGGGGCGAATTTGGCAAGGTATTGAAAGAGGGTATAGGTGAAGACCATGCCAACAAGGAAAAGATTGCCAGCTTGCTGCGTCTGGCTTCAACCCATACCGATACCGGGGAAAATTCGGTGTCACTGGCCGATTATATCGGGCGCATGAAGGAAGGCCAGGACAAGATTTACTACATTACTGCCGATACCTTCAATGCCGCTAAAAACAGCCCGCATCTGGAAGTATTCCGCAAGAAGGGTATTGAAGTACTGTTGCTGACAGATCGCGTGGATGAATGGGTAGTGAGCAACCTGGCCGAATTCCAGGGCAAACAACTGGCCTCTGTTGCCAAGGGCGGTCTTGATCTGGGCAAGCTGGAAGACGAGGCGGAAAAGAAAGAGCAGGAAAAGGACGCCGGCGACTTCAAGGAGTTGACCGACAAGATCCAGGCCAGCCTTACCGGTCGCGTTAAAGAAGTGCGTGTGACCCATAGGCTGACCGAATCGCCAGCCTGTCTGGTGGCGGACGAGCACGACATGAACGCCAATCTGGCGCGCTTGTTGAAAGCTTCAGGTCAGCAAGCGCCGGTTTCGCAGCCGATACTCGAAATCAATCCCAAGCATCCAGTGGTATTGCGCTTGAAGGCTGAAGAGAAAAAATTCGACGACTGGGCTTCGGTGTTGTTCGATCAGGCCTTGCTCGCTGAAGGTGGCCAACTGGATGATCCTGCCAGTTTTGTGAAGCGGGTGAACCAGCTGATGCTGGAGATGAGCGGCAGTTAATATGTAGGCAGAATAAGAACTTAGATCTTGCCTGGCGAGACTGGAATTTAAATGGGGATCGATGCGATCCCCATTTTTTTGCATGAAATTCATAAATCCATAATTTTGCGCACATCATGTGGTTAGGCTAAACTGAGCAAAGTGATCTTCTTCAAGCCATAAATATCCTATATGCCGTTTTCAGATTTGCAAAAACCGTATATGACAGCTAAGCAAAGAAGTACTTGTTATCCCATATGGATTTCTGGAACATTAACTCTGTTGCTCGGCAGTGTGGTTTTGTTCGGTTGGATATTCAATATGGTATGGCTGACACGAATCTATTTCCAATGGAATCCCATGGTGCCCAGTACGGCGTTCTGTTTCATGCTTGCAGGCTTGTCTTTACTGACTTGCAAAATCAGTCCGGACGAAAAAATTCCCAACAAATTTTCCGTCGCACAAAGTATATTGATTTGGCTTGTGCTCTTGCTGGCAGGGATAAGAATATTCGAGCTTGTGTCCGCTCACGAATTTGGTATTGAGTTTCTACTGCCCGTATTGGGTATGAAATTTGATATTGTCGGGCACATGTCGCCCCAGACCGCAAGTGGATTCCTGGCCTTCGGTATGGGAATGCTGGCCATCAGGCATGATAACAAGCGGAAGTACAGAATTTTTGCCGGCATTCTGGCCGGTGTACTGCTCTTGACAGGTTTGCTTGGCATTGTTGGCTATTGGCTCGATTTTCATTATATTTTTGAAGCAATGTACATCAAGACCGGTCTGATATGGATGGCTTTTCATACAGCATTCGGCATGGTGTTGTTGGGATCGGGTCTGTTATATCTAGCCATGCGAGGGAAAATCGGTTTTGACACCAATTCGGTGGAAGAACAGGCTGCAACTATTTATCGCACCACTGTATTGGTGTTGTTCGTAACAGCGCTCACAACGGGCTTGGCAGGAATTTCCTTCCTCGATCAGTCGTTATACAGGCAAGCCAGCGTGGACTTGGAGCATTCGCTGGATGCGATACGTTTACACATCGACACCTCGCTCGATAATCGTATCCAGCGAGCATTGCTGGCAGGTCTTGATCCTGCACTGCAAGCTGATGTATCCAGCCTGCTCCGAAAACCTGAAAGAAAAATGTATGGAACGCAACATTCCCGCTATATAAATGATCTACTTAAACACGGCTTTTCCGGAATCGCCATAGATGATGGAAAGCAGCGCAAAATATTCGCCGGCCAGTTGATTCACGACACTATTCATTCTGTGCGACTTAATGGGGAAACCACTGCCAGTCTTGCTTGGGACAACAAGTATTACCTGCGGGTACGTATTCCGTTGAGCGGTAAAAGCGGCAGGTTTCTGTTGCTGGAGCAGACTCTTCCTCGTATTGACAAGGTCCTGGAAGATACCAATCACTGGGGGGGGCTGGCGCGCTACCAATGTGTGCACGTCTAGATCAGAACAGGTTATTGTGTTTCCCGCAACGCGAACAAGCTGCTATTTATATTGTTCCGGATACCTATCAGGGAAAACCGTTACCGATGACATTGGCACTGTCCAACAAAAGCGGTGTAGCAACCTTGACAGATTATCGCGGTCATCGTGTTCTCGCCGCTTATGCTCCTGTCGCAAATACCGGTTTGGGGCTGGTGTTGCGCAAGGATCTTTCGGAAATTTATGCACCAATTCGTGGTTCGTTGCTGATCGCCCTGCCGCTCATTTTTTTTCTGGTTACTTTAGGATTATGGTTGATACGCAATCGGGTACGCCCCCTGATTGTCAATATCACCACCACCTACATTGCGGAAAAGGAATCCAGGGAGCATTTTGATGCAGCCATGAAAGCAAGTCCGGATGGATTTGTTATATACGAAAGCATGAAAAATCAGAATGGTGAAATAATAGATTTTCGCTGCGTCTATCTAAATGCACAGGTCGTGCTTATGAGCGGCTATACCAGGAAAATTACGGCGGAACTGTTAGGGAAAGGTTATTTGGAAATATTCCCGGATCGAGTTGATTTGTTCGAAAAATTCAAAGCAGTCGTATTGACAGGTGAACTGCTTGTTGAGGAGATATCTTCAGCCAATAGCGGTGGTGGCACTCACTGGTTTATTCGCCAGGCAGTTCCTATGGCTCAGGGTCTAGCCATTACTTACCGGGATATTACGAAAGAAAAAATGCTGGTGCTGCAGTTGGAATTATCAAACCAGCTGCGTTCTGCAATAGTGGAAAGTGCGGCCTACTCCATCATTTCCACTGCCGTCGACGGAACGATCCTTTCTTTCAATAAAGCTGCCGAGCGCATGCTCTGGTATCAGGCTGACGAGATGATCGGCAAGTCTACCCCCGCAGTGTTTCATGATGCCGATGAAGTCAAGGAGCGGGCAGATACCTTGAGCCATGAGCTCGGATTTATAGTGGAACCAGGCTTCGAAGTATTTGTGGCCAAAGCCAGGATGAACTCGGTGGAAGAACGCGAATGGACCTATGTGCGCAAAGATGGCTCACGTTTTCCGGTGCTGCTTTCCGTTACCGCACTGTATAACGAAAACAACACGCTTAACGGGTATCTCGGCATTGCTTATGATATTTCGGAGCGCAAGCGTGCCGAAGAATATATCCGTCACATCGCGCTACACGATGTGTTGACCGGGCTACCTAATCGTGCCTTGCTTGATGACCGGGTGATGATGGCCATCGAACAACAACGCAGATGCAACACTGAGTTTGCTTTGGCCATGATGGACATTGACCATTTCAAACATATCAATGATGCGATGGGACATCACATTGGTGATCGATTGCTCAAGGAATTTGTGGAACGTGTCAAACTCTGCCTGCGCCCCACCGATACGCTTGCCCGGATGGGCGGGGACGAGTTTGTAATGTTGATGCTGGGAATCGATGAAGCAGGTGTGAAAATCGTTGTAGAACGCATAATGCAAACGTTGTTGCCGCCAATCAATGTAGAAATACAGGAAGTACACATCACATCAAGTATTGGAATCAGTATTTGTCCGCGCGATGGCGATAATCTGCATGAGTTGTTGCGTTGTGCCGATGTGGCTATGTACTGGGTCAAGGAAAATGGTCGCAATGGGTACATGGTGTATAACCGTGATTTGGATAGACGTGGGACTGAGCGGCTGAAACTTGAAAGAGATTTACATTCCGCACTCGATCACAAAGGGTTTACCTTGTTTTATCAACCCAAGGTAGATCTGAAAACGAATACTGTCATTGGTATGGAAGCTTTATTGCGTATGCCCAGAAAGGATGGTCAATACGCATCACCCGCCGACTTCATCCCGCTGGCAGAAGAAACCGGGCTTATTGTGCCAATCGGTCAATGGGTACTGGATACCGCCTGCCGTGATACGGCCACGATGCAGCAGCAGTTGGGTGCGGTGATCAAGGTTGCTGTCAATATTTCACCGCGACAATTTATGAATGGCGATCTGGTCAATACGATCAAGAATGCGCTTGAGCAGTCAAATCTCGATGCCAGCCATTTGGAAGTGGAAATTACCGAAGGTGTGCTGATGGATGAACGCAGCGGAGTAACTACCGCCTTGTTCGAGTTGCATGAGCTTGGTGTGTCAATCGCAATTGACGATTTCGGAACCGGCTATTCGAGTTTGAGTTATCTTAAGCGTTATCCAATCGATACGCTCAAAATAGACCAATCCTTTGTTCGCGATATAAACAGCGACTCAGGAGACGCTGCTTTGGTCGTTGCTATGCTTGCCATGGGGAAAAGTCTGGGAATAGATGTCGTTGCAGAAGGTATTGAAACCGATGTACAGCTTGCTTTTCTTGCCGCGAATAACTGCGATCTGGGACAGGGTTACCTGATCGCTCATCCGATGCCACTGGAAGTATTTTTTCAATGGATGAATGAAAAAAACCGCTGGAAGCTGGATAAAGCCTCAACATGAAGCTGAGATTTTACTCAGCTGCTTGAACTGAGTCGCTAATATTATCGAGCACTCCATTATTCACCTCGAAGAGATTGTTGTTCTCATTGTGAGTGACTCATTATTGAGTTCCTTATAACCCTTGCTTTGTCATTGGTGGAATACTCTGCGTCTCATTTCACATTGATTCTCCAAGTTGAAAAGGAGGGGTTTTTCAGATTTTCATGTTGTTATTGCGTGATACTTTCAACCTATATCCATTGGACTTGATTGTATTTTGAAAGATGGTGTCTCACTGGCTTGATTGGCTTCTCCCGCATACAGAGTCATATGAGGGTAAGGTATTTCTATTTCGGCTGCGTCAAATGCTTTCTTGATGCGATACAGATATTCTCTTCTTACCCCCATTGTTCCAGAGGGAGAACCTTGAAGCGACATCGAATATTGACGGAAGAATCCGCAAGCTTGTCTATGCCTGCCAATTCCAGGATGTCAATAATCTTGTCCCTGAATTCAGGAGCTGCGCGAAGTTCATGGCCTACTATGCGGATGATTTCATAGACTTCATCCACATTTTTCCGGTAAGCAATGCCGATGTCGATGACCGCAAATGAATAGTCACGTGAGAGGTTGGTGACAGTCGTGATATTGCCATAATGCTCGCTGCCTTCATAATCGCGCAGTTTGACATGGCGTAGCGTCAGTTCTTCTACCAGTCCATCTTTGCCAGCTACTTCCACCACTTCACCATGGCGTATCTGGTCTTCGATCAGCAGAAAGAATCCGTTGAAATAATCCTTGATCAGATTTTGTGCAGCGAAGCCAACAGCCACACCAACTACACCCGCAGCCGCCAATATGAGGACTATGGAGATATCTCTTTCACCCAGAATTACATACCGGAAATCAAGGTGATCACCACGATAGCAATATGATTGAAAGCCTGGCCCAGTGTTTCAGACCGCTTGATAGATCCAGCATCAGTGGTAATGCGAATAATATAGTGCTTGAAGATTCCAATCAGTTTGTGACTGAGGTGCATACCAATCCAGGCCAGAAGCAGGATCAGCGCAGATGCGGCTTTCAGGCAAGATAAATTCTGCCCAGGCTTCATTGACATCAATTCCAATTTTCTGTAGAAAAATATTCACTATTTAACTTTCTGGCCTCATTTGCGGAAATAAAATTACGTCACGTATGCTGGGG
>JBBQYH010000013.1:0-26758 GCA_038208855.1 Burkholderiales bacterium
GGTGTTATCAATGATGCTGGCATTCACTTCACCGGCCATACCGAATACCTTGCAGAAAAAACCAATACACCCATGGTGGTGATGATGCTGGCTGGCGGAGGCATGCGAGTGGCGTTGGTCACTACACATTTGCCGCTGCGCGAGGTGGCTGATGCAATCAACGCTGAGCTGCTGGAAAAAGTATTAGATATTTTGCACAGCGATTTGCAAATGCGTTTTGGCATAACAAATCCGCGCATATTGGTGGCCGGCCTTAATCCACATGCGGGAGAAGGCGGTTACCTGGGACGCGAAGAAATCGACATCATGATTCCCGTTTTGAACAGGCTGCGCGAACAGGGTATGAATGTAAGTGTACCGTTGCCAGCGGATACGTTATTTACCCCTCAGCGTCTGGAGCAGTGTGACGCAGTTCTTGCCATGTATCACGACCAGGGGTTGCCGGTGCTCAAACATGCCAGTTTCGGTGCGGGTGTTAACATCACTTTGGGTTTGCCGATTATTCGCACGTCGGTTGATCACGGTACCGCGCTGGATCTGGCAGGTACGGGGAAGGCTGACATTGGAAGTCTGCAGCAAGCGATACAAACAGCCATGTTGATGGCAGGAAACGAGCACAAAAATTGTTGTATACAAGCAGTCAATATTTAATGGCCGATTTCCCACACATGGAATGCAAGTTAGTTTTGATGTTAATGATGCGGGTACTGCAGATGCATAAAGCACGGAAACGCTTTAGCTTCGGCATTACATACGCACAATGCGCATATGAGCCTACACTGAACCTCTTGGTAATTGTTAATGCATAAAGCTAGAAAAAGGTTTGGGCAGAATTTTCTGGTTGATGAGAAAATCATTGCCGATATTATCCATGTAATACATCCACAAGAGAACGATACCATGGTCGAAATCGGACCAGGTCTGGGTGCGTTGACGCGGCCGTTGATCAAGCAGCTCAAGCACCTGCACGTGGTGGAAATTGACCGTGATATTATCAAGCGGCTGGAAAATGATTATCCAAAAGACAAGTTGATCATACACGCGGGTGATGCACTTAAATTTAATCTGGCAGACCTGGATGGTCCTTTACGCATTGTGGGCAATCTGCCTTACAACATTTCTTCCCCGCTATTGTTTCATTTTGCCAGCTATGCAGAGCGCATTATAGACATGCATTTCATGCTGCAAAACGAAGTGGTTGAACGCATGGTGGCGCAGCCTTCTACTCCAGCGTACGGCAGGTTATCTGTAATGCTGCAATATCGCTTTTATATGGAAAAGCTGCTCGATGTTCCGCCAGATTCATTCCGACCAGCGCCTAAAGTCGATTCCGCCATCGTGCGCATGATTCCTTTGCCCGTTGCCGAGGTAAAAGTGCGTGATGAAAAATTGTTTGCTGCCATCGTTGCAACAGCTTTTGGACAACGGCGTAAAACGTTGCGAAATACGTTGAAAACTTATTTGAATGAGGCTGACTTTTCCAATTTGGGCATAAATGCGCAGTTAAGGGCGGAAAATCTGGGCGTTGCAGAATTTTTGCGTATTTCGGAATTTGTAGCCAACCGTTGATGTTTATATTTTACTTCCAGTTCAATGGTATAAAACATACAACATAACAATATAAAATTCGGTTCATCCGGGTTTCCTGTGGGTAGCTGAAACCGGATACAGATCAAGTCCGCCACAATGAAAGTAGATGGCAATCTTGAAATAGTCTCGATTCCTGAACCCACAAGCACGTTTTTGTATTGTTGCAATTTTTGAATTTAATCCTTCAGCCACGGCGTTAGTGATGCGATGTTTAAAATAGGTCAATATATTCTGCAAGTGCCGGGCGATCAGCTTAGCCGCATCAACCATAGCGGGCAGGCGGCTGTGTGTTGCCCAGTAATACCAGCGTTGCCAGAATCGATTGGCCCAGCCAAGGCTGTGATAGCTCCACAGTTCACGCAGGCACCGATACAATTCTTTGCTTTCCATCGCGCACCTCCTTTGCAGGACATGCGCTATAGATTACGTTATTCTAGACCCACACTAAAGTCTGATGAACCTTATTTTTAGATCAAATTTTTTGTGAAAAAACGCGCTAAGTTATTTGCCTGCAGGTAGCGGTTTGGGTGTGGGTTTTTTGCCTTTTGATTCTTTTTTCTTGTCTTTGCTTCCCATAATGCATTCCCCTTCGTTGTAAATGATGTATACAAAATCTGCTTGCGTATGGCTGTATTGTTAATATGCTATCAGTTCTGAATATTTGCGGTGCTAAATTGGTAATCAGATTTTTTTCTGGATAAATTCAATCTTGTAGCCATCCGGGTCTTCAATAAAGGCAAGGATTGTCGTACTGCCCTGCATGGGGCCCGCTTCGCGTATCACCTTGCCACCCTTTAACTTGACTGATTCGCAGGTCTTGTAGATATCGTCAACTTCGATGGCAATGTGACCATAGGCGTTACCCAAATCGTACGCAGACACATCCCAGTTGTAGGTCAGCTCAATTGCTGTGCCGTCAGCTTCGTCCTGATAGCCAATAAAGGCCAGGGTAAATTTACCTTCAGGATAATCCTTGCGGCGCAATTGTTTCATGCCCAGTAAATCTGTATAAAAAGCGATTGATTTGTCCAGGTCGCCCACTCGCAACATGGTATGCAGGATGCGCATCAGACCACGACCATTTCAAAGTCATCCTTACGCGCGCCGCATTCCGGGCAGGTCCAGTTGATGGGTACGTCCTCCCACAGGGTGCCCGGAGGGATGCCGTCTTCGGGTGCGCCAGTGGCTTCGTTGTAGAGCCAGCCGCATATCAGGCACATATAAGTTTTGTATTCTGGTGCGGAAGTGCTAGGTGATTGGTTCATTTTGGTAGATATCAGTTAAAATGCGACTTTACGGTTTACATATTACAGCGATGCCCGACAATCTGCCTGAAATTCCACCTATCGTGCTGACATTTGCCGCGTCCGACCCCAGTGCCGGGGCAGGCATGCAAGCCGATATTTTGACCATCGCCAGCATGGGCTGCCATCCGCTTACGGTGGTTACCGCCATTACCGTGCAAGACACCAGCGGCGTTGACGATGTGCAGGCAATCGATGCTGAACTGGTCATGAATCAGGCACGCACCGTGCTGGAAGACATGCCGGTAGCAGCATTCAAGATTGGCCTGTTGGGTAGCGTGGAAAATATTGCGGTCATTGCCGAGATTATCTCCGACTATCCGGATATCCCCTTGGTGTTTGATCCAGTGCTGAGTTCGGGCCGTGGCGATGAATTGGCCAATGAAGACATGCTGGATGCCATGCGCGAATTGCTGCTGCCGCAGACAACTATCCTGACGCCCAATAGCCTGGAAGCTCGCCGTTTGATACAGGATGAAGATAACGACGAAGATAATCCGGATTTGAACGAGTGCGCCAAACGCATTATCCAGTTAGGCTGCGAATATGTGTTAATCACCGGCACACATGAAAATACTTCCAAGGTAATCAATAGCTTGCATGGTGAGCGCGGTTTCATACGTATCGATAATTGGCCGCGATTGCCGGGCATATACCACGGCTCCGGTTGCACCTTGGCTTCGGCCATTGCCGCGCTGCTGGCAAATGGCTTGCCGATGGAAGAGGCTGTGCGTGAGGCTCAGGAATATACCTGGGAAACACTGAAATACGGTTTCCGTCCCGGCATGGGGCAACATATACCTGATCGATTGTTCTGGGCGCGTGATGACGAAGAAGATGATGACGCGGAAGACGGCGTCTCCACGACCCGCCATTAAGGGGCTTTATCTACTTACGCCGGACAGTCTGCATACGGCAGATTTGTTGCAGCGGGTGCGGCTGGCATTGGCCGGCGGAGCACAGATTTTGCAGTATCGTAACAAAATTGCTGATGCGCAATTGCGCCTGACTCAGGCGCACGCTCTACGCGAACTGACCCGTGAAGCAAAGGTGATTTTCATCGTGAATGATGATGCACAATTGGCGGCAGAGGTGGATGCAGACGGCGTGCATCTGGGCGCAACAGATGGTGAAATTGCTCAAGCACGCGCCTTGCTGGGCGAGGATAAATTAATCGGCGTGTCCTGCTACAACAGCCTGCAATTGGCACGGGGGGCGGAGAAGGCGGGTGCCGACTATGTTGCCTTTGGCGCTTTTTTTACGTCCAGTGTGAAGCCCGATGCGGCAGTGGCACCGCTATCTTTATTGCAGGATGCGCGTGCAGAATTGCAGCTTCCCATCGTTGCCATCGGCGGTATCAATGCAAACAACGGCAGTGTGTTGGTGCAGGCAGGTGCAGATGCACTGGCCGTGATTTCAGCAGTATTTGAAGCAGCGGATATTCAACAGGCTGCACAAAATTTTACAAAACTTTTCAGCTAGGTAATAAACAGCATGACTACTTCACACAATCAAGAACTCTTTGATCAATCGCAAAAAATAATACCGGGCGGGGTCAATTCGCCGGTGCGCGCATTCAAGTCCGTGGGCGGCACGCCGCTGTTCTTCAAGCGCGGCCAAGGTGCTTACGTTTGGGATGCGGATGACAAACGTTACATCGATTATGTGGGATCGTGGGGGCCGATGATCGTTGGCCATTGCCATGCTGAAGTAGTCAAGGCCGTACAGGATGCTGCCGTACAGGGTCTTGGTTTTGGTGCACCGACTGAGGCTGAACTGGATATGGCAACGCTGCTGTGCAAACTGTTACCTAGCCTGGAAATGGTGCGCCTGGTCAGTTCCGGTACCGAGGCTACCATGACGGCCATTCGCCTGGCACGCGGCTTTACCGGGCGCAGCCGCATCATCAAGTTTGAAGGCTGTTATCACGGACATTCGGATGGTTTGCTGGTGAAAGCGGGCTCTGGTGCGCTGACCTTCGGCCAACCCAGTTCTTCCGGTGTGCCTGCTGAGATTGCCGCGCTCACCACCGTATTGAATTACAACGATGTAGCCGGTCTGGAAAAAACCTTTGCAGAAATGGGCAAAGAAATTGCCGCCGTAATTGTCGAACCCGTTGCCGGCAATATGAATTTGATTATGCCCAAGCCTGAATTTTTAACGGCCATGCGCAAGCTGTGTACCAAGCACGGTGCCGTGTTGATACTGGATGAAGTGATGACGGGTTTCCGCGTCAGCCTGCAAGGTGCGCAAGGTTATTTCAATATCAAACCGGATTTAACTACGCTAGGCAAGGTGATGGGTGGCGGCTTGCCCGCCGCCGCTTTCGGTGGGAGGCGCGACATCATGCAGTGTCTCGCGCCGCTGGGCCCGGTATATCAGGCCGGTACCCTGTCCGGCAATCCGCTGGCCGTGGCAGCCGGCATGGCAACGTTGAAGTTGGTGCAGGAAACAGATTTTTATAAACGTCTGGCAAGCACGGCCAAACAATTGACCGAAGGTTTGAGCGCCAGCGCGAAGAAACATGGGGTCAAGTTTTGCGCGCAATCGGTTGGCGGTATGTTTGGCGTGTACTTCAGCGAGTCATTGCCCGCAAGTTACGCCGAGGTGATGGCCTGTGACGCCAAGGCATTCAATCGCTTCTTCCATGCCATGCTGGATGCGGGTGTGTATCTCGCGCCGTCGGCGTTTGAAGCCGGTTTTGTGTCAGCTGCACATACTGAGGCTGATATTGCAGCAACGATAGCTGCTGCCGATAAAATTTTTGCAGCCTGGTAAAAAATAAAATGGGATTATTTTCGCGCGCTACATTTTTAACCACGGTCAATGATTTGCATGCTTTGCCCTTGCACGGAGGCAAGGAAGTGGCTTTCGCGGGTCGTTCAAATGCAGGTAAATCTAGTGCAATCAACACATTAGCAAACCATGTGCGGCTTGCGTATACCAGCAAGACTCCGGGCCGAACTCAGCATCTCAATTATTTTGATCTCGGCGATAGCCGTTATCTGGTGGATTTGCCGGGCTATGGTTATGCCAAAGTGCCGACGGAGGTGCGTGCGCATTGGGAAGGCTTGTTGAGCGAGTATCTGCAAACACGTTCGCTGTTGGCAGGGTTGGTTGTCATCATGGATTCCCGACATCCCCTGACCCCTCTGGATGAACAAATGCTGGACTGGTTTATACCGACCGGCAAGCCTGTTCATATTCTGCTTACCAAGTCGGACAAGTTAAGCCGTCAGCAATCCAGCAAGACCCTTTTGGAAGTAAAAGCTTATTTGAAGCAACACTATCCAAATTGCACAGTACAATTATTTTCCAGTTTGAAAAAACTCGGTCTGGAAGAGGCGGAAGCGCAAATTGCCGCGTGGTTTGCACAGGAATAAATACCTGTTTTTATGATTTGCGCTGAATTGCAGACAAAAAAAGCCCCTGAACAAGGGGGGAAGTCAGGGGCAGAAGTCTTAACAAAGGTTAAGACACCCGCTAAGGGAGTTAGAAGCGGGCTGTGGTGTAAACCACATACCGTTAAGAGCATGCTTTAGCCAAATAGTTCATTTTATTTTTAGGATATTAATTATGCACGTTTCAGGACAATACCCGCACAAGCGTATGCGCCGTATGCGTCGCGATGCGTTTTCTCGCGACTTGATGCGCGAAAATATTGTGACAGCCGCTGATCTGATCTACCCGGTCTTTGTGCTTGAAGGGAGCGGCAGGGAGGAGGCGGTAACCTCCATGCCGGGTGTCAACCGTATGTCTTTGGATAAGTTGCTGCTTGTGGCAGGTGAATGTGTCAAATTGAACATTCCCATGCTAGCCATATTCCCGGTGATCGATACGGCACTCAAGACGGAAGATGCACGCGAGGCGCTTAATTCAGAAGGTTTGGTGCCGCGTGTCGTTGCAGCGCTGAAAAAAAACTTCCCGGCATTGGGCGTGATGACCGACATCGCGCTTGATCCCTATACCAGTCACGGCCAGGATGGTTTGATCGATGCCGATGGTTATGTGATGAACGATGAGACAGTGGCAGTGCTGGCACAACAGGCACAGGCACACTCACAGGCCGGTGCTGACGTTGTAGCGCCCTCCGACATGATGGATGGCCGCATCGCAGCGGTGCGTGCAGCCTTGGACGCCAAGGGCTGCATCCATACCCGTATCATGGCTTACTCGGCCAAATATGCTTCCAGTTTTTATGGTCCCTTCCGCGATGCGGTGGGTTCAAGTGCCAATCTGGGCAAGGGCAATAAAAATACCTACCAGATGGATCCGGCCAATTCCGACGAGGCGTTGTGGGAAGTTGGACTGGATCTGCAGGAAGGTGCGGATATGGTGATGGTGAAGCCGGGTATGCCATATCTGGATATCGTTAGACGCATAAAGGATGAATACAAGGCGCCAACTTTTGTGTACCAGGTCAGCGGCGAATACGCGATGTTGAAAGCCGCTGCTCAAAACGGCTGGCTGAACGAGCAGGCTTGTGTGCTGGAATCTTTGCTGGCCTTTAAACGTGCGGGTGCGGATGGGATATTGACTTACTATGCGATGGATGCCGCAAGATGGCTAAATCAGGGGCCGAAGTAAGGAGCAGTCAAGGTTCTTTAGTAATTAATTTTTCTACGGCTTCAATATCGGCATGACTTTCCGATTTGCGACTGCCGCTATGTCGGGCATTTTCAGGTAACACGGCAATATGTACAGGTACTTGGGTGTCACTGTGCAAGGTGAAACTGGGGAGTGTCTGCATACGTCCCATCAGCTGGGTACGCCATTCGCCAATTTCAAACTCGACTTTATGCTTGAGTAAAAACATCATCACCGCTTTCATGTCATCCGAATAGGCGGTGAGATTGATGTCGGATTGTTCGCCTGCATTGCCATCCAGTACTGAACCGGTGAGGTAGGGGTGAAAAGGTTTCAGCATGCGCATCGCCGATAAAGCCTGTTTGCGCAGTAGATTGATAATGACTGGATGATGCTCCTGTTGAAATAACGCGCGGAAACTGCGCAGTGCCTGATCAACTTCCTGGTTGCTTGGCAGGTGTTGTGTATCAGGAGCGCCTAACTGTTTCGCGGCCTTGCGTTTGGCATAGGCATGGTCAGTGATACCGTTCTCGGCCATGAGACGCGCCGCCTGATGTGCAAGCCTTTCGCGCATCAGATCGCGTCCCATCTCATGCTGGTCGGCAATGTGATGCGAGGCCCCATGATGTCTGGGATGATTATGCTTTCCCATTATTTTATTTGGCCAATTAGTAAAGCAGGTCCATCAGAAAAGCTGGTCAGATGTTGCAGCAGCAGGACTGGAGGCCGTATCCAGTACAAAGGTTTGCTCGGGTGGCAAATATTCCTTGTAAAAATATTCTATGCGATTGCCGTTAGGATCTCGTTTGCCGTTGTCATTTATACGCGCAGCCACCATGTTTTCAGGCATGGTGTAAACGGCTTCAGGTACTCCCTTCAGGGCTTTTTCCATGTAACCCATCCATATTGGCAAAGCGGCTCCACCACCTGTTTCATGATCTCCCAAGCTGTGCGGGTTATCAAACCCCATCCAGGAGATGCCAACCAGTGTGGGGTGAAAACCACAGAACCACGCATCCAGAGAGTCGCTGGTAGTACCAGTCTTGCCGGCCAGGTCTGTACGTCCAAGCTGCATGGCACGCATGGCCGTGCCGTGCTTGACTACATCCTGCATCATGCTGACCATGGTATAGGCATTGCGTACATCGATAACCCGTTCGGCATCGTCACCGGCTTTTACAGGCCCGGCTTTTTCCAGAACTTTGCCTTGTGCATCTTCGATGCGCTGTATGAAATAGGGGGTAATTTTATAACCGCCATTTGCAAACACTGAATACGCTGTGACCATCTGCATGGGGGTGACTGATCCGGCACCTAGCGCCATGGTCAGGTAAGCACCGTGCTTCTCCCGATCAAAACCGAATTTAGTAATATAATCACGCGCATAGGTCGGAGTTATGGCTTGCAATATACGAATTGATACCAGATTTTTGGATTTGATCAGGCCTGTACGCATGCGCATGGGCCCTTCGAATTTATCTTCGTAGTTTTTGGGATACCAGGGCTCGTTGCCGGTTTCTATGGAGTCGATAACCAATGGCGCATCATTGATTATCGACGCTGGAGTAAAGCCTTTTTCCAGGGCGGCTGAATAAATAAAAGGTTTGAAGCTGGAGCCCGGCTGACGCCATGCCTGGGTTACGTGATTGAACTGGTTGTGGTTAAAGTCAAAGCCTCCTACCAGGGAGTAAATTGCACCATCACGCGGATTGGCGGACACAAATGCGGCTTCAACTTGAGGAAGTTGCGCCAGTTGCCATTGTCCTTTTTCATCCATTTGTACGCGAATTAAGGAACCCACTCTGATACGCTGATTGGGTGCCAATTTGTCCCCCAGGGTTTGTTGCGCGAACTTAAGGCCATCACCGCTAATCGTGGCAATTTGCCCGCCCTTGACGTATGCAGTAAGGCTTTTTGAGCTGACGGCCTGAACTACAGCAGGGAGTAAATCATCGTTGTCAGTAACTTCTTGCAATGCCTCTTCCAGAAAGTCTTCGCTGACATTGTTGGTTAGGTTAATGTAACCTTCCGGCCCTCGGTAGCCATGGCGTCGGTCATAATCAATGACACCTTTGCGTAAGGATTCATAGGCGGCTTTCTGGTCTTGCACACGTAGAGTAGTGTAGACACTAATTCCTTGTGTATACGCATCTTCCTGAAAGCGATCATAAATGACCTGGCGCACCATTTCAGCCAGGTAGTCAGCCTTGACAGCGAATTCCTGGCTGCCACGCTTGGCAATAATAGGTGCATTTTGTGCCGCTTCAAAAGCGGGCGTGTCTATGAATGCAAGCTCATGCATGCGTTTGAGAACATACATCTGACGCAATTTGGCGCGTTTGGCATTTACCACAGGATTGTAAAGTGAGGGTGCTTTGGGCAAGCCAGCCAACATGGCCATTTCGCCTATGTTGAGTTGATCCAGGGGCTTGCCGAAATATACTTGTGCGGCAGTGGTGAATCCATATGCGCGCTGTCCCAAATAAATTTGGTTGATATAAAGCTCGAGTATTTCGTCTTTGGTCAGATTATGTTCGATTTTAAAAGCGAGCATCATTTCATTAAATTTACGCGAAAACGTTTTTTCTTTGGTTAAAAAGAAATTGCGCGCCACCTGCATGGTGATGGTGCTTGCCCCCTGCTTTACTCCTCCGGATGAAAAATTTGACAGTGCGGCGCGAATAACGCCTATGTAATCCACCCCACCATGTTCGTAAAAGCGTTCATCCTCGGCAGCTAATATTGCTTTTTTCATCAAATCAGGGACGTCGCCAATTTTGACCAGAGCGCGCTTTTCTTTGCCGAATTCACCTATAAGCACCCCCTCGGCACTGTATACGCGTAACGGTATGTTCGGCCTGTAATCGGTCAATATATCCAATGAAGGTAGCGTGGGATATGTAAACAGTGCGGCGAGAGAGAGCAGTAAAAACGGCAAAAGTGTTAGAGAAAGTGCGGCAAGCGCAGAATAAAACCACCAACGAGAAGTCATATTTTTAAGGGAAATTAGCCAATTTATAAACAGAGCTTGCAATTATATCGACTCTGGCCGATGAACATAAGAGTAGAAACAACTTTACATAAGAGAGGGATGTTGCTAGGATTTAAAGCAATTTATACGAAATGGCGCTAAACACCATAATGATTAAAGGAAATTTTGATATCCCACTTGATTTTCTGAACACCAAAACCCCACCTTTATGCGGTGTGGATATAAGTGCTTCTTCAGTCAAAATGGTAGAACTCAGTGAGTCTGCTGACAAAAAAGGATACATGCTGGAGCGCTATGCAATTGAGGCCTTGCCCAAGGATGCCGTTATAGACGGCAATATCAACAATCTGGATATAGTCTCTGAAGCAGTGCGCAGGGCATGGAAACGATTGGGGTCGCGCATCAAGAATGTATGTGTAGCCTTGCCCGCCGCTGCAGTAATCAGTAAAAAAATCATGTTACCGGCAGGATTGCGCGAAGATGATATGGAGTATCAGGTAGAGTCAGAGGCGAACCAATACATACCTTTCGCGCTTGAAGAGGTAAATCTGGACTTTCAGGTGTTGGGCCCGTCTACTAATAATCCGGACGAAGTGGAAGTGTTGCTCGCGGCATCACGCAAAGCAAATGTGGAAGACAGGGTTGCAGCCATTGAAATGGCTGGTTTAAAAACGATCGTTGTAGACGTTGAGCCCTACGCTGCGGAAGCTGCATTTGAACAGATACGTGTGCAGTTACCAAACGGCGCCCTGGATCAGTGCGTGGCGCTGGTGGATATCGGCGAGAATGTAATGAATATGAATATACTGAGAAACGGATCGTCAGTGTATACACGTGATCAGCAAATAGGGGGGGCGCAACTGACCCAACAAATACAGACAAGATTTGGTTTGTCCGTCGAGGATGCGGAAGCAGGCAAACGGAATGGCGGCTTGCCTGAAAATTATGAAAGTGATGTACTAACGCCATTTCTGGAAAATCTTGCTACAGAAGTTACCAGGGCATTGCAGTTCTTCTTTACCTCTACCCAGTACAACGAAGTCAGTTATATCGTTCTGGCTGGGGGTTGTGCTACGTTAACCGGTCTGGATGATGTGGTTGCAACGCGTACACAGGTAAACACTTTGGTATCCAATCCATTTGCACAAATGACCTTGTCTAGCCGAATAAAAGCACGGCAATTGCAGGTAGATGCACCAGCGTTGATGATTGCATGTGGCCTGGCTTTGCGGAGATTCGATCCATCATGATACGTATAAACTTATTGCCACACAGGGCTGAGAAACGCAAAGCACAACAAGTTCAATTTATCGCGCTCAGTGTAATTTCAATTGTTATTGGAGCTATGGTAGTCGGTCTTGTTCACCTGGCCATAGTTGCGCAAATAGACAATCAGGAACGACGCAACGCATATTTAAACAAGGAAATTGCAATTTTAGATAAGCAGATTGACGAAATCAAAAAATTGCGTGAGCAAACTAAATCGCTACTTGCGCGTAAAAATGTAGTGGAAAACCTGCAAAGTACGCGTTCCGATGTGGTTCATTTGATGGATCAGATGTTGCGCATTTTACCTGACGGAGTTTATTTAAAGTCGCTTAAACAGGTGGGCAACAAGATTAGTATAATTGGTAACGCACAGTCCAATGCGCGAGTTTCAACCCTGATGCGTTCAATATCGGATTCTCCATGGCTTGCAAATCCTACATTGATTGAGATACATGCAATAAGCTCTAAAGATGGCCGGGTGAGCGAGTTTTCGCTAACTTTCGATTTGGTTAAGCAGGCATCTGACAAATCGGCAAAATTAGATAGCAACGCGTTTACCAATCTGGCTTTAAGCGAAGATATTTTCGGAGTCCATCCCGCAGCCGAGGTGGTGCTATGAATTTCACAACTTTCCTGGAAGAGTTAAAAAGTGTAAATCCCAATACACCGGGAAGCTGGCCTTTGCCAATAAAGTTGAGTGCATTTTCTTTGATGTTTCTAGCAATTGTAGGCGTAGGTGCTTTTTTTGACTGGCAAGATGAATGGGATAGCCTTACAAAAATTCGTGATCAGGAGGTAAAGTTAAAGGAAGCATATCTGGTCAAGAAAAAACAGGCTGTAAATCTGGACTTGATCAAAAAACAATTGATAGAGACGCAGCAATCCTTTGGCGCATTGCTAAAACAGTTGCCAACAAAGTCGGAAATGGCGGCATTGTTGACTGATATTAATCAAGCTGGCTTGGGCCGTGGTCTGTTGTTTGATTTATTCAAGCCTGGAAATGAGGTTCCAACAGGAGTATTTACCGAGCAACCTATCACAGTCAAAGTGACTGGAACATATGATGACCTTGGCAAGTTTGCCAGTGATATTTCAATGATGCCTCGTATAGTTACCTTGACCGGTATCAGCATTACGCCAACAACTCAGGGGCAGTTGACCATGGACGCAACGGCCAAAACATATCGCTATCTGGAAGACATTGAAGTTTCATCCAAGAATAAGCCAGCAGGAGCAAAAAAATGAGGATCAAAGTATTTGCTCGGGTGGGTGAACGACTCGGTCTGGTACGAAGATATGGATTTATCGTTCTGGTTTCAGTATTGATGACAGCATGTGGTGGCGATGAGTTTCAGGATTTACAAGATTTTGTTAAAAAATCTGGTGATGATTTGCGAGGTCAGGTAGATCCTCCTCCAGAGATCAAGCTTTATGAGCCATTTCCTTATGACAATAGTGCCTTGCTTCCAGATCCATTCAAGCCGCGCAAGCAGGATGTAAAAGATACAAAAAATTTCGGTTTGAATCAACCGGACTTTAACCGTCCAAAACAAGAGTTGGAAGAATTTCCTCTTGAGAGTATGAAGATGGTTGGCTACTTACGAAAAGGGAATATTGGCAATGCCGTTATTCGTGCTTCTGACGGTAAGTTGCATAATGTAAAAGTAGGCAATTACATTGGCATGAATTTTGGACAAATTACTTCTATCACTGAGACAGAAGTAAAAATTAAGGAAATGGTGCAAGACGGTGGTGGCGATTGGCTTGAGCGCGAGAGCAGTCTGCAATTGGTAGAATGATTGGGAGTTATATATGAGTCACTTCAGTAATGCAGTACGATTTATTTTGCGTTTTACCACTTTAACTATTGCACTTCATGCAATAAACGCAAATGGACAAAATAATTTCGATGAAAATGTAGCAGCATCTTCATCAGTAAGCGAATTAAATCGTGTGGAATCTATAAATGCCAAACGATTGTCCGGGGGGGAGATATTAATCAAGGTCGGCTTGAAAAAGGCAATTGCAGTTCCACCTGAGATTTTTACAATTGGTACTCCTCCCCGAGTCGCGCTGACATTCTTTAAGACAACCAATGGAATGGATAAGAGAACACAGGATTTCGTAGAAGGGGACCTGCGCAGTGCAACCATTGTTCAAGCTGCTGATAGAACCAGATTAGTATTCAATCTGAATCAGATGTTGACTTATGCTCCCCCTGTCATTGAGGGTAATACACTGAGTCTGACATTAAAGCCGGCTGAAGGTGTGGCAGATTCAAAAAATTCCCGTTTTGCAGAGGCTTTAACTACTACTCAATCACACAGCCTGCGTGATGTTGATTTTCATCGAGGTAAAAATGGAGAGGGTCGAATACAAGTCGATCTGTCTGATCCTAATGTGGGAATTGATATTAAACAGCAAGGAAAAGTGCTACTTGTTGAATTTCTCAAAACAAGTCTGCCGCGTAATTTACAGCGCAAACTAGACGTATCAGATTTTGCTACCCCCGTACAAACGCTTGATACCTTTGAGCAAGGTGAGAATGTACGTTTGGTTATAGAGCCAAAAGATCAATGGGAGTATTCGGCTTATCAGGCGGACAATAAATTTATCGTCGAGGTCAAGCAGCTAATTGAAGATAAAAAGGCAGAGAAAGCACGTCTAGGATATACGGGAGAAAAGCTGACATTAAACTTCCAGAATATTACCGTACGTGAAGCGCTCAGTGTCATTGCAGACTTTACAAACCTGAATATTGTGATTAGCGACACGGTTACCGGAAGCCTTACATTGCGGTTGAAAGATGTTCCCTGGGATCAGGCTTTGGATATTATTTTGGATTCCAAAGGCTTGGATAAGCGCATAAATGGCAATGTCATGCAGGTTGCACCGCGCGAAGAAATCGCTACCAAAGAAAAGTTGGAAAAAACATCAATTCAGGAAATCGAAAATGTTGAGCCCTTGAGAACTGAAAGTTTCCAATTGAGTTACACTAAAGGCGCTGATATAGCGGCGCTATTGACAAATGACAAGCAGAAAATCCTTTCTAAACGCGGTAGTGCTGTCGTTGATACTCGTACAAATACAATTTTTATACAGGATATTCCGTCAGGTCTTGATCAGGCTCGCAAGATAATTAAGCAACTGGACGTAGCAGTAAGGCAAGTGGTGATTGAAGCGCGCTTTGTAGAGGCATTTGAATCTTTTAGTCGTACACTGGGCGGTAAATTGAATTCGTCAAATAATCCCATTGTGACGCCGGCTGCATATAGCCCAGGTATAGGTATTGCCAATGGAAATGTAAACCTGCCTGGTCAGGGCGGTGGTGGAGTACTGGGCATGGTGTTTACTGCTGCAAACGGCAAGGCGCTAAGTTTGGAGTTGACCGCCTCCCAGATTGACGGAATTTCCAAATCCATTGCTAGCCCGAGAGTTTTGACTGCTGATTCAACCGCTGCGTTAATTTCAGCAGGCACTGAAATTGCATACCAAACTGTCAGCGCGGCAGGAACTGTTGTGCAATTTAAACCGGTGTTGTTGAGCTTAAATGTAACGCCCAAAATTACACCAGATGACAGAGTTAATATGAAGGTAACGCTAACTCAGGATACGGTAGCAGGATTAGTGGGTGGCTTGCCTAGTATAAACACCAAAAAAGTTGACACCCAGGTTTTGGTAGAAAATGGCGGAACATTGGTAATAGGTGGCGTTTATACACAGAACGAAATCGAGGCACGTAATTCTGTTCCATTGCTTGCGGATATTCCTATAATTGGTTGGTTATTCAAAAATGAAACTAAATCTTCTGACAAGAGAGAGTTGTTGGTGTTTATCACACCTAAAATCATGAACGAGGGCTTGAATCTGAGATAATTCATTCATTGCACGTAATAGCCCGGCATTTGCCGGGTTTTATTTTTTGTAAAATCTGATATTGAGAAATGATATTTTCGCTACAATTCTTCTATGCATAATCTCAATAGTTCACAAATTAAACGTCAATCTGGCAATGTAATTCTCGTCGGCATGATGGGATGCGGGAAAACTACGGTTGGACGTTTGCTGGCCAAACAATTGGGAAAGACCTTTGTAGACAGTGATGATGAAATCCAAAAAAGAACTGGCGTAACAATACAGCATATATTTGATGTAGAAGGAGAGGCTGGATTCCGTCAACGCGAGGCAGGTATAGTGCAGGAGTTGTTACTGCATAATGATATCGTGCTTGCGACAGGTGGCGGTGCAATACTGGACGAGAGTAATCGCAAGTCTATGTGCGAGAATGGAACGGTAGTGTATTTGAAAAGCGGTGCCCACGATTTATGGCAGCGGACCAGGCATGATCGTACTCGTCCATTATTGCAAATTGCTGATCCGCGAGCGAAATTGCATGAATTATTCATACAGCGCAATCCGTTATATACCGAAACTGCCGATATCGTCATGCATACCGGCAAGCAAAACATACAGGTTCTGTTATCTGCTTTGTTGCGCAAACTCAATACTGCAAAAACAACATCTGAGGCGTTAAATTCAATGCAAACTTTAAAAGTCGGACTGGGTGAGCGCAGCTACCCCATCTATATCGGGAGCGGATTATTGCGCAATATAGATCTGCTAATGCCATATTTGGCACATAAGCGTGTTGCAATTGTGAGTAATACCACAGTAGCACCTCTGTACCTTGAGCAGCTGAAAAGCGCGCTTGAAAATAATGGTATCAAAGTTGTATCTGTCATTTTGCCGGATGGTGAAAAATACAAGAATGCCGAGATATTAACGTTGATTTACGATGCGTTGCTGAGTAATCGCTGTGAGCGTAATACTCCCTTGATAGCGTTGGGTGGGGGTGTCATTGGCGATATGACAGGTTATGCTGCAGCGACATATTTGCGTGGGGTACCATTCATACAGATCCCGACAACATTACTTGCACAGGTTGATTCTTCTGTTGGCGGCAAAACCGGTATCAATCATCCCATGGGGAAAAATATGATAGGAGCGTTCTATCAACCCCAGGTGGTGCTTGCGGATATTTCCAGCTTGAATACATTACCTGATCAGGAATTGCGCGCAGGCATGGCTGAGGTTATAAAATACGGGTTGATACGCGACCTTCCTTTTCTTGAATGGCTGGAAGTCAATATGGAAAAATTGCTGGAACGGGATTTGGATGCATTGCAAAATGCAGTTGTGCGCAGCTGTGAAAATAAAGCCGAAGTGGTGGGAAATGACGAGCGCGAAAGTGGCGACAGAGCCCTGTTGAATCTTGGCCACACATTTGGCCATGCCATAGAAAATGGCATGGGTTATGGAGTTTGGTTGCATGGTGAGGCGGTAGCCGCGGGCACCGTAATGGCAGCAGATTTGTCACGCCGTATGGGATGGATAAGTGAGCAGGATGTTGCGCGCGTGAAGTTGATTTTTGAGCGCGCCGGTTTGCCTACCGTTGCTCCAAATCTTGGCACTGAGCAATATCTGCAATTAATGGGCTTGGACAAAAAAGTGCTAGACGGTCAAATGCGCTTTGTTCTGCTGAAATCTTTGGGGCATGCCGTCATGGCTAGCGAGATTCCTGCCGAATTACTAACAGCCACTCTGGAGGCGTGTAGTGAACAAGCATGAATTGGCGTCCTACGCAGTAGACTCGTCGAACTCTTGCGGACGTAAGTTGCGTGAAGAAGCGCCTTCAGGTCGCAGCGAGTTCCAGCGTGACAGGGATCGCATTATTCACTCCACGGCATTTCGCCGCCTGGAATATAAAACTCAAGTGTTTGTAAATCATGAAGGTGATTTGTTTCGTACCCGGCTCACACACAGTATTGAGGTTGCGCAGATCGCAAGATCAATAGCGCGGCAGCTACAACTGAACGAAGATCTGGCCGAAGCTGTGGCATTGGCTCACGATGTTGGCCACACCCCTTTCGGGCATGCCGGACAGGACGAACTCAACACTTGCATGCAGGGACATGGCGGGTTCGAGCACAACCTGCAGTCCTTGCGCGTAGTTGATCTGCTTGAAGAGCGCTATGCAGCCTTTGACGGACTTAATCTTACGTTTGAAACACGGGAAGGTATTCTCAAGCACTGTGCTATATACAAGGCAGCGCAGCTGGGCGATGTGGGTGCCAGATTTGTCAACAATCAACGCCCCTCCCTTGAAGCGCAAATTACCAATCTGGCCGATGAAATTGCCTACAACAATCACGACGTGGATGATGGTCTCAGGTCGGGGTTGATTACACTGGAACAATTGGCTGGCGTTGAATTGTTTGCAAGCCACATGGCGGTTGTGCACACAGCCTATCCGCAGCTAGAGGGGCGCCGGGTTATACATGAAACAGTGCGCAGTATGATCAACACGCTGGTTACTGATCTAATACACCAAACTAAAAAGAATATTAGTGAATATGCAGTGAAAACGCTTGATGATGTGCGCGCAGCACCAACCCTGGCCGCCTTCAGCAGCAAAGTGTATGAGCAACAACGTGAATTAAAGAAATTTTTACATACACATCTGTACCGGCATTATCGCGTCATGCGCATGAGTGCAAAGGCGCGCCGAATTATCAAAGAACTTTTCCAGGCCTTTATGAGTGACGGCAGATTGTTGCCGCCGCAATATCAGCATCAAGCCGAAACTGATCAGGCCAGGGCTGTAGCCGATTATGTGGCCGGCATGACAGATCGCTATGCAATCAAGGAATATCGCAGGCTGTTTTCAGTGGACGAGGAATAATATCTAATATAATCAAATGATTGCTATTTTTATGAGAAATGGATTAGGTGCATGCGATAGTATTCAGAGTAATGAATTGGTGCAAATTAACCAATAATACTCAAGCAAGCTTCTGCACAAAAAACATATCCTCTTGCCATAACAACGTTAAGTGTCGTAGAATTCGCGCCCTTTGGCACCAGCTAAATTACATACAATAGGTTTTTGACTATGGTTATTATTCGACTTTCACGTGGCGGCTCCAAGAATCGCCCATTTTTCAACGTCGTTGTAGCAGATTCGCGCAATCGTCGCGATGGCCGTTTTATCGAGCGCGTTGGCTTTTACAATCCGGTTGCTCCCGAAGGCCAGGAAGGTTTGCGCTTGCAGCTTGAGCGTATTACTCACTGGCAGGAAAAGGGCGCGCAACTGAGCGAGACTGTTTCCAAGCTGGTCAAGCGTTCAGGTGTTGCAGCCAAAGCCTGATTTGTCTGACTCCATGGTTGTCATGGGGCGTGTTGTCGCTGCGCAAGGATTGCTGGGTTGGGTAAAGGTGCAAGCTTTTACACAGAACCTTGACGCCTTGATTGAATATGATGCCTGGTATCTCGGCAATGACACACACCCTTGGCGTGAGCTCAAGGTGATGGAATGCAAGACGCATACCAAAGTACTTGTGGCAAAGCTGGAAGGGATCGCCGACAGAACTGCGGCAGAAGCCTGCAAAGGCTTGCTGATAGCCGTGCCTCGCAGCAGCTTGCCAAAATCATCTGAGGATGAGTATTACTGGTCAGATTTGATAGGTTTATCGGTGGTCAATCTGCAGGGTGAGCAACTGGGTACGGTAGATCATCTTCTGGACATGGGGGCGAACGATATATTGTGCGTACATGGCGGCAACGGTGAAATTCTGATTCCTTTTTTGGCGCACGTTGTGCAAACGGTTGATTTAAAAGAAAAAATTATCCGTGTGGATTGGCAGGCGGATTATTAAGCGGTATGCATTTCGATGTCATTACGTTGTTCCCGGAGATGTTCGAGGCCATCACGCAATCTGGAGTAAGCAGACGCGCGATGGAACTGGGAAAGTATGTGTTGCACACGTGGAATCCGCGTGAGTTCACCAGTGACAAACATCGCAGTGTGGATGACAGACCTTATGGCGGCGGGCCCGGCATGCTGATGATGGCCGAGCCACTAGCGCACGCCATCGCGGCAGCAAAAGCGAGTCAGGCGCAAGCCGGCGTAAAAGCGTCCCGGGTAATACATCTTTCACCGCAAGGACGTCCGCTCACACACGAAATTGTGAAAGAGCTGCTGGCGCGAGATGAGGGCTTGATATTTTTGGCTAGCCGTTACGAAGGTGTGGATGAACGCCTTTTGCGGCAGCAAGTGGATGAAGAACTTTCCATCGGAGACTATGTATTATCCGGTGGCGAGTTGGCGGCAATGGTGGTGATAGACAGTCTGGTCAGGCAATTGCCCGGTGTACTGGGTGATGCCGAGTCGGCACAGCAAGATTCATTTGTGCACGGCTTGCTGGATTGTCCGCACTACACGCGCCCGGAGGTTTATGCAGGCGAGGAGGTACCGGAAGTTTTATTATCCGGGCACCACGCTGAAATAGAGAAGTGGCGGTTGAAGCAGTCGCTGGGTAGAACCTGGCAACGCCGCCCGGATTTGCTGGCACAACGCCAGTTAACAAAACAGGAAGCTCGGCTACTGGCAGAGTACCAGAAGGAACAAGCTTCCGTAAAAAAAGAGGAATCAAAATGAATCTGCTCGAAACTTTGGAAAAAGAAGAAATTGCCCGTCTTGGCAAGGTAATCCCCAGCTTTGCACCTGGCGATACAGTTATCGTTAACGTGAACATCGTTGAAGGTGAGCGTAAACGTACCCAGGCTTTTGAAGGCGTGGTCATTGCCAAGCGCAAAGGCAGCGGACTGAATGCCTCGTTCATCGTGCGTAAAGTATCTGCCGGTGAAGGTGTGGAACGTACTTTCCAGACACATTCACCCTTGATCGCCAGCATTGAAGTCAAGCGTCGCGGCGATGTACGTCGCGCCAAGCTTTACTATCTGCGTGATCGCTCAGGTAAGTCGGCACGTATCAAGGAAAAGCTGGTAGCCCGCAAAACCGCAGCTTAAACATTAGTGCAGTGCAGCAAAAAAGGGAGCTTCGGCTCCCTTTTGCATTGTGCGGTATCATATTCAGCGATGAAAACACTACGCACCTTTCAAGCCCAGTTGATGACGCCATTTGGCGTCCTTGGCATCTGTTGTACCAAGGATATGCTCACAGGAATACAATTTCTTGCACCGGGAACATCGGCCCAATCAGCAGAAAATCCACTGGCAATCGAGGTGTGCAAACAGCTTAAAGCTTATTTGAAAGATGCAGCGGTTCAATTCGACCTGCCTTATGAACTCAGCGGTACGGAGCATCAACGCAAGGTGTGGCATGCAATGAGTGTTATTCCGTGCGGGCAAACTCGACAATATGGCGAGTTGGCAAAAGAGATTTCATCAAGCCCACGTGCCGTAGGCCAGGCTTGCGGTGCCAACCCCCTGCCCATTGTTATCCCCTGTCATCGCGTAGTGAGCAAAGCAGGGATGGGAGGCTTTGCCAATCACAGTGAAGGCTACACGCTGGATATCAAACGCTGGTTACTTGCACATGAACAACACTGAGCTGCTCGATGAGTTCAGCGACACATTGTGGCTGGAAGACGGGCTCTCGCGTAACACGCTGGAAAGCTATAGACGCGACCTTTCAAAGTTTGCAAGCTGGCTGGAGCGTCATCGTAATGCAGATCTGCTGCATTGTACTCATACCGATATCCAGGCTTTTCTTGCATACCTTGTGCTAGAACAAAAGGCCAGGGCAACTTCGACTTCGCGTGCTATTTCAAGTCTCAAAAGGCTGTATCAGTATCAGTTGCGCCAGGGGAAAATCAGTATCGATCCTACTTTGCAAATCGCCACGCCAAAATTGCCCAGGAGTCTGCCCAAAATACTCACTGAAAAAGATGTTGAAATGCTGCTGAACGGACCAGACATCAATACTCCTTTGGGCCTGCGCGATCGCACCATGCTGGAGGTGTTATACGCCAGCGGTTTGCGTGTGTCGGAGCTCGTCAGTTTGACGGTAGCACAAGTGAGCATGAATGAAGGGGTAGTGCGCGTGATGGGCAAAGGTAGCAAGGAAAGGCTGGTGCCCCTGGGCGAAGAGGCATTGGATTGGTTAAAGCGCTATCAGTCAGAGGCGCGCCAAGAGCTTCTTGCAGGAAGGGTGAGCAATTCCATGTTTATAACCCAACGTGGTAAAGGTATGACGCGGCAGATGTTCTGGTATCTCATCAAGCGCCATGCAACGCTTGGTGGCCTTGCCAAACCCTTGTCTCCTCATACTTTGCGTCATGCATTCGCCACTCATCTGTTAAATCATGGCGCTGATCTGAGAGTTGTTCAGCTTTTACTTGGACACGCGGATATTTCTACCACGCAGATATATACTCATGTTGCGCGCGAAAGGTTGAAGCAACTGCATGCAAAGCATCATCCAAGAGGCTAACAATAGCCTTAATTTAATTTGTAATTGAACTTACGAGTTAAGCAAATAAGTTAATTAGCTACGTTAAGTGATTGTGTTTGTGTTAAATAATGGTTGTGTTCAAGTATGAATTGTTGTAATGTCCGCAGAATATTATAAATGCGCAATAAAGCGCGAACGGGAGCCTTAATTGCAGAACCTAAATTTAAAGAATAATTATTTATACTTTTTAAAAAGCTTGGTTGTGTTGGCACTGTTTGCGAATTTATCTTCCTGTGGGGATGGCGGAACAGCTTCGACATCTGCATCATCTGGTGGTACGGGAACTACTGGCAGTATTCAATTGTTGGTCGGTAGTCAACAAGTTCCGACCTCAACAATAGCAACTACAACATTGACAGCAATTGTACTTGATGGGTCTGGTCAAGCTATAACAGGAAAAATCGTTGCCTTTGGCAAGGGTAATGATACAACAGCGTATTTTAGTGGCATATCCAATATAACCAATTCTAACGGTGTTGCTACAGCAACCTTGAATATTGGTTCAGATATGACTAATCGTGTGATCAATGTTACAGCAGCAGCTGATGGAGTTTCAGGTACGAATTCAGTTACTGTAACAGGGACTAAAATTGCAGTAAGCGGCAATACATCATTGTCCTTAAACGCACAAACCACTCTTAATATTATTGTGAAGGATTCATCAGGTGCTTCTGTAACCGGAGTACCTTTAACAATTACTTCTGCAAATGGAAATCCAATTGTTTTGTCTCCAGCTACCGGCATCACAAATTCAACAGGTCAAATTTCGGCTACAGTAACCGCAACGAATGCAGGTACTGCTGGTTCTGATGTTTTAACGGTAAGTGGTGCTGGTGCAACTCAAGCTCAAACATTGACCATAAATTCTGCAAGCTTTTCCTTTTCAGCGCCAACAATTGTGGCGCCTGCAACTACGCCAGAAATATTAGTAAATACCTCAACCCCTGTTTCCATTACTTGGACAAACCCGGCGCCAGTTGTAGGGCAGGCTGTTAGTTTTTATACCTCCAGAGGAACGTTTTCACCGACATCAAATGCTACCAATGGTTCGGGTGTAGCCACTGCCAATGTTACTGCAGCTTCAACTGGTGCAGCAATCATTACCGCACAAGGCCCCAGTGGTACTCCAGCGGCTACGTTAAATGTAATCTTTGTTACTTCAACGGCCACATCAATTACTGCCCAGGCCAGCCCCAGTACAGTCGCTATAAACCCCAGTGGCAGCTCCAGCAACCAGGCTGTGATATCGGTTGTGGTGCGAGATGCAAGCAGTAATTTGGTAAAAAATGCAGACGTCAGCTTTACGCAAACTGCAGACCCTAGCGGTGGCTCCTTATCTGCGGGATCTGCAACCACTGATATAACTGGCACAGATTCTATAAATTACATAGCCGGTAGTACATCCAGCCCACAAAACGGTGTGTCAATTCAAGCTACAGTAAACTCCATTAAGGGTGTAGCTATAACGCCCATATCAACCACTGTAAATTTGACAGTTGCATCGCAATCCTTGTTTGTCCGTTTAGGATACGACAATAAGGTTTATGTTGATACTCCTGTCGCAGGTACCAATACTTTGCAATTTACTGCGCTAGTCACGGATGCGGGCGGTAACACAGTGCCTGACGGGACGCAGGTCAGGTTTATATTGCGCCCTTCGGTTACTGTTGCATTCCAGAAAGGTAGTTATAGTTGGAATTCGGTAACGAGCTTATGGGATCAAACTATAAGTCAAAGTTGCGCAAGCGAAGACCTGAATGGAAATTACCAGTTGGACCTTCTTCCTACTAGTGAAGATATGAATGGGAATGGATTCTTGGATCCATTCGGGGTGGCAGCAGTTAATGCAACTGCTACTACAATATCCGGGTTTGCAATAGCCAAAGTTTCATATGCCAAGGCCTATGCAACATGGGTACAAATGGTTCTGGAGGCTCGCGCAGGAACGATAGGCAACGACCCACCTATTACTTCAACGTTCTTTCTCACTGGCGCTGCCTCTGATTATACGGTTAAAGCGTCTCCGCCACCGGGTGTTGTAAGTCCATATGGTTCTGCAGCGGGTTGTAACAACCATAATTAATTAGCATAAATGGCGCTGAATTTAGCGCTATTTTTTTACTAAGATTATTTACCTGATCTGCCCTCGCTCAATACAAATCCCCACCATCTTGCTCCCGCGTATGGCCTGTAGCTTGGCCACGCTGACCTTGACCCAAGGCGCATTGAAATCCTTCAGTAAAATCTGTGCAATATGTTCGGCCAGCGCTTCCAGAAGGTTGAAGTGGCGGCTGGCAAGAACTTCCTTGAGATGGCGTACGATATCTGAATAATCCAGTGCATCCGCAATGTCGTCGGTTTGGCAGGCCTTGCTGTTGGGCAGACAAATTTCCAGGTCAATTTGCAGGGTTTGCGGGATCAGCCGCTCCCAGTCATATACGCCGATAAGGGTGTCAATTTTCAGTTCGCGCAGAAAGATGGTGTCCATTGTTACTGTATGAGTTTCTGGAATCGCGTAAAATTCGCGCGTTCTCATTTTAAGGTATTCCAGATAATGACCCTAGCTTTTGTTGTGTTGGCCTATCTGTTGGGCTCGGTTTCTTTTGCAGTGCTGATGAGCAAGGCTTTTTCATTGCCCGATCCGCGTACCTACGGCTCGCAAAATCCGGGGGCAACCAATGTGCTGCGCAGTGGCAAAAAAGCCGCAGCCGCATTGACCTTGCTGGGCGATGCGGCCAAGGGAACGGTTGCCGTTGTATGCGCGCAATTCTATGCGCCGGAAAACTACACACTCATTGCAGCCGTGGCACTGGCCGTGTTTTTGGGACATTTGTTTCCGATATTTTTGCGTTTCAAGGGCGGCAAAGGGGTCGCCACTGCGCTGGGTGTGCTGTTGGCGCTGAATCTATGGATGGGGCTGGCATGTCTGGCTACCTGGCTGCTGGTGGCGTTGGTGTTCCGCTTGTCGTCGCTGGCGGCATTGCTGGCGGCAATCGCTACCCCGGGTTATGCCTATGCATTCAACTTGCCGCTGGAGTATCTGCTGGTAACGATAGCACTGTCGCTGTTGATGATCTGGCGCCACAAGGCCAATATACAAAACCTTCTGGCGGGCAAGGAAGGCAGAATAGGCAGTAAAAAAAGCTAGATTTTACTGTGTTACCTATACAGCGTAATTCAATGCCTGCAAATCCCAGCGCGGCTTTACGTTGAAACGATAATCACGTTGCCCTTCCTGCTGTTGCAAACGCATGGCGCCGGCAAAGGCTATCATCGCACCGTTATCGGTACAAAATTCCAAATCAGGATAAAACACCCGGCAACCTGTTTGCGCCGCTGTGTCATTTAGCTTTGCGCGGAGTGGGCGATTGGCCCCCACACCGCCGGCTACCACCAGCCGTTGTAAGCCACTTTGCTTGAGTGCAGTAAACGCCTTGCTGCATAGCACGTCTACAATTGCTGCCTCGGCGGCGCGGGCAATATCCGCACGCGTCTGATCATCCAGTACATGTTGTTTGCTTGCGGTGAGTACCGCGGTTTTCAGCCCGCTAAAACTGAAGTCCAGATCACCGCTATGCAGCATAGGGCGTGGAAACTTGAAACGCTCCGGATTGCCGGATAAAGCAAGTTTGGAGAGCTCTGCGCCACCCGGATAATTGAGCCCCAATAGCTTTGCGCTTTTATCAAACGCTTCGCCTGCCGCATCGTCCAGCGTCTCACCGAGCAGTGTGTAATGCCCCACACCGTCAACACGCATCAATTGCGTGTGTCCACCAGATACCAGCAGAGCCACAAAAGGAAACTCGGGGGCTGGGTCTGATAGCAGTGGTGAAAGCAGGTGCCCCTCAAGATGGTGTATGCCTAGTGAAGGGATGTCCAGCGCAAAAGCCAGAGAGCAGGCAACGCTTGCGCCAACCAACAGCGCTCCGGATAACCCCGGCCCCTGTGTGTAGGCAATTGCGTCTATATCCTCAAGCTGGCAATCAGACTGTGCGGCTATTTTTCTGATCAGGGGCAACACATGCTTGACGTGATCACGTGAAGCAAGCTCGGGTACGACACCGCCATACTCGTTATGCATGGCAATCTGCGAGTGCAAGGCGTGTGCCAGCAAGCCGCGCTCTGTGTGGTACAGCGCAACCCCTGTCTCGTCGCAGGAGGACTCGATGCCCAGTATCAGTTTTATATTGTCCATGCTTGAAATCAAACCGCAAAATACAAAATCACATTGTACGTTTTTGTGTTCCTGAAATAAATTATATAAAATAATTCATAAAACAATTGACGTGAGGAAGTTGATCTATATAATGCGCGCCTCTCGTCGCTACGGCGGCAAGTTTGTCAGATTCACTAGACAGTAAAAATGCTTCAGAATTATTAAAATACAGATTGACGAGAAGAAATTGGTCTGTATAATGCGCACCTCTTTGCTGCTACGGCGGCGACAGCGAAAGCTGAAAAGATCTTTAAAATTCAAATAAAACAATCGATGAGTGTGGGTATGTGGACTGAGGAGTTAATGAGCGTGCTTAGGCATTGCTTATTAATCTCAAGACATAAAAGTAGTAACTCACACGAAGTCGAAATTAGTAAAATAAATTCGCTTTGAGTGAGATCAATTGGTCTGTAAAAGGACTGATTAAAATTGCAGCATAGGAATTGAACTGAAGAGTTTGATCCTGGCTCAGATTGAACGCTGGC
>JBBQYH010000014.1:0-26756 GCA_038208855.1 Burkholderiales bacterium
TACCGAACTTGAACGCAATCGGGTGTCAGTCACTTTTGATGTGGTAGAAGGAGCGGTTTCAAAAATTCGGCAGATCAATATTGTAGGGAGCCAGGTTTATCCTGCTAAAGAGCTGCTCGATTTGATGAAGCTGACGACACCGACCATGTGGACCTGGGCGACCAGCAATGATCAGTATTCCAAGCAAAAGCTGTCCGCAGATCTTGAGGTGATACGTTCTTTCTATCTGGATGCGGGCTATCTTGAATTTGCCATAGATTCGACGCAGGTGTCGATTTCCGCTGACAAGAAGGATATTTACATCACGATCAATGTCAGTGAAGGCGCGAAATACAAAGTTTCCGATATAAAACTGAATGCGCCGGAAAATATTCTGCCGCATGACGAGATGCGAAAATTGATAGCAATCAAATCCGGAGATACCTTTTCGCGCAGCAAACTGACCGAAGCGCAAAAGCAGATTTCTGACCGTCTGGGCGATGAAGGCTATGCATTTGCCAACGTTAGTGCCGTGCCCGAGCTGGACAAGATCAAGCACGAAGTTGGCTTTACTTTTGTGGCCGACCCGGGGCAGCGTGTATATGTTCGCCATATAAATGTGCTGGGCAATACCAAAACCAGGGATGAGGTTATAAGACGCGAGTTTCGCCAGATGGAAGGCGCAGGGTTTGCCACCAAAAAAATTCAAAAGTCGAAACAGCGCGTGGACAGGCTTGATTTTTTCAGTGAGGTAAATCTTGAAACACCGCCGGTACAGGGCAGCAAGGACCTGGTTGATTTGAACGTATCCGTCAAGGAAAAACCGACGGGTAGCATGAATGTTGGTGCGGGCATTTCAAGTTCTCAAGGTCTTGTGCTCACTGCGGGCGTGACCCAGAGCAACCTGTTCGGCACAGGCAAGCAAATATCCACGCAGATCAATACCAGCAAATCCAACCAGATATACTCGGTATCTTATACCAATCCTTATTACACAGACGATGGCGTAAGCCGCAGTTTCGATCTGTATCAGAAAAATCTGGATACCACCTCGACCTCCATCAGCCCGTATAAATTGTACACGGCAGGTGCAGGTGTGCGTTTCGGCTTGCCCATAGCCGAGGATGAGACCATGTATTACGGCATGTCGGCAGAGCAGTCCATCTATGAGCTTTCCTCGGGTAGTGCTTTGCAGTACCTGAATTATGTGAATACCTACGGCAATACAACCAACAATTTGCTGGGTACCGTAGGCTGGACACGTGACAGCAGGAACAGTGCAATTTATCCGACGGAGGGCAAGGTACAAAGGGCTTCACTCGAGTTTGCCACGCCTGTTTCGGACACGCGTTATTATAAAATTGCTCTGCAAAATCAGTCTTTTTACCCTGTAAGCCAGGATGTAGCCCTGATGCTGAATGGAGAGGCGGATGTTGCGGGTGGTTATGATAACAAGCCTCTGCCTTTCTTTAAAAACTGGGTTGCAGGCGGAGTGGGATCTGTGCGTGGTTATGAACCCAACTCTCTTGGTCCGCGTGATGTGAATGGTGCTTACCTGGGCGGTGACAAGCGTGTACTGATTAATGGTGAATTGCTGTTTCCCATGCCCGGCAGCAAGGATAAGTCTGTGCGCTTAAGCGCTTTTGTGGATGGGGGTATAATTTACGGCGCGCCCACGGCCATACCCGGTACGGATGGGCCGCGCTATTCGACAGGTATTGCACTGACCTGGATATCACCGGTTGGCCCGCTAAAAATCAGCTATGCTTGGCCATTGGCGGAACAGGCTAATGACAGGCTGCAGAGATTCCAGTTTACGCTGGGCCAGATATTTTGATGTGTTGTAGTTGCCGCATAGTATTGATCGTCTGAGAAGGAGCTTTGAATGAAGAATTTATTGAAGATAATTGCTGTTGTGTTGTCTGTCTCGGCAGCTTCCTTCGTTTATGCGAATGATCTGCGTATTGGTGTGGTTGACACCGAGCGCATACTTCGTGAATCGGTTCCTGCAGTCCAGGCTGAAAAAAAGATAGAAAAAGAGTTTGAAGCGCGCGATCAGGAAATGAAAAAGATTGCCAAACAGGTCAAGGAAATCCAGGGATACTTTGAGAAAGAGGGCATGACCCTGCTGGATGCAGAGCATCGCAGCAAGGAGCGCGAGTTGGCCAATCTGAACGTGACTTTGCAGCGCATGCAGCGAGAATTTCGCGAGGATCTGAATCTGCGCAAGAATGAAGAGCTTGCTTTGGTTTTGGCACGCGCCAACAAGGCTATCAAGGCCATTGCTGAAAGCGAAAAATATGATCTGGTGTTGCAGGAATCGGTATATCGAAATCCAAAAATAGACATCACCGACAAGGTTCTGCAATATCTGTCGGCAGAATAACAAACATCTTTTGTATCCATGAAATCTCTAACCTACCGACTGGAAGATATAGTCAGCCGCTTTGGCGGCATCTTGTTGGACAATAATGGTGTATCGATCAGTCAAATTGCCACGCTGGATAGCGCGCAGGGACACCAAATTGCATTTTTGGCAAACAGCAAGTATCGCGCGCAAATGGCTACTACCAAGGCTGGCGCCATAATACTTTCTGCCGCAGATGCAGATGCAACGAACATTCCGCGTATTGTCAGCGACAATCCTTATGCCTATTTTGCCAAACTTTCCGCTTTTTTAAATCCAGCTCCGCCTGCTGTAGCCGGCATACACGCCACTGCCATTATCGGTGCAGGCGCGCAAGTAGCGCCCAGCGCGCAGATAGATGCCTATGTGGTGATAGGCGACGGTGCGCAAATTGGCGCAAACAGTGTCATCATGTCCGGCTGCAATATAGGTCCCGGGGTCCGGATAGGCGAGAATGCACGGCTGTATCCGCGTGTGGTTGTGTACCAAGATTGCGTGCTGGGTAACAACCTGATCGCCCACTCTGGTGTGGTGATAGGTGCAGATGGATTCGGCATCGCAATGGACGAGGGTCGCTGGCTGAAAATTCCGCAGATTGGCCGGGTCGTGATCGGCAATGACGTTGAAATCGGCGCCAATACCACCATTGATAGGGGCGCGCTGGATGACACGGTGATAGAAGACGATGTCAAACTGGATAACCAGATTCAAATCGGACATAACGTGCGTATAGGTGCGCATACCGCCATAGCCGGCTGTGTCGGTATTGCCGGTAGCGCCACGATAGGCAAATATTGTCGTATTGGCGGCAGTGCGGGTATTTTGGGGCATTTGGAAGTTGCTGATTATGTTGAAATTTCCTCCTTTACGCTGGTGAACAAGTCGATCAGGGAACGCGGTAGTTATTGCGGTATTTTTCCATTCAGCACTACCCGTACATGGCGCAAAAATGCCGCCCAATTGCGCCATCTGGATGAGCTGGCTGACCGTATCAAGCATTTGGAACAAGAAAACGAATCTTTAAAAAATTGTACAAAGGGTAATTAATGAGCACTCAGATGGACATCCATGAAATCCTGCAACACTTGCCGCATCGGTATCCGTTTCTGCTGATAGATCGTGTAATGGAAGTGACGCCGGGTAAAAATATCATCGCGTTGAAAAACGTGACCATAAACGAACCATTTTTTCCGGGGCACTATCCACATCATCCTGTTATGCCGGGCGTGCTGATCATAGAAGCCATGGCGCAGGCGGCGGCAATATTGTCATTCAAAACCATGGGAACTATTCCCAGCGACGATTCGGTTTACTATTTTGTCGGTATTGATGAAGCCAGATTCAAGCGTCCTGTCGGTCCTGGCGACCAGGTTGTTTTCAAGGTCGAGATTCTGAGCAACAAGCGTGGCATATGGAAATATGCCGCGGTTGCGGAGGTAGACGGCAAGCTTGTAGCCGAAGGCAATTTGATGGCTACTTTGAGAGATAAATAATGCGTCATCCGACAGCCATCATACATCCCTCTGCCAGACTTGCTGACGATGTGCAGGTTGGCGCCTCCTACATCATAGGAGATCATTTGGAAATCGGCGCTGGTAGTAAAATATGCACGCATGTGGTTGTAACCGGCCATACACGCATAGGCAAAAACAACGAGATCTTCCAGTTTTGTTCCATAGGTGAGATACCACAGGATAAAAAATATGCGGGTGAGCCAACTCGTCTGGAGATTGGCGACAACAATGTGATACGCGAATGTTGTACTTTCAATATAGGTACTGTGCAGGATGTGGGTGTGACCCGCATGGGTGACAATAACTGGATCATGGCCTACGTCCATGTCGCGCATGATTGCCAGATAGGCAACAATGTAATTTTTGCCAACAGTACCCAGCTTGCAGGGCATGTGATCATCGATGACTTCGTTATATTGGGTGGTTTTACCGGAGTGCATCAGTTTTGCCAGATAGGTGCGCATGTCATGACTGCCGTGGGTACCGTCCTGTTGCATGATATTCCGCCCTATGTGAAAGTATCAGGCAGTCCTGCCGCACCTCACGGGATAAATTCCGAGGGTTTGAAGCGTCGCGGGTTTTCGGCCGATGCATTACTGGAAATAAAACGCGCATACAAAACGCTTTATCGATCAGGCTTTTCTCTGGAAGAAGCCAAAGCGCAGTTGTCCAGCCAGGCGAGTGAACATGCAGTGGTACAAATCATGACCGAATTTCTCAATCGTACACAGCGCGGTATAGTTCGTTAACAAAAATTATGAATCATAAAGTAAAAACTATAGCCATGGTGGCAGGAGAAGCGTCGGGTGATTTGCTCGCCAGTCAGATGATGTTGTCTATCCGCAGGAGTATGCCCGATGTGCGCTTTGTTGGTATAGGTGGTCCCAAGATGCTTGCCGCCGGTATGCAAGTGTTATATCCGATGGAAAAATTATCGGTGATGGGATATCTGGAGGTGCTGCGGCATTATCGCGAAATTTCCGCCATACGCCGCGACTTGCGCAAACAACTGCTGGCCAATCCGCCGGATCTGTTTATCGGTGTGGATGCGCCTGATTTCAATTTTGATTTGGAACTTGCGCTCAAGCAGCAGGGGATACCCACGATACATTATGTCAGTCCGTCCATTTGGGCGTGGCGCGGCGAACGCATACACAAAATAAAACGTGCGGTGTCACAGATGCTGGCCTTGTTTCCGTTTGAGATACCCCTGTATGAAAAAGCGGGAATTCCGGTGACTTACGTAGGTCACCCGCTGGCAGACATGTTGCCGCAAAGACCGGATCGCGTGCTGATGCGTGAGCAAATGCGCATACAACCGCCAAATGCAAAAGTGTTTGCCATGTTGCCCGGAAGTCGCAAAAGTGAAGTGCGCCAGTTGGCCAAGACCTATATCGATACCGCTAAGCTGATCCTGAAAGAAATTCCTGATGCGCAATTTCTGGTGCCGTTGAGCAGTCGCGAAACACGCAATATTTTCGAAGAAGCAGTGTGGCATGAGGATGGACATGATCTGCCCATCACACTGCTTTTCGGCCATGCACATGATGCGATGATAGCCGCGGACGGCGTACTGGTCGCTTCAGGAACGGCCTCCCTGGAGGCTGCCTTGCTTAAACGCCCGATGGTCATCACTTATAAAATGTCTGCACTGACCTACTGGTTGGCCAAGCGCAAGCAGTACCTGCCATATGTGGGCTTGCCCAATATACTGGCCGGAAAATTTGTGGTTCCGGAGCTGTTACAGGAAGATGCCACGCCGGAAAATCTGGCACAAGCTTTGTTGAATTTGGTATCCAACAAACAGGCAGTCAAGGAGTTGGAAGAACGCTTCAGCAATATGCATCAGGTGTTGAAACAGGATGCGGCAAACAAAGCGGCAGAAGCGGTAATTTCTTTGCTGGGCAGTCAGCATTGAAACCTGCGATCCTGATTTGCGGCACCGACGAGGCGGGACGCGGTCCACTGGCAGGCCCTGTATACGCTGCTGCTGTCATCCTTAACGACCGCAGACCCATAGCCGGTTTGGCGGATTCAAAAAAACTGAGTGAGCGCAAACGCATCATGCTAGCTGCAGAAATTCGCGAGCATGCGCTGGCCTGGGCTATAGGCACAGCTTCTGCTCAGGAGATTGATGACATCAATATTCTGCAGGCAAGCCTGCTGGCGATGAAGCGCGCGATAAATGCATTGTCGTTACAACCGCATGAAGTGTTGGTGGACGGGTTGTATTGTCCGGACACGGGTATTCCAAGTCGTGCTATCGTAAAAGGCGACAGCAGCGTTGCCGCCATATCCGCCGCTTCCATACTGGCAAAAACCGCTAGAGATGAAGCCATGCAAATTATGCATGAACGTTATCCTGTATATGGTTTTGATGCGCACAAGGGCTATCCCACTGCAGCGCACCTGGCAGCGATCAGGTTGCACGGCATTACGGCGGAACATCGCAAAAGTTTCAGGCCCGTTCGCGAATTATTATAAAAGGAGAATGCAATGTTATCAGTCATGAAAATGATCCACCTGCTGGCAGTTGTTGTCTGGGTCGGCGGTATGTTTTTTGCCTATGTAGTGCTGCGCCCCAGCGCCGCGAAAGTTTTGCAACCACCCGAGCGTTTGCGCCTATGGGACAAGGCATTCAACCTTTTCTTCAACTGGGTATGGTTTGCAATTTTCCTGATTCTGGTAAGCGGTTTTTACATGATCTACATCTACGGCGGATTCGCTCATATTCGCCTGTATATAAATCTCATGCTTATACTTGGCATAGTAATGACGCTGATCTTTACCTATGTGTATTTCAAGTGCTACGTCCAGTTCAACCGCTTTGTTGCCAAGCAGGATTGGCCCAGCGCCGGCGCAATGCTGGCCACGATCAGAAAGCTGGTGGGCTTGAATTTGAGCATTGGTCTGCTTACCGTCCTGGTGGCTACCGTGGGCGTACATTTTTAGTCTTACCTGTCTGATTTAACATCGGCAGCTTGCAGAAAATGCCGTGTAGGCAAGTTACTACACGGCATTTTTGCGTATGCTGTAAGCAAACTTTAACCGTCCTGTAATCTTGTTGTAACTTGCTTCACGTAACTTGGCCATCTCGAATATATCACCAGGGAGATGGCTATGTTGCAGCAGCAAACGCAAATTGTGCACAAGGAAAAGCCGCAGTTTTCCATGAATCTGGCACGCACCGAAGGAGAAGTGCGCGAGGCGCAAAAGCTGCGCTATAGAGTGTTTGTGGAGGAGATGGGGGCAAAAGTGCCGCTAACTGCCGATCGTTTAGATGAAGATAAGTATGATCGTTATTGCGAGCATTTGCTGGTGCGTGACACCGCTAGCAATGAGGTGGTGGGAACGTATCGTATACTGTCGCCTGAGCAGGCCAAAATGGCTGGAGGTTATTATTCCGAAGGCGAGTTTGACTTGTCCCGCCTCAATAACCTGCGCGACAACATGGTGGAAGTGGGGCGTTCCTGCGTGCATCCGGATTACCGCGGGGGTGGTGTGATTACATTATTGTGGGCCGGAATGGCGCAATATATGCTGAAGCACAATTATGCTTACCTTATCGGTTGTGCAAGTATCAGTATGGTTGACGGTGGCCATAATGCGTCAAATATATATAATAAAATCAAGGCGGATAGCATGTGTCCGCCTGAATGGCGTGTTTTCCCGAATTGTGCGCTACCATATGCCGCGTTGGAAGATAATACCTGCGAATTGCTGCCGCCTCTGGTTAAAGGATATCTGCGTCTGGGTGCTTATGTTTGCGGTGATCCCGCTTGGGATCCGGATTTTAATACCGCCGATTTGTTGGTTTTGTTGCCCATGTCGCGGATTAACAAGCGTTATGCAAAACATTTTTTGGGTCAGTGAAATTTGAGTAAAAATCATTACTTAGTGCGAACCTACAGGCTCAGCCGTATGGCTTTACACCTGCTGTATGCAGTTGTCATTGTGGCAATGCTGTTTCCATGGTTGTCCGCAAACCTGCGTGCACGTATGGAAAAACACTGGAACAAGCGCTTGATGGGGATTTTGAATATTAAGCTGCATTTGCGTGGTGAGTTACCAGGTTTGTCCGTGCGGAATGTCATGCTGGTTGCCAATCATGTTTCCTGGCTGGATATTTATGTGCTGAATGCGGTGCGCCCGGTGAGTTTTGTTTCCAAAATGGAAGTGCTATCCTGGCCACTGGTGGGTTGGTTGGCCAGAAAAACAGGAACCCTGTTTATTGACCGTAGCAAGCGCCATGATATCGCCAGGGTTAACAATGAATTGTCACGGGTATTGCTGAAGGGCGGATGCGTGGCAGTATTTCCCGAAGGCACAACCAGCGATGGCAGTATAGTGCGCCATTTCCACGCTTCCCTGCTGCAGCCCGCTGTTCTGAGTCAAAGCAGGGTATGGCCTGCGGCAATACGTTATTTTCATGCTGATAGAACGCTTAATACCGCGCCTGCCTATATAGACGAGCTTACCTTTGCGGATTCGCTCAAGTTGGTATTAAGCCAGGCTGTCATTTTGGTAGAGGTTGAATTCCTGCAACCGATTAACGCGCATGGCAAAGCCAGACGTGAGCTGGCGCAAGAAGCGCAATGTGCCATTGCCAGCGCGTTGCATTTAAATTTTGAGCAGGAAGCCGCCGCTGTCACAGCGTTGGCTGCCTAAGGCAGCTAGTGTACTGCTTCACATTTAACGGTACATTCAGCAAGCCCCTGAGCGGTCAGGCGCAAGGCGCGATTTCGCAGAAATAGTCATTCTATTTCAAGAAAGCGCAACGCAGCGGATGACCACTCAGGGGCTTGCCCGAAGGGAGTCCCCCAAAAACGCCATGGCTGCGTTACGCTGCTTGGCAAGGGAAATAGCCATTGCCGGCGCACCGTGCCTTGTCCTGGCGTTTTTGGGGGACTCTGAAAGTGCCGTTAAATGTGAAGCAGTACACTAGTAGCTTCAAGAACCTGCTCAGCTGAACAAGCTGGCAAATTTGATCCCCTCAGCGCATTCGGGTATAATTCCACTTCAAATCTAAAGGCGGGATGAACGTTCTGTTCGTCCCGCTTCTTTATGTCATCTATGTACTGCAAGTCTGTTTTTGGGAGAATCCGGTGTCACAAACGTACCCTGCCATTCTAGTTTTAGCCGATGGAACAGTATTTCGTGGTACTTCCATAGGGGCTGACGGGTCCAGCGTTGGTGAAGTGGTTTTCAATACCTCAATGACCGGTTACCAGGAAATCCTTACCGATCCGTCTTATTGCAAGCAGATTGTTACCTTGACCTGTCCGCATATAGGCAACGTGGGCGTTAATCCTGAGGATGTGGAGTCGCGTCAGGTATTTGCCAGCGGATTGGTGATACGGGATTTGTCACAAACTGTCAGTAATTGGCGCAGTACCCATTCATTAGCAGAATTTCTTAAAGCCAATAATGTGGTGGCCATCGCCGACATAGATACGCGTAAATTGACACGCATACTGCGTGAAAAGGGTGCGCAAAACGGCTGTATCGCCAGCGGGACCGACGAAAATGCCGCGCTTGCCGCGGCCAGAAGTTTTGCCGGTTTGGCGGGTATGGATCTGGCGAAAGAAGTAAGCTGCAGCGAGGAATATAACTGGAGCCAGCGCGAGTGGAATTTGACCACCGGTTACGTTGATAGTGATAAAACGCAATACCATGTGGTCGCTTATGATTTTGGCGTGAAACACAATATTTTGCGCAAGCTGGCGGAGCGCGGCTGCAAAGTGACCGTGGTGCCTGCACAAACCGCTTCTGCGGAGGTAATGAAACTTAAACCTGACGGCGTATTCCTGTCAAATGGCCCCGGCGATCCCGAGCCATGCGACTACGCGATTGCAGCGACTCAACAGTTTTTAAAGGATGGCATGCCTTTGTTCGGCATATGTCTGGGTCACCAGATTATGGGTTTGGCTGTCGGCGCGAAGACTCTGAAGATGAAGTTTGGCCACCGCGGCGCGAATCATCCAGTACAGGATGTACAGAGCAAGAAAGTGATGATTACCAGCCAGAATCACGGTTTTGCAGTGGATATAAAGTCGTTGCCGCAAAATGCAAAGGTTACTCATGTATCGCTGTTTGACGGCACATTGCAGGGTTTCGAGCTGACAGACAAGCCTGCATTCTGTTTCCAGGGGCATCCCGAAGCGAGTCCAGGTCCACAGGACGTCGACTATCTGTTTGATCGCTTTGTTGCATCGATGAAAGAAAGGGGTCAACGCGCCAAGTGAACTACCCGGGTCTACCCCTCATCATTTAGCACTAAATACCTAAAGTGAAGTCATGCCAAAACGTACAGACATAAAATCCATATTAATTATCGGCGCCGGCCCTATAGTCATCGGTCAGGCCTGCGAGTTTGACTATTCCGGCGCGCAAGCCTGCAAGGCATTGCGTGAAGAAGGGTATCGCGTCATTCTGGTCAATTCAAATCCGGCCACCATCATGACCGATCCGAATATGGCCGATGCGACCTATATCGAGCCCATACATTGGGCAATTGTGGAAAAAATCATCGCCAAGGAAAAGCCGGATGCGATTTTACCCACCATGGGTGGGCAGACGGCATTGAATTGCGCACTGGATCTTGCCAAGCACGGCGTACTGGAAAAGTACAATGTGGAAATGATAGGCGCATCGCGAGAAGCCATAGACATGGCGGAGGATCGCGAGAAATTCAAGCAGGCAATGACACGCATCGGCCTGGCATCGGCGCGTTCGGTTATCGCGCACAGCATGGAAGAGGCCTTACAAGTGCAACAGGCACTGGGTTTCCCTACAGTCATTCGTCCCTCATTCACGATGGGCGGCTCCGGTGGCGGAATTGCCTATAACCGTGAAGAGTTTGTAGAAATTTGCGAGCGCGGCCTTGAAGCCAGCCCCACCAAGGAATTGCTGATCGAAGAATCGCTGCTTGGCTGGAAAGAATTTGAAATGGAAGTGGTGCGCGACCATGTGGATAATTGCATCATAATCTGCTCGATTGAAAACCTTGACCCCATGGGTGTGCATACAGGTGACTCCATCACCGTGGCACCGGCACAGACACTGACGGACAAGGAATATCAGATCATGCGCGATGCTTCGTTGGCAGTGCTGCGCGAAATTGGTGTGGATACGGGCGGTTCCAACGTGCAGTTCGCCATCAATCCAGTAAACGGACATATGGTGGTGATAGAGATGAATCCGCGAGTGTCACGCTCCTCCGCGCTGGCATCCAAAGCCACGGGTTTCCCGATAGCCAAGGTGGCTGCAAAACTTGCGGTGGGTTTTACGCTGGACGAATTGAAAAACGATATCACCGGCGGTACAACACCCGCTTCTTTTGAACCTTCGATTGACTATGTCGTCACCAAAATCCCACGTTTTGCGTTTGAAAAGTTTCCGCAGGCGAATGACAGGTTGACCACACAAATGAAGTCGGTGGGCGAAGTGATGGCGATGGGGCGTACATTCCAGGAGTCATTTCAGAAAGCCTTGCGCGGTCTTGAAGTGGGCGTGGACGGACTGGACTCCAAATATACAGATCGTGAGGCGGTTGCTGCAGAAATGGGTGCTCCCGGACCGCAACGCATCTGGGCGGTGGGAGATGCTTTCCGTCTGGGCATGAGCGTGGACGAAGTGTTTGCACTGAGCAAAATTGATCCCTGGTTTCTGGTGCAGATTGAGGATTTGATCAAGCGCGAAGCCGTACTGCTGGGTCGGGGTCTGGATACGCTGACAGCGGAGGAGTTGCGTGCACTCAAGCGTCGCGGCTTTTCAGACAAGCGTCTGGGAAAATTGCTGGATTGTGCTGCACCCTCAGTACGTGCATTGCGCCATGCGATGAATATACGCCCGGTGTACAAACGTGTGGATACCTGTGCCGCCGAGTTTGCCACCAATACTGCCTATATGTATTCCACCTACGAAGAAGAGTGCGAATCCAACCCCTCGGACAGGAAAAAAATCATGGTGCTGGGCGGTGGCCCCAATCGCATAGGTCAGGGTATTGAGTTTGACTATTGCTGTGTGCATGCCGCCTTGGCCATGCGCGAAGACGGTTATGAAACGATAATGGTCAACTGCAATCCTGAAACAGTGTCTACGGATTATGACAGTTCCGATCGTTTGTACTTTGAACCGTTGACATTGGAAGATGTGCTGGAGGTTGTTGCAGTAGAAAAACCCTTTGGCGTGATTGTGCAGTATGGTGGTCAAACACCGCTCAAATTGGCACGCGGTCTGGAGAAGAACGGCGTGCCGATTATCGGCACTACACCCGACATGATAGATTGTGCGGAAGATCGTTCGCGCTTTCAGCAGATGCTGCAGCAACTGGGTTTGAAACAGCCGCCCAACCGCACAGTGAGCTCAGCCGATCAGGCCGTGCAGGCGGTACAAGAGATAGGCTATCCTTTGGTAATGCGCCCCAGTAACGTTTTGGGCGGCCGCGGCATGGAAATAGTGCACGGTCTGCCAGACCTTGAGCGCTATATGCGCGAGGCGGTTGAGAACGCAAAAATTTATCCCGAAAGCATGCCTATCCTGCTGGATTCCTTCTTGAACGACGCGATAGAGGTGGATGTGGATGCGGTGTCCGATGGTAGTGATGTACTGATAGGCGGTATCATGCAGCACATAGAGGAAGCGGGAGTGCATTCCGGCGACTCGGCTTGTTCCTTGCCTCCCTTCAGCTTATCTGAGGATTTGCAAAATGAATTGCGCCGCCAGACAGTGGCGATGGCCAAAGCACTGAATGTGGTAGGCCTGATGAATGTGCAATTTGCAATCCAGGGCGAGACTGTCTATGTGCTGGAAGTAAACCCGCGTGCATCGCGTACGGTGCCGTTTGTGTCCAAGGCTACCGGTGTTGCGCTGGCCAAAGTGGCTGCAAGATGCATGGTGGGTCAGACATTGGCACAACAGGGTGTTACGCAAGAAGTAGTGCCCCCCTTCTATTCGGTGAAGGAAGCGGTTTTCCCCTTCATCAAGTTCCCGGGCGTAGATACAATATTGGGCCCGGAAATGAAATCTACCGGTGAGGTAATGGGGGTAGGAAAAACCTTTGCCGAGGCCTTTGTCAAATCCCAGCTGGCTGCCGGGGTAAAGCTGCCTACATCGGGCAAAGTATTTATCAGTGTGCGCGGTGCCGATCATCTGGGTGCGGCAGAGGTAGCCAAGAGCCTGCATAAGCTGGGATTTTCCATACTCGCCACGCGCGGTACGGCCGCGGTAATCAGTGCGGTGGGTGTGGATGTAACCGTAGTGAACAAGGTTACGGAAGGGCGCCCGCATATTGTTGACATGATCAAGAACGGGCAGATTTGTCTGATCATCAACACTGTTGATAGCAAGCGCAGTGCGATCCAGGATTCCTATTCCATACGCAATGCAGCCTTGCAGGGACGGGTGACTTATTACACGACGTTGGCCGGTGCACGAGCTGCGTGCGTGGGTATGCAGCATCTTGCCGAATTGAATGTTTATGACTTGCAGGCCTTGCACAGCAGCCTGACAAATCGCACAAGTAAAGGAAGTACAAAATGAGCAAAATACCTTTGACATTGATTGGTGCAGAATTGTTGCGCAGTGAACTGCATCGGCTTAAAAGCGTAGATCGACCATGGGTTATCAATGCCATTTCAGAAGCGCGCGCACAGGGCGATTTGTCTGAGAATGCCGAATATGAGGCAGCCAAGGAACGTCAGGGCTTTATCGAGGGCCGTATCATTGACCTTGAAGGCAAGCTCGGCAGTGCACAGATCATAGATCCCAAAACACTTAATGCCGCAGGTCGTTGTGTGTTTGGTGCGACGGTTGCCCTTGAAGACGTGAAAACCGGTGACGTAATGACCTACCAGATCGTGGGCGAGGATGAAGCGGATATAAAGCAGGGTAAAATCTCGATAGGCTCGCCTATTGCGCGTGCATTGATAGGGAAGTACAGCGGTGATGTGGCTGAGGTGCAGGCGCCGGGCGGTGTACGCGAGTATGAAATAGTCAATGTGCTGTACTTATAACAACATGCGCGTTTTCCCTGCTTTGCACAGTGTGGCTATCTGAGCTGCCTGCAATGCAGGTACGCACATGAATCCTTGCAGCTTGATCAGTTTTTGTTGCCAAGCTGTTTCTTGGTCAAAGGTTTGCCTTTTTTACGCTTGGGCAAGGATTTTAACGGGGTTTCCTGGGGCTGATATATGACCAGAATTTTACCAATATGCTGCACTGCGCCGGCATTCAGTTGGGTGCAGATTTCCTGCATTATCGCGTCACGAGACTCGCGTTCATCGCTCATAACGCGGACTTTGATCAGCTCATGGCTTTTCAGGGTGCGGGATATTTCATCCAATACGCTAGGAGTAAGGCCTGCATTACCAATGATTACCGTGGGGCTGAGGGAATGCGCGCGGGCTTTTAGTGCGGTACGTTGTGCAACTGATAGTGTTAACATTTTGAACTCCGGATATAGTTCGACATTCTAATCGATGAAGCCTTCTAAAACCAGCAAACAGTGGATGCGTGAGCATATCAATGATCCTTATGTGCAGCAGGCGCAGAAAGATGGTTATCGTTCACGCGCTGCCTACAAGCTGCTGGAAATCGATGAGCGGGATCATCTTATCAAAGCTGGCATGATTGTGGTGGATCTGGGCGCGACCCCGGGTGGCTGGTCACAGGTGGCAGCAGGCAAAATAGGGGACAAGGGCAAAGTTATAGCTCTCGATCTATTGCCGTTGAATCCGCTGCCGCGCGTTGAATTCATTCTGGGTGATTTTCGTGAGGACAGCGTATTGCTGCAATTGCAAGAAAAGCTGGCAGGTAAGCAGATAGACCTTGTAATTTCCGATATGGCACCCAATATCAGCGGTATTGATCTGTCAGATCAGGCCAGATCGATTCATTTGGCTGAATTGGCTTTGGAATTTTCAGTACAACATCTCAAACCCGGCGGCGCATTTCTGGTGAAAATGTTTCAGGGCGCGGGATTTGAAGAATATGTAAAAGAAATGCGCAAACATTTTGCTAAAGTGGCCAGTCGCAAACCCAAGGCTTCGCGGGATAGAAGCAGTGAAGTTTATATGCTGGGAACAGGCAGGATTTAGTTTGGTTTTGGCCAATGTGACCTTGAGTAATTGCCGGTCACAGTGTTTAATACGTTATTGTTTTACGGCTCGAGAGGGGCATTAGATGAATAATTTGTTTAAAAGTGTTGGAATATGGCTGGTTGTTGCCTTGGTGCTGATGACTGTGTTTAACCAGTTTAGCCAGCGGCAGCAGCAAAATGCAGCGTCGCAACTGGACTATTCGCAGTTTCTCGATGAAGTCAAACAGGGACATATTACCAAAGTGACGATTGAAGGTCGTACCCTGAAAGCGGTGTCCATTGACGGCAAGCGTATTACCAGCTATGCGCCAAGTGATTTGTGGCTGGTTTCCGATCTGTTAAAAAACGGTGTCAAGATTGAAGCCAAGCCGGAAGAAGAGCAATCCTTCTGGATGAGCATATTCGTGTCATGGTTCCCCATGCTGCTGCTGATCGGTGTGTGGATATTTTTCATGCGCCAGATGCAGGGCGGCGGCAAAAGCGGCGGCCCGTTTTCTTTCGGCAAGAGCAAAGCACGCTTAATGGACGATACCAAGGAACGTGTCACTTTTGCAGATGTTGCCGGTTGTGATGAAGCCAAGGAAGAGGTTTCCGAATTGGTAGACTTTCTGCGAGATCCGACCAAGTTCCAGAGTCTGGGCGGGCGTATTCCACGTGGTGTGTTGATGGTGGGTAGCCCGGGTACCGGCAAAACGTTGTTGGCCAAAGCCATTGCCGGTGAAGCGAAAGTGCCGTTTTTCTCGATTTCCGGTTCAGATTTTGTGGAAATGTTTGTCGGTGTAGGTGCAGCCCGTGTGCGCGATATGTTCGAGCAGGCCAAGAAGCATGCTCCATGCATTATTTTTATTGATGAAATTGATGCGGTCGGTCGTCAGCGCGGTGCAGGCATGGGTGGCGGCAATGATGAACGCGAACAAACACTGAACGCACTGCTGGTCGAAATGGATGGCTTCGAGGGTACCAGCGGCGTTATTGTAATTGCGGCAACCAACCGCCCCGACGTGCTGGACTCTGCATTGCTGAGACCAGGTCGCTTTGACCGCCAGGTAGTCGTACCATTGCCGGATATCCGCGGCCGTGAACAGATATTGATGGTGCATATGCGCAAGGTGCCCATGGCAAGCGATGTGAAGGCGGACATTCTCGCCCGCGGTACACCCGGCATGTCCGGTGCTGACCTCGCGAATCTGGTGAACGAGGCAGCCTTGTTTGCTGCGCGGCGCAACAAGCGTTTTGTGGATATGGATGATTTTGAGGCCGCCAAGGACAAGATCATGATGGGCGCTGAACGCCGCTCGATGATCATGCCCGAAGAAGAACGCCGCAATACAGCCTATCATGAATCCGGTCATGCAATTGTGGCCAAGTTGTTGCCGAAGACTGATCCTGTGCACAAGGTGACTATAATTCCGCGTGGCCGTGCACTGGGTCTGACTATGCAGTTGCCTGCCGAAGACCGCTACAGCATGGACAAAAATCGCATACTCGATACGATAGCCGTGTTGTTCGGCGGCCGGATAGCTGAAGAGATATTCATGCACCAGATGACCACCGGCGCATCCAATGACTTCGAGCGTGCCACCAGCATGGCGCGCAGCATGGTTACCCAGTGGGGCATGTCTGATGCCCTCGGGCCTATGGTTTACGGCGAGAATGATGGTGAAGTTTTCCTCGGCAGATCAGTCACTACCCACAAGAATGTGTCTGAAGCAACGATGCAGAAAGTGGATGAAGAAATCCGCCGCATCATCGATCAGCAGTATGCCTTGGCCCGTGGTCTGATTGAAGCAAACAAGGACAAGGTCGAGATCATGACCAAGGCTTTGCTGGATTGGGAAACGCTGGATGCCGATCAGATCAACGACATCATGGCGGGCAAACCACCGCGTGAACCCAAGGTGGCACCGGTGACTCCACCGCCACCGTCGCAACCTCCCAAGGATGCGACGCCGACGGCGCCTGCTACCCCCGCTCAGGCAACTTGATTAATTAAATAGTGCATGGTGAGATTCATTCTTGCCATGCACTTTTTTCATGTTGCATTGCGGCTCTTTCCGTTTTGATCTGTCCCGTCCTTTGGTGATGGGTATAGTCAATGTCACCCCCGATTCTTTTTCCGATGGCGGTCGCCACTTGCTGCGCGATTCCGCGATTCTGCATGCCCGGCAATTATTTGAGCAAGGTGCTGATATTCTTGATATTGGTGGCGAGTCTACCCGTCCCGGTGCAAGGGAAGTCGGCATGCAGGAAGAACTTGATCGGGTGATACCGGTGATTGAAGGTTTGCAGGATATTGGAATTCCGCTTTCCATAGACACCTGTAAAGCAGAAGTTATGCGTGCTGCATTGTCTGTTGGTGTCAGCATGGTCAATGATATCAATGCATTGCAAGATCCGGCAGCGCTGGCGGCGGTTTCGGCAAGTAATGCAGCGATTTGCCTGATGCATAAACAGGGACAACCCCTAACCATGCAAGCGCAACCCCAATACACAAATGTTGTTCAGGAAGTGATCGCTTTTTTAGAGACTCGCATTGCTTTGGTTGAGGCTGCGGGCATTGCCCGAAATCGTATCATCGCTGACCCGGGTTTTGGTTTTGGCAAGACATTGGCGCATAATTTGGCATTGCTGCAAAACCTGCACAAATTTGCACTGTTGGGTGTGCCCTTGCTGGCAGGGTTGTCGCGCAAATCCATGCTGGGCATGATTACCGGGCAGGCTGTTGAAAATCGTCTGCCCGCTAGTTTGGCGGCCGCGTTGCTGGCGGTGCAAAATGGCGCAAAAATCCTGCGTGTTCATGATGTACAAGCGACTTGCGACATGTTAAAAGTGATGAATGCGGTTAATACTAAAATGAATGGAGTATTGCAGTGAGCAGAAAATATTTCGGTACCGATGGTGTGCGTGGCAAAGTGGGCGAGTTTCCCATTACTCCCGAGTTTGTAATGCATCTGGGTTATGCAGCCGGCAAGGTGCTGGCCAATTCGGATTGGCATCTGGCAGAAGGTGAGCGACCCACGGTACTAATAGGCAAGGACACGCGTATTTCCGGTTACCTGCTGGAATCTGCCCTGCAAGCTGGATTAATTGCGGCAGGCGTGGATGTTTATCTGGCTGGACCTATACCCACCCCCGCTGTGGCATATCTTACGCGTGCATTGCGCTTGCAGGCGGGTGTGGTTATTTCAGCGTCGCACAACCCGTTTGAAGATAACGGAATTAAATTTTTCTCCGCAACGGGTAGCAAACTTCCCGATGATGTCGAAAGCGCCATCGAGGCTGGCATGGATGCACCTATCGTCACCATGTCATCCGCTAAACTGGGTAAAGCCAAACGGCTGGACGATGCGGCAGGCAGATATATTGAATTTTGCAAAAGCAGTTTTCCCTATGAGCTAGATTTGCGCGGCTTGAAAATTGTTGTGGATAGTGCCCATGGTGCGGCTTATCACATAGCCGGTCATGTATTTCACGAACTGGGTGCGGATGTGGTAGAAATCGGCGTGGAACCGGATGGCAAGAATATAAATGACGGCTGTGGCGCCACAGCCCCAAAAAAATTGCAGCAGGCGGTGCTTGAGCATAAAGCAGATTTGGGTATTGCGCTGGACGGCGACGCGGATCGCGTAGTGATGGTGGATGCACATGGCCAACTTTATGATGGTGACCAACTGCTATTCATCGTCGCGCAACACAGGCAGAAAATGGGCATCATGAAAGGTGGGGTGGTGGGCACGCTGATGACCAATCTGGCGTTTGAACATGCGATGCAGGATATGGGTATACCCTTTGCCCGTGCCAAAGTGGGTGACCGCTATGTGATGGAAATGATGCAGCAGAAGGGCTGGCAACTGGGCGGGGAAAATTCCGGCCATATCATTTGCCTGGACAGACACAGTACGGGCGATGGCATTATTTCCGCCTTGCAAGTGTTGCACGCGCTACGCACCGGCAAGCAGACACTCGCCGAGGCCGCTCAAAACATGCTGCTATATCCTCAGGTATTGATCAATGTGCGTATTGCCAAAGGCCAGGATTGTTCCGCGCATGCCGATGTACAAACCGCAGTGGCATCAGCCAATACCGCGCTGGCCGGCAAAGGACGCGTACTGTTGCGCCCGTCAGGTACTGAGCCGCTGTTGCGCGTGATGGTGGAAGGCGAGGATGGCGAAAAAGTGCGCTACTGGGCGGAAAATATTGCTCAAGCGGTGCGTGCAGCGGCGTAGTTTTTTGGCCGTAAAATTTTTTTATATCGATAAATTCAAGGAAGAATTAAATTTGAAGCCCGTAAATCCGTCAAGCCTGCTGGCAAGTTTTTATGGGAAATTCCTTGCTCCTGGTGGAAAGAAAAATGAACATGTACGGCACTATGCCTATGTGAGTAATCAGGGCAGCAACAGTATTTCTCAATTCAGTATTGCAGCCAACGGCGGTCTCGTGCCATTGCAAATTGCAACGGTTGCGGCCGGCACTACGCCGGTTCACATTGCTGTTAGTCCACGTGCAAACATGGCATATGTTGCGAACCAGGGCGGTAACAATATTTCGCAATATAGTATAGATGAGCAGGGAAATCTCATGCCTGTGGCTATCCCGATTGCTGCGGGTACTTCGCCTGCGGCTATCGCAATTGAACCTTCTGGTCGTTATGCATATGCCGTTAACAATAGCAGCAATGAATTATCGCAATATCGAATCAATAAAGATGGCGTACTTGAAGCGATGTCACCTGCTTCTATCGCAACGGGTGTAATTCCTGTCGCAATCTGTATAGATCCCTCTGGTAAATACGTTTATGTCGTGAATAACGGCAGTCACGATATTTCACAGTATTTGATCTCGGTCGATGGCAGCCTGATGCCATTGTCGCCAGCTACAGTTAAAACAGACGCCGATCCGCGTGCCGTTGCGATTGATCCGTCGGGTCAATATGTTTATGTCGTAAACAGAAGTGGAGGGAATGTCTCACAGTATAAGCTGGACTCAAATGGAAGTTTGACCAGGTTGCCCAGGGATGTTGCGGCCGGCAAACATCCCATAGCTCTCAGTATTTCTCCCTCGGGCAAATTTGCCTACGTGGTAAATCAGAATGGCAACAGTATTTCGCAATTCAGTGTGGCCGAGAATGGCAGCTTGACGCCGATGTTGCCCGCGGCAGTTGAATCGCTGGTAACGCCGGTCAGTATCAGCATGGATCAAGCAGGAAAGTATGCATATGTGACGAATATAAGCAGTAATGATGTTTCCCAATATGAAATTGATGAAGATGGTGTGCTCAAAGCTATCTATTTGAATAAATGGGGGGATATGACAGTACCTTGTGAAATTTCTCCGCGTAGTGTGGCCGTTATCCGTTGCAGGTCTGCTGTTGTTTGATTTAAGCCGCTGTGTTAAATAAAAAAACGGAGCAACCCCACGCATTTATATGACAAGCATGGTGTAATATCTTGTTGCTTGTATTAATTATTTATTTATACAACGGTAATCACTTTGTCATTATGGGGAAATGAAGTGAAAGATCATTTAACATTGTCAGCCGTAGCTGCAAGCATGGAAGGTAGTCAGGAAGACAGGCTACGTATCCATCTGCTGATATTTGCCTGTGCCTTCATGAATTTCGCCGTGATGTTCTGGCTGGCTATTTACTGGCTGATGGGACAGGATTTTTCCACCAATGTGCCGCTGGTCTATCAGGCTGTATCCATAAGCTCACTGATCTACTACCTCAAATCCAGAAATCTCGAAGCGTTTCGTTTTATTCAGCTCAGTTTGTTTCTATTTGCCCCTTTTGTGATGCAATGGAGTATTGGCAGTACAGTGACATCCAGTGGTGTAACCATATGGGCATTGCTCGCGCCGGTTGGTGCGGTGGTGGTAGCGGGCTGGAAAGAATCTATTCCCTGGTTTGTGGCTTATATCATTATGACGGCGGTGTCTGGATTTTTTGACTATTTTCTCGGAATAGGAAATACCGGTGGATTGGCATTGAAGACTATTGGTGTTTTCTTTGCACTAAATTTTGTTGCAATGTCGTCCATATTGTATTTTCTGGTCAGGTACTTTGTGCTTGAAACCGAAAAGATAAAAATACAACTGGATCAGCAGCATGTATTGTTGCTTGAGGAACAGAAAAAATCCGAGCAATTGTTGTTAAATGTACTGCCTGTCCATATTGCACAACGATTGAAAGACAGTAATAGCCTGATTGCCGATGGTCTGGCTGATGTTACCGTGATGTTTGCCGACATTTCGAACTTTACGCAATTGACTGAAAGGTTGGTTCCCTCACAGATGGTGGGTTTGTTAAACAAAATTTTTTCCTGGTTTGACGCAATGACGGACAAATACGGTCTGGAAAAAATCAAGACCATAGGTGATGCTTACATGGTGGTAGGTGGATTAATCCGCAATCGGGACGACTATGTAAAAAATATTGTGGATATGGCATTGGAGATACGTGATTTCATCGCAACACATCCGGATTTATCCAAGTACAAAATAGGTATCCATATTGGCATCGCAACCGGACCTGCGGTAGCCGGGGTACTCGGCAGCAAACGCTTTGTCTATGATGTGTGGGGTGATGCCGTGAATGTGGCTAGCCGCTTGGCTGACGAAGGGAAGCAGGGCGAAATTCTGACCGACAAGGTGACATACAATCGCTTGCGCAACCAGTATACCTTTTTACCGCCCATCATCGTCGATTTGAAGGGCAAAGGCGAGTTGACTGTCTATAGCCTGAAAGGGAAGTCCAATTCATCTTCCGAACAGTAAGCCCCTGCGATTCAGTATTTACAATCAATTTTCAGGAAATAAATTTTTCCAAAGCTGCAATACCGGTTCAACATCAATTTTTGAACGATCTATGCGGCAGGGTCCTGTGCTGTTCAATCTCATTTTATGCTGAATCAGGCGCAGTTTCCGGTAAGTATTCTGTACCTCCTCGACTAGTTTATTGTCGATCAGGTTTAGCTTTGCAGACAGTGCAAGCAGCGCCAGGTTGCCGCTGTTGGCCGCCAGTTCTGCAAAGCTGGCAGCAAAGGCCAAGACGATGAATTGAACCATAAACTCAATATCGACCATGCCGCCGCTATCATGCTTGATATCAAATAAATCACTATCGTTTTTATGTCCATCATGCATTTTTTTACGCATGTTGACTACTTCTGTACGCAATTCCTTGATGTCACGCGGTTGGCATAATACGTTTGTGCGTATTGCCTCGAATTTCTCACCTACATTTTTATCACCAGCACTGTAGCGGGCACGTGTGAGCGCCTGGTGTTCCCAAACCCATGCGCTTTTCAGTTGATAATCCTCAAAAGCTTCTATGCTGCTGACCAATAGTCCGCTGGAACCGTTGGGACGCAAGCGCAGATCGGTTTCATACAAGCGACCTGCAGAGGTATAGCTGCTAAGTATGGTATTGATGCGTTGTGCCAGTTTGGCATAGATTTCCGCAGCTTCGGGATGAGGGTCGTCATACAAAAAAATCAAATCCAGATCAGAGGCGTAACCCAGCTCTCTGCCGCCCAGTTTGCCGTAGGCAATAATGGCAAAATGATGTTCGTTCTGATGTTTTTTGCGTGCATCTTGCCAGCTTAGTTGCAGTACATGGTTGAGTATCAGATTGGCGAGATCGCTCAGATGATCGCTCAATATTTCCAGAGTCAGCAATCCCTGAATATCCATGGCCAACAGATGAAAAGTCTGGCTATGGTGGAATTGGCGCAATATATCCATCGCGCTCTCTATGTCATTGCTGCAATCCTGTAGTTGCATGTGCAAGGAGGTATCCAGTGCCAGCCAGTCAGGTGCGCGATAAATCTCACGCGCCTCAAGCAATTCGTCGAGCAGAAAGGGGTGTTGCGTCAGATAGTTTGAAGCCCATTCGCTGGCACTGCTAATGCCGACCAAACGTGGCAGAACCTGTGGGTATTCGGCCATAAAAGCAAGGTAGGATGCACGCCTGCTGATGCTCTCCAGAAGCTTGAGTATGCGCGGCAAGGCTTGATCCGGGTTGGGCGAGGATGCACATAACATTACTAGCTGTGGCACGACTTTGTCCATGCGCTGTCTGCTCAGTTCGGGTAACTGGCGGTAGCGGCTGCTGTTACGGAATTGCATAAGGAGTTCCGCCATATCGGGGATATTGGAGTATCCAAGATTGTTCAGTCCAGCCATCATTTCTTGTGTGTTCAAGCCCTCTCTCCAGTATGGATAGTAGATTTCTTCCAATTCGGCAGTCGTGGCTTCCCTGGTGCTGAATATCTGTTCGAAATGTCGGCTGACTATGTCGCGGTGCTGATTGAACACGTCCAACAGCTCGGTATAAGCAGAGTAAGACATGGCTGTAGCCACGATAGCCCTATCGCTGTCTTTTTCAGGCAAATCCTGTGTTTGCTGGTCATCCAGATATTGCAAGCGGTGTTCAAGATTACGCAGAAATATATATGCGGCGTTGAGCTTTTCGAGTGTGTCCGGGCTAATTTGGCCGGTTTCAGCCAAAAGTTTCAACACGCCTTGAGTGGGCCTTATGCGCAGACGTGCATCGCGACCACCGCGTATCAGCTGGAATACCTGTGCGATAAATTCTATTTCACGAATGCCGCCCGGACCCAGCTTGACATTGTTGAGACGGTCCCTGCGCAATACTTCCTGGCGGATTTGCACATGCAGTTTGCGCATCGATTCGAAGGCGCCAAAATCCAGATACTTCCTGAACACGAACGGCTGGACAAGTTTAGTCAGTTCATTGATTGCCAGGCTGTCGGAACTTGAAACCACACGCGCCTTGATCCAGGCATAGCGTTCCCATTCCCTGCCCTGTGTCACCAGATATTCTTCGAGCGCTGCAAAGCTTGTTACCAGGGCACCGCTGTCTCCATAGGGACGTAAACGCATGTCAACACGGAAAACAAAGCCGTCGGCAGTGACCTCGTTTATAAAGTTGATGATTTTTTTGCCCAGACGGGTGAAGAACTCGCCATTGTCTATGCTGCGCTCGCCATTGCTTGCGCCATCTTCGGGATAGACAAAAATCAAGTCTATATCCGAGGATACATTCAACTCGCCACCGCCGAGTTTACCCATGCCTATCACCAGTAAAGACTGGGGCAGCCCGCTTTCATTGCCTATGGGCAGGCCATACTGCAGCTGCAATGCCTGCATGGCGCATGTTTGCGCCCGCTGTACGGCCAATTCCGCCAAGGCGGTCATGCATGCCATGACTTCGTCCAGATCGGCAAGTCCGCACAGGTCGCGGGTCAGCAACTTGAGCATCACACGTTTTCGCAAATTTCGCAGGGCGGCAGACAGCGCCACCTCATCATCTGTGGGCTGCATATCCAGCCATGAGCACATCTCTAGGGCATGGCAGGGCTGCGCATAATTTTCGCGTAACCATGGCAGCAAGTCAGGATCGCTGCCGAGAGTTCTTTGGATATATCTGCTGCAATGGCTGGCATGCTCAACTGACGCTTCAAAATCAGTGGCTGCATTAGGTATAGTTCTATTCATGGCAGGGTGTTCGGGTTAAGATACGCATGTGTAACGTCTGATTATAAAACTCAAATGCTCGACTTGCTGTACTACTTTTTTCACCAAAGATCCGCGAACGGAATATGTTGAACATTTTTAAAGGCTTTACCAATCATCCATTAAGGTTGGTGAAGAGGCTGCTTTTGGCTGTATTCCTGCTAATTGCGCTAATTTGTGCAGGACTGATACTGGCCCTGCGTTATTCAGTATTGCCGGAAATTGAGCGATATCATACTGATATTACCGGTGCGGTCGGCAATGCTGTAGGCCAAGCGGTGGAGATCGGCAAAATTGAAGCCGACTGGCGGGGTATAGGCCCTCATTTGCGATTGACGGATATACGCTTGTTAGACAAGGAAAAGCGCACCACTCTGGCGTTGCAGCGCGTTGATGTGGTTGTATCGTGGCTGACTTTGCTGACAGGTGAATTGCGCCTGGCCAGTCTGGAAATAGATCAACCCGACTTGATGATCAAACGCGACGTTAATGGCAACATACAAATTTCCGGTATTCAGCTGCAAGGCAGTTCTACAGATAACAATTTTGCCAATATGTTACTGAATCAGTCACGCATAGTTGTGCGTGGCGCGCACATATCCTGGCTGGATGATATTGAACATAAGCCCATGCTGGTATTTGATGATGTTAACTTGCTAATTGAAAATCATTGGAACTATCACCGATTTGCCATGCGTGGCTTGCCCCCGGCAGAGCTGTCTACAAAGCTGGATCTTAGAGGCGATCTGTATGGCAAGAATTTTGATGATATGCAAGGCTGGAGTGGTATTGTTTTTACGCAGCTGGATTATGCAGACCTGACTGCCTGGAAAACATGGTTGCCATTGCCCCGATATTTCAAGCAAGGGAGGGGGGCGCTGCGCGGATGGCTGAACATAAACGACGGAAAAATAAACCAGGTAACAGCTGACCTTGCTTTGTTGAATGTACAAACTCGCTTGGCGGATGATCTTCCCCCTCTTGATATAAGGAATCTAAGCGGTCGTATGGGATGGCTGAATTTGCAGGATGGTTATGAAATTTCGCTAGGCAATTTCTCTCTCAAGTTATTTGACGGGTTCGTGCTTAAACCTACTGATGTATCGCTCAAGCTGGGAAATTTTCAGCAGATAAGCCCTGCAACAGGAGAGGTGAAAGCCAATCTGCTTGAATTGGAGGGATTGAAGAAGCTGATGGATTATTTGCCGCTGGAACGCAGTTTGAAAAGCCAATTCGCCGAGTATGCGCCGCAAGGCAGAATAGAAAACCTGAAGGCAGAATGGCAGGTTGGCAGTGACAAGCAATTGCACTACAAGGTACAAGGAAAGTTTTCTGAATTGTCACTGCAACGCGTGGGGAAAGTCCCCGGCTTTTCCGGCTTGAGTGGCGAATTGGACGGTAATGAAAACCACGGAACATTTTCACTCAATGCAAAAAAGTTGACTATCGAAGCCCCTTTGTTTATGCCCGACATACTGGCTTTTGACACGCTCTCCGCGCAAATGGCCTGGCAATCGAACTCGCGGGGAATGGAGGTGGTATTGCGTAATTTTGCCGCGAATAACGCCGATATTTCCGCTACAGCATATGGCAGTTATCAGACTTTGGCGGGCACTCCCGGAAAAATTGATTTGAATGTACATATGAATCACGCTTCAGTGCCCCATGTTGGCAAATATATTCCGCTGCTGGCATTGGGCGACAATACCAGGAAGTGGATAAACAATTCACTACTTGAAGGTGAATCCAATGACTTTAATTTGAAACTCAAGGGCGCATTAAATGACTTTCCGTTTGCAGATAACAGGAAAGGGATTTTCAAGATCAATGCACGTGTAAATGGTTCCACGTTGAAGTATGACCAGGACTGGCCACAGATAGAAAATATAAATGCAGAATTGTTGATGCATGGCAGGGAACTTACTTTAGTTGCAACAACGGGAAAAAGTAGCGGAGTCCAGCTGCAGAACGTCAGAGTTTACGTGCCTGATATATTGAGCAATGAGCCAATGCTGAAAATCAGTGGCGAGGCAAAAGCAGCGAACAAGCGAGCACTTGAGTTTATCAAGAACAGCCCGGTGCGTGGATATCTGGGAAACTTTACGGATGGCATGACGGCAAGTGGAAGCGGCATCCTGGGTTTGAAGCTGGATATTCCGCTGCAGGGCATGCAGAAAACAAAAGTGGCAGGCAACTATCATTTTATCGATAGTGAAGT
>JBBQYH010000015.1:0-26386 GCA_038208855.1 Burkholderiales bacterium
ATACAGTTTGGCAGCGGGTCGTAAAGCTTATCTGCATGTGGCAAGGGGATCGGTGCAGGCGGGCAAGCATCTGCTGACAGCCGGAGATGCGCTGATGCTCAGCGATGAATCCGAAATAACGCTACAAAAGGCGGCAGACGCTGAATTACTGCTGTTTGACCTGCCCTGATTGCTGGCTGCTTTTTATGCGAGTAATGCGTATCACTTCCGGTATCAGGCGCAAATTGCGCATTACTTTGGCAAGATGCAGGCGGTGATTTACCTGTAAGGTAAAGTAAAGTGCGGTGTAATCCCCTTCGCTGCTGAAGTTTACATTCTCGATATTGGACTCCGCATCGGCAATAACTGTCGCGACTTTGGCCAATACACCACGCTGATTGGCCACGATAAGCTTGATGCTGACATCAAACAGCTTGTTGATATGTTTGTCCCATGCCACATCCAGCCAGTCATCCGAGCTGGGGCGGCCCTTGCGCAATACAGCACAGTCGTGGGTGTGGATTACCAGGCCCTGTCCACTTTTTATTACGCCTATGATGGGGTCGCCGGGTATCGGCATGCAGCATTTGCCGAACTGGATCGCCATGCCCTCATTGCCCAGGATAGTAATGACGCCTTTGGAACCCGCTTCCTGCAAGGACGCATCCTCTGCAACACGCGCCAATTTGCGCGCAATCACGGTATTCAGGCTGCGACCCAGGCCGATATCGGCAAATACATCCTGGCGTGTTTTGGCACTGCTTTCCTTGATCAATTTATCCCATCTTGCATCATCTATATCGGCAAGCTTTATACCCAGCGAATTGAGTGCCTGGCTAAGCAGGCGCTCACCCAGCGCGGCGGATTCGTCCAGATGCATGGTTTTAAGCGTATGGCGGATTTGGCCGCGTGCCTTGCTGGTGACCACAAAGCCCAGCCAGGCGGGATTTGGGTGCGCATGGGGTGCGGTGATGATTTCCACGCGGTCGCCGTTTTTCAATTCGGTACGCAACGGAACCAGTTCAAAGTTTACTTTGCTCGCCACACAGCGGTTGCCTATGTCGGTGTGCACGCTGTAGGCGAAATCCACAGTAGTAGCGCCGCGCGGCAGCGCCAGAATCTTGCCTTGCGGCGTGAAAACATAAACTTCATCCGGAAACAGGTCGATTTTCAGATGCTCCAGAAACTCCACCGAATCGCCACTCTGGCTAAGGCTTTCCAGCAGGCTTTGCAGCCATTGGTGTGTTTTTATATGCAGCTCATTAACAGGTGTGTCCATGGCTTTATACATCCAATGCGAGGCCACACCAGCATCGGCAATGCGCGCCATTTCCACCGTGCGTATCTGCACCTCTATGGGCGTGCCATAAGGGCCAAACAGAGTGGTATGCAGGGACTGGTAGCCATTGGCTTTGGGTATGGCAATGTAATCCTTGAATTTCCCGGGTATGGGTTTGTACATGCCATGCAGCAAACCCAGTGCGATATAGCATGCGTTGACATCATCAACCAGGATGCGAAACCCGTAAATGTCGAGTACCTGGGAAAAGGCCAGCGACTTGGCCTGCATTTTTTGATAGATGCCATAGAGATGCTTTTCACGGCCTTTGACCTCCGCATGGATTTTGTTTTCTTCCAGGCGTAGTTTTATGGCGTCCTGAATTTTGCCGACCACTTCACGGCGATTGCCGCGCGCCACCTTGAGTGCCTTGGAAAGGACGCTGTAGCGGTTGGGGAGCAAATACTTGAAGCTGAGATCCTGCAGTTCATGAAATATATCGTTCAGCCCCAGGCGATTGGCAATGGGGGCGTATATTTCCATGGTTTCTTTGGCGATGCGCGCGCTTTTTTCGCGCGATACAGAGCCCAGCGTGCGCATATTATGCAGGCGGTCTGCCAGCTTGATCAGGATTACGCGCACATCGCGCGCCATTGCCATCAGCATTTTGCGGAAATTCTCCGCTTGTGCTTCGGCAACCGTGCCGAACTGCAGCTTGTCCAGCTTGCTTAAGCCTTCTACAACTTCAGCAACAGGCTTGCCGAATTGAGTGGCAATATCCTCGGCAGTTATATCGGTATCTTCTACAACGTCATGCAGCAAGGCCGCAATTATCGCCTGGGCATCGAGATGCAGTTGTGTGAGAATTCGGGCAACTGCTATAGGGTGGGTAACATAATCCTCGCCGGATTGGCGGAATTGGCCCTGGTGGGCGGTTTTGCTAAGCTCGACAGCACGCTGGATGTTTTCAACATCCTCGGGTTTCAGATAGGCTGAAACTTCCTGTAGAAGTTCATCAACATAAGACATGTGCTACCGGGATACATTAACTACGCCATGCCGCGATTCAGGATTTCCAGGCCGACCTTGCCTTCGCTGATTTCGCGCAAGGCGATAACTGTGGGCTTGTCATTGCTTTCCGACACCATATAACCCGCACCATTGGCGAGTTGACGTGCACGGTAAGCAGCCGCCAGAGTGAGCTCAAAGCGGTTAGGGATATATTTCATGCAATCTTCAACGGTAATACGGGCCATTTTATTTCTCCTGCTTTTGTAACTGGTTGATCAAATTTGCCTGGCGTGCGAGTTGTCGTACACGCCGCAGTCCGGTGGCAATGACGATGGCATTAAGCTGTTGCAGTGCTTCGTCCAGAATGTCGTTGATAATAACATAGTCGAACTCGGCCACATGGGCGATATCTTCCTGTGCTGATTGCAAACGTTGCGCGATGACCTGTGCGCTATCCTGCTTGCGCCCAGTCAGGCGCGTTTCCAGTGCCTGCAGGGAAGGCGGCAGAATAAAGATGGAAATGCAGTCCGGGAACTGTTTGCGCACTTGCGCGGCACCCTGCCAGTCGATTTCCAGCAGGATATCTCGACCATCGTGTATTTCCTTGCTGAGCCATGATTGAGAAGTACCATACAAATTACCGTAGACCTCCGCACTTTCGACAAAATCACCATGCTTGGCCATGGCAAGGAAAGCCTCACGGCTGACAAAGTGATAATCCTTGCCGTCAATTTCGCCGGGTCGTGCCGCGCGTGAGGTGTAGGATACGGAGAGATCAATGCGCTTGTTGATACCAAGCAAGGCATTGACCAGGCTGGTTTTTCCTGCCCCGGATGGCGCACTGACTACAAATAGATTTCCACTCATGTTTACTTACTCCAGATTTTGAATTTGTTCACGCATTTGCTCTATTAGAATTTTCAACTCGACCGAAGCGCGCGAAATTTCTGCATCTGGCGATTTCGAGCCCAGCGTATTTGCTTCCCTGTGCAATTCCTGCATCAGGAAGTCCAGACGTTTGCCCATGGTGCCGCCCTTGTGCAGAATTCTTTCCACTTCTATCAGGTGAGTATGCAGGCGTGCAAGCTCTTCGTCTATATCAATTTTGCTGGCATACAGCGAAATTTCCTGCAATAAGCGTTCATCGTCATGCTCTGCAAGCACATCACGCAGTCGCTGCCGTAATTTCCCCTCATAGGCCTTGATGGCTACCGGTATGCGCGGTGCAATGTCTATGAGCAATGCGTTGATCTGCGCTACATGAAGCAACAGAAATGCTTTCAGTTTTTCGCCCTCGCGGGCGCGTGCGGAATTGAATTCCAGCAGGGCCTGACGCAACAAGCTCAATACACTTTCATGCAGTTTGTCCTCGGTCAGCGCATTGATTTCGAAAATGCCTTTCCAATGCAAAATTTCAGCAACGGCAAGTTCGCGAGCTGCGGGCAGAATAGTGCGCACTTCGGTGTTCCATTGGGCGAGTTGCCGCAGCATGGTCATATTGATGCGCTCAGAAATACGGCTCGCATCGTGCTCGGTGAAAATTACCCTGCATTCAAGTTTCCCGCGTGTAACCTGTTCGGCTATGCTTGTGCGGAGAATTGTTTCCAGCGCACGGAATTGATCGGGCAGGCGCAACTGTATGTCAAGGTAACGATGATTGACTGAGCGTATCTCCAGTGCCAGGGAACCGTTACCCATATCAAACGTTGCGGCTGAGAAACCGGTCATGCTGCTGCACATGTTGCTCACTGGAATTGCCATACGTGAAATAATAAATTAGGCTGAATGCTCACATTATATTACGATTACGCCTGTAGCCAAATTTTGAACACATGCCCTGTTGCAAAAAGCATTGATTCCAAAGTAAAAAATGAATTTTTCCGTTTACCAGGCCAGTCATCAGGGGGGCCGAAAATACAATCAGGATAGTGTTGCACATGCCTATACCGAGCAAGCCTTGCTGCTGGTATTGGCGGATGGTATGGGTGGGCACTCGCACGGAGAACTGGCTGCGCAGATCACCATAAAGACCTATATGCAGGCTTTCTCCGAGGAAGCAAAGCCTGTGCTTGATGCTCCCGAAGATTTTCTGAGCAGAGTGATGCGCAGGGCGCACGACAACATCATAAAGTTTGCACATGATCAAAAGCTGCTGGGCAATCCCGGCACAACCTGCGTTGCCGCATTGCTGCAAAATGGCAAAGTGTGCTGGGCGCATGCCGGCGATTCGCGGCTCTATTTGTTGCGTGATAAAAATGTAGTTGCGGTGACGCATGATCACTCCATAGTGCAGCAATGGGCCGATTTGGGATTTATTACCGAAGCACAAATGAAAACCCATCCCGACAGGCATAGAATAACCAATTGCCTGGGCGGCGAGGGTGGGATGTTCTTTGCAGAAACAGAGGCTGAACAGGACCTGCAGCAGGGCGATGTCATCTTGCTTTGTAGCGACGGTCTATGGGGGCCCTTGACGCCTGCCGAAATTGCCACAGCACTCATGGTCAAACCGCTTGAGGATGCTCTGGAAGAGTTGATGGATGTGTCGCTCTACCGCGAAGGCGCGCAAGCTGACAATACCACCGCGGTGATCGTGCGCTGGGGAAGCAAGGAAAAGAACCTCCCTGCTGCAGAACCCGTGTTTGATGTGTTGGTGAATAACTAGACCAGTGGCAAACAGCATCTGTCAGAAAATATTTTCTATCTAGCTGTCTTGAACTCCACACCATATGAAAAATGAAAAAACTGGTAATTGCCTCCAATAATCCCGGCAAGCTGCGTGAATTTCAAGCCATGCTTGCACCTCTTGGCATAGAAGTGTTTACGCAGGAGCAGCTCGGCCTCTCTGAGGCCGAGGAACCGCATTGTACTTTTATTGAAAACGCACTGGCCAAGGCCAGACATGTCAGCAAAGCCAGCGGCTTGCCAGCGCTGGCCGATGATTCCGGCATCTGCGTTGCTGCCCTGGGTGGCGCCCCCGGCGTATATTCTGCACGCTATGCAGGCGATAATCCAAAATCAGATACGCGCAACAATGAAAAGCTTATACAGGCCATGCAGGGCGTGGCGGATCGTCGCGCGCATTACTATTGCGTGTTGGTGCTGGTGCATCAGGCAGATGATCCGCAGCCGCTGATAGCCGAAGGTGAATGGCATGGCGAAATTGCCCGCGAAGAACGCGGAGACGGCGGTTTTGGCTATGATCCGCTATTCTGGCTGCCGCAGTTCGGCAAGATGAGCGCTGAATTGCAGCCCGCAGAAAAAGCGCAAATCAGTCATAGAGCGCTGGCATTGAAAGTATTGTTGCAGAAGTTGAAGCTCGAATGAGCACGCAAAAGCTGCAAGCAGTTGGACTTAAAAATCAAGCGGTCAGTTTTCAAGCCTTACCCCCGCTTTCACTATATATCCACATACCCTGGTGCGTGCGCAAATGCCCTTACTGCGATTTCAATTCGCATGAGGCCCGCACTGAGGTTCCCGAAGCAGCCTATGTAGAGGCACTGATACGCGACCTGGAAATGTCCTTGCCGGCGATCTGGGGGCGCAAGGTGTACAGTGTGTTTATCGGTGGCGGCACGCCCAGTTTGTTTTCAGCGCAGGCAATTGAAAAAATTCTCGCCAACGTGCGCATGCTGTTGCCGCTGGATATCAATGCGGAAATTACCCTGGAAGCCAATCCCGGTACGGTCGAGGCGGACAAGTTCAAGGGCTTTCGCGATGCAGGTGTGAATCGTCTGTCGCTGGGCATCCAGAGTTTTAACGAAGTCCATCTCAAGGCACTGGGGCGCATACACAATGCAGATGAAGCACGCCGCGCGGTGGATATTGCACAGAAAAATTTCGACAATATCAACCTTGATCTGATGTATGCCTTGCCGCAGCAAACTTTGCAACAAGCCGAGCAGGATGTGCGCACCGCATTGGCATACGCGCCGCAGCATCTGTCCTGTTACCACCTGACGCTGGAACCCAATACCCTGTTCCATCGCTATCCGCCAACATTGCCCGACGATGATCTCAGCAGCGAGATGCAACTGCAGATTGAACGATTGCTGGCTGATAACGGTTATCTCCACTATGAAACCTCAGCATTCGCCCGGCCCCAAAAACAATCGCGCCACAATCTGAATTACTGGCAATTTGGCGATTATCTGGGTATAGGTGCCGGTGCGCACAGCAAGATCAGTTCTCACAACAATGTGCTGAGGCAGGCACGCTACAAACAGCCGCAAGCTTATATGGAACAGGTGCAGCAGGGTGTGCCGGTGCAAACGGAACAAACCCTGAGTAGGGATGATCTGTGCTTTGAATTCATGATGAATGCTTTGCGACTGAATGAAGGTTTTGCTGCCAGCTTGTTCAGCGAACGCACCAGCTTGCCATTGATGTTGATAAATCGAGAGTTGGCACAGGCCGAACAGCGCGGCTTGCTTAGGCGTGATCTGCAGCGCATAGTGCCTACAGAGCTAGGCAGAAGATTTTTGAATGATTTGCTTGAAATATTTTTAAAAACAGACACTTGAATATTTAAATCAAGGTGTGTCCGGCAAGCAGCTCAATACTTTGCCAGATACGGGTATTAATCGGCACAACCTGCTGTCTTTATTTTTTCAAACAAAATCAAAGCCATTTAATTTAACTTTATTGGCAGGCAGACTGTAAAAAACCTTATAAGTGTTATATCATCTTAAAGAATAACTATAAGAGAAGACCGTAAGCGATGGAGGATAAAGGAATATTCCATTCATACTCAGAAAAAAATCTGTCGGCATATTTTGCCAATTCGCATGACGGAATTTTTCTGATTAATGATTGTATGGAGTTGATATACGCAAATGCAACAATGCAGGAATGGTTGTGCATCAAAATGCAAGCCGATCAAAACAACCATTACAACCTGCTCGATCTTGTTGCGCTGGGCGACAGCAATACTGTATTTTTGCAGAACAGCCGCAGCGTTTTGTCCGGAACACCTTCCAAATTCCGCTGCATGATTCCCCCTTTGCAAAATGAAGCCATATGGCTGGAAATTTCCTTGCAGCGCGCGCCCTATGGACGATTGCTGGGCATCGCCCGCGATATAGGCGGGCACAAGCAGGAGCTTGAACTGCTGCAATCCAGATTCGGCAAGGATGAGTTGACAGGATTCCTGAACAGGAACGAGTTCATGCGCATGCTTAAAGACATGCTATTGCCCCTGCCTGGACGCGAGCATACATTGCTGATGATAGAGCTTGAACACTTTGGTATCGTTAACGATATGTGCGGTCTGGCTGCCGGTGATGTCCTGCTGTGCCAGATTGCGGAAATCATGCGGCGTATGCAGGGAAAACAGGATGTAGTTGCGCGCATGGGGGGGAAAAAATTCGCCATGTTGCGCATGTACAGCAATATGGATACCGCTTACGCCAAGGCGTGTGAGATACGCGACAGTATCACCGCGTTCAAATTTGAACATGCAGGCAAGAAATATGAAATAGGCGTAAGCATAGGTTTTACCTCGCTTCGTCAGGATACGGAAAACAACAGACAGTTGCTCGTAAGCGAAGCCGATTCTGCCTGCCATTATGCGCGCAACATGGGGCACAACCGCATCCATGCCTATTCACCGAATGGCAATAACGCATACAGACAGCAGGAGTCCGAATGGATTTCCCGAATAGCCTCAGCCTTTGAAAATGAACGCTTCCAGTTGTTCTACCAAAATATCCGGCAAATTGAAAGTGGCAGCGAAAGTGAAAGTCATCATGAAATCCTGCTGCGTATGCTGGATGAAAACGGCGCATACGTAACCCCGGAGGAGTTCATACCCGCGGCGGAAAAATTCAATCTGATGCCACTGATTGACCGTTGGGTCATACGAACTATGTTCGCCCGAAACGCCATCATGTGGTGCAGTGTAGCCAGCCGTCAGCAGGATGATTTGAATGCACCTATGTCGCTCTGCTGTATCAATATTTCTGGCTCCAGCCTGAATGATGATTATTTTCCCGAGTTTTTACGCGATCAAGTGGCATTGCATAAAGTGCCGCCGCGGGCAGTATGTTTCGAGATAACAGAAACAGTTGCGGTCAAGGATCTTGACAAGGCTTCACGGTTGATCAAATCGCTGCGTGCCGATGGCTTCCGCTTTGCACTGGATGATTTCGGCAAAGGCATGTCGTCGTTTTCCTATCTGAAAGCCTTGCCGGTCGATTTTCTCAAGATAGACGGGTCACTGGTGCAGAACATCGACACCAACAAGGTCGATCATTGCATGGTAGAAGCGATCAACAAGATTGCCCAGGAAATGGGTATCAAGACCATAGCCGAATATGTAAAGAGCCAGAAGGTGATTGATATGCTGCAGACCATGGGGGTGAATTATGCACAGGGTTTTGGCATACATCATCCTGAGCCTTTGCTTTGATCCCCGTGAGCGGCACCGCAATCAGGTATTAGTAATTCAAATTCTGCGAAACACCAGATCCCACACGCCGTGTCCCAGTTTCAAGCCGCGATTTTCAAATTTTGTTAACGGCCTGTAAGCAGGTTTTTCGGCATAGCCGGCTGCCGTATTTTCCAATAACGCTTCCGCACCCAAAACAGCCAGAACCTGTTCGGCGTAGTCCTGCCAATCGGTGGCGACATGTATATATCCGCCCGCTTTAATTTTCTTTACCAGTTGTGCAACGAAAGGCGGCTGTATCAAACGACGCTTGTTATGGCGCGCCTTGTGCCACGGGTCGGGAAAGAATATGTGCACACCGTCGAGCACATTGTCAGCCAGCATTTCGCGCATCACTTCCACCGCATCATGTTGCATGATGCGCAGATTGGTAATCCCCTGTTCGTCTATCTGTTTTAGCAGGCTGCCCACACCGGGTGTGTGCACTTCAAGCGCGAGGTAGTCATTTTGTGGATGATGCTTTGCGATAAAGGCAGTGGGCTCGCCCATACCGAAACCGATTTCCATGATCTTAGGTGCGCTACGGCCAAAAGTGCTTTCCAGATCAAGTTTTTGTGCGGCATAGGCAATGCCGTAACGCGGCCACAGCGTATCGAGACAGCGCTGCTGGGCGGTGGAGACGCGCCCCTGGCGCAGCACGTAGCTGCGGATATGGCGTTTGGATAAATCGTTGGTATCAGTCATGCGAAATAATTTAAACCGTTCGCCCTGAGCTTGTCGAAGGGCTGAAAGTGATGTTTTGATCTGTTCATGCTTCGACAGGCTCAGCACGAACGGATACGTTTTAACCTCGTGTGGGTGTGATCATGCCACTGGTGGGTGAGCTGGGTGCGGCACTGTAGAGTTTTCTCGGCATGCGTCCGGCAAGGTGGGCGGCACGTCCTGCATCCACTGCCATCTTCATCGCGCTGGCCATCAATACAGGTTTTTGTGCGGCAGCAATCGCGGTGTTCATTAGCACGCCATGGCAACCCAGCTCCATCGCAATCGCCGCATCTGAAGCCGTGCCCACGCCAGCATCGACTATCACCGGCACCTGCACGCGATCCATGATGAGCTGCAAATTCCACGGGTTCAAGATGCCCATGCCGGAGCCGATCAATGAGGCAAGCGGCATGATGGCGACACAACCGATGTCCTCTAGCTGCTTGGCAATAATAGGATCATCAGAGGTGTAAACCATTACCTGGAAGCCGTCTTTTACCAGCGTTTTTGCGGCGGCAATGGTTTCTACGACATTGGGATAGAGCGATTGCGGATCGCCCAGCACTTCCAGTTTGACCAAGCTATGACCGTCGAGCAGTTCGCGTGCCAGACGCAAAGTGCGCACTGCATCGTCGGCGCTGTAGCATCCTGCGGTATTGGGTAACAGCGTATATTTTGACGGCGGCAGTATATCGAGCAGGTTGGGTTCGTTCGGGTTTTGTCCGATGTTGCTGCGGCGGATGGCGATGGTGATGATTTCAGCACCGCTGGCCTCGATCGCTGCCTGTGTCTCGGCAAAATCCTTGTATTTGCCGGTGCCGACCAGCAGGCGTGAAGAATAGGTTTTTCCCGCAATGATTAAATTGTCTTGATTCATTTTCTACTTAACTTTCTAAGAATTAACCGCCGCCGACAGCAACGACAATTTCCAGCTTGTCGCCATCGGTCAGCATTTGGGTGTTGAATTGTCCGCGCGGTACTATTTCACCATTGCACTCCACCGCCATGCGTTTATTGACGAGTTGCATGTGTTCGATTAACGAGGTGACACTGATGGGCGCGTCAAATTGTTGCATCGCACCATTGATTGAAATTGAAATCACGTCTGCCAGCTTGTTCAGTTAATATTAAAGTAGTATTTTAACCCGAAGCAGTTACTAGCGAGCGCGGATTTAAGGGGAGAGTATATGCCGAGAAGATTTGTAATCTACATTATCTCATTGTTTATTTTTATATTCTGTATAAATGTGCAGGCATTTGAGATTGGAGTCGGTGCCAGCATCACTACCAAGTATTTGTCCGTTTTAAACAAAGATGGAAAAGAACTGGCCGCTTTCGAGGGTGATGCGGGATTGTGGCCCAACCTCAGTATCAAGTCGCATGATAAATATATTGGCGAATCCGATTTTGGCTATTTCTATTACGGATGGTATTCACAATCTGCTGTGGACAAGGTCAAGGATCATCGCGATCGGGTGTTGCCAACCCCGGTCAATCTGCAATTCCTGTATGCGGGTGCAACCATATTCTATTTGCTGGGTGAAAAGGAGGTGACTGAAAACAACGGTTATTCTCAGCATGCCATCGGTATCGGTGCTGGCTGGGGCGCTTCGCGGATTTCCGGTGATATTCCCGCTGTCTTCATGTCAACCGCTACCGATGAACATATCGATTCCAGCCTGAAGGGTACTTCGGCCAATATTTTTTATCGCTACCTGCGGGGAAACATGTTCCTGGTAATTGATATAAGTACCGTGGAAGTAATCAACGGCACGCGGAAATATCAGACTTCGGACGGATCGTTGACGCTTGGACGTTATTTTGATTTCTGAAAATTTGGTGCTTCATCAGGAAAGCATTAGAATGCGCGCTCTTGCGGGCGTCGTATAATGGTAATACCCCAGCTTCCCAAGCTGGTGCCGTGGGTTCGATTCCCATCGCCCGCTCCAGATTATTCGCAGTTTTATTTCAGTTTACCGGTTTAGCCAACCTGGTTTTGTAAATCAATGTCACCAGCAACAGCACCAGCAAGGCTGCCCCGCCATTGTGCAGGATGGCAATAACGATAGGCCAAGACAGGAATATGGTGGCCACACCGGTGGTAAATTGCACGGCTATGGCAATCAAGATCCATTTTGCCGTTTTGCGCAGACCTTCTATTTTGAGGGCTTTATGCGCCACCCAAGCAATATAGGCGATCACGATGAAGGCAAAGTTGCGATGTGCCCAGTGTATGGCGGTAAGCGCTTCAACCGGCAGCAAATCCCCAGAGGACGTTTTCCCAAGTTCGCGCCACAGGGTGAAAGCATGGCCGAAATCCATGGGTGGAATCAGCATGCCGTGGCAGAGGGGGAAGTCGGTACAGGCCAATACAGCATAGTTGGTACTTACCCAGCCGCCCAGAATAATTTGCATAACCAGCAACAAAAGCGCAAATAGCGCAGGTATGCGGATAGCCCTGGCAGCATTGGCTATGCTTGCCTGCACGCTATGGCGGGATCCCAGCACGGTCAACATGGCAAGCAGGGTTAGTCCCAACAACAGGTGTATGGTCACGATGATTGGTTGCAGTTTCAGCGTGACCGTCCATGCGCCAAATGCCCCCTGCAGGCACACCAGCAGGAAAAGTGCCGTGGGCAGGGCGGGTGCATAACTGGTAAGCTGGCGGGCTGACTTGAGCCATTTGCGCCATGCCACCAGCATGATGGCGATGATGAGCACGCCTACTGCCATGGCAATGTAGCGGTGTATCATTTCTATCCACGCCTTGAATACCGTGACCGGGCCGGTGGGCATGATTGCTTCCGCCGCTTTGATGTCGGCATGCGCCTGCACAGGATTAGCCTGGCCATAACAGCCGGGCCAGTCGGGACAGCCGAGGCCGGAGTCGGTCAGGCGGGTAAATGAGCCGAACATGATCAGGTCGAATGTCAGAAACAGCGTGACCCAAACCAGTTTGCGGTATTTATTGCTGTCGTTTGAGGTGAGTACGATGGAAACCGGCAGCAGGGCCACAATCATTGCGGTAATGGCAAGTTGAATCAGCATGGTAATTATCAGCCAGGTCAAAAATGAAAGATCGAATCATCCCTGTACAGGCAACTCAAGTCAATCCGGGACAAAGACGACAGGTCATGGCCAGTTAATATACTCATTAAATTAAAAGGGTTAATGAATAAGCATGGATATTCATATCATTAATTTTCCAAGGTTTATATGCAGATCAAAAGCAGATATGCGCATTCCAAGGTAAAATGGCAAACTGATTTGAATGGAAGGGTTGTTGATGAAGTGTGTAGATGATTTTCGCCTGAAATTTGGCAAGCACGAGTTGGTGCCTATTATGGTAGGTGGGATGGGTGTGGATATTTCCACTGCAGCGCTGGCGCTGGAGATTGCACGCCTCGGCGGGGTTGGCCATTTGTCCGACGCAATGCTGCCCACGGTTACCGACAGGCTGTACAACACCAAGTTCGTCAAACAAAAAACCAAACAGTATAAATTCAATGTCGAGAATTCGGACAAATCGGCAGTGCAGTTCAATCTCGGGCAGATAGCCGAAGCGACACGCGTGCATGTCAGCACGGCGATGGAAGCCAAACGCGGCCCCGGCATGATCTTTGTCAACTGTATGGAAAAACTCACGATGAATGCGCCGCGCGAAACCTTGCGTGTGCGTTTGCATGAGGCGCTGTCTGCCGGAATCGACGGCATTACGCTGAGTGCTGGTTTGCACCTCGGTTCGTTTGGCCTGATGGCAGATCATCCGCGCTTCCGCGATGCCAAGCTTGGCATCATCGTCTCTTCCGTACGTGCCTTGCAACTGTTCTTGCGCAAAAACGCCAAGGTCAACCGTTTACCCGATTTCATCGTGGTGGAGGGCCCATTGGCGGGTGGTCACCTCGGTTTTGGCATGGACTGGGCCGAATACGACCTGATGGATATCTTCAAGGAAATACTGCTCTTTCTGCAAACAGAAAAGCTGGATATTCCGCTGATCCCGGCCGGCGGTATTTTTACCGGCAGCGATGCCACGGCTTTTATGGAAGCCGGTGCCGCAGCGGTGCAAGTGGCTACACGATTTACCGCGACGCACGAATGCGGCTTGCCGGAAAAAGTAGTACAGGAATATTTCAAAGCCAGCGAACCGGATGTTATCGTCAATACGATTTCGCCTACCGGCTATCCTATGCGCATGTTGAAAAACAGCCCGGCCATTGGTGCAGGCATACGCCCTAACTGTGAAGCCTACGGTTACCTGCTCGATGCGACTGGCAATTGTGCCTATATCAATGCTTACAACGAGCAAGTGGCCCTGCATCCGGATGCAAAAAAAGTCGTGGTGATGGATAAAACCTGTTTGTGCACGCATATGCGAAATTTTGATTGCTGGACCTGCGGCCATTACACCTATCGCTTGAAAGACACCACGCGCCGCCGCGCCGACGGTACCTATCAAACCTTGACCGCAGAGCATGTGTTCAAGGACTATCAATTCAGCAAAGATAATAAAATAGCCCTGCCACCGGAAGAACTCTAGGGCTTGGCAAGTTTGCAAAACATGAAGCGCAAGCTGTGATCCGGTTTGCGCTTTATTCATCGTAAAATTTGGATGAACAGGAAAGAGGACAAATGAAGAAGCTGCTTAAGTATGGATTGCCTGTGCTGGGAATTTTACTGGCACTGGTCGTCGGCACTATTGGCTACTTTATGTTGACTTTCAATCCCAACGCTTACAAGCCGCAAATAATTCACCTGGTCAAAGAAAAGATACAGCGTACGTTGAAGCTGGATGGTGATATCAGGCTGACTATTTTTCCCACCCTGGGCGTCAAGATAGACAATATTTCCCTGTCCGAATACAAGAGTTCAAAAAAATTCGCTGCAATAGAAAATGTACGTATTTCGCTGGCATTAATGCCCTTGCTGTCCAGGAAGCTGGTGGTAGACGAGTTGGCTTTTAGTGGTGCCCAGGCCAATGTGATCAGATACAAGGATGGCACAAGCAACCTGGATGATTTACAGGGTCAGCAGGGAAGCAAAAAAACACCTCTATCCCCGCCGGGAAATAAATTGGCGCCCATCAAATTCGATATTGCCAGCGTGCTGATCGTGAACACCGAATTAGACTATAGTGATGAAAAAACAGGTGCTCATTACGAACTGAAAAAAATCAATCTGAAAACCGGTAGGATCGCATATGGCATCCCTGTAAAAGTAAACCTCGATGCAGCAATAGAGGCGAACAAGCCCAAGCTGGATCTAGATGCCAAAATGCAAACCACATTGACAATTGATCTTGAAAAGGATTTTTACAAGATAGTGGAGATGAATATGCAAGTGAAGGGTGATCTGTTGAATTACAGCAATTTGTCGCTGGTTGCCTCGGGTGATACCAGTGCAAATTTGTCTACGCAGGAATTCAAGGCATCCAATCTGGCAATATCCGCGACCGGTATGCAGGGCAAGGACAGCTTTGTGCTCAATGTAATTTTGCCCGAATTAATTTTTTCCAAGCACAATATTTCTATTGAGAAAATAACAGCCAAAGCAAATCTGGATGGCGAGACCAATAAAATGTTCGCTACGCTGGTGTTGCAGGATATGCAGGGATCTGCTCACTCCTTCAAGGGTGGCGGGTTGAAACTGGATGTGGGTTACAAGCGGCCTGACCAGGCTTTTCAACTGAAAGTGTCAACCGCGATTAACGGTAGCATGGATGCCAAGCAATATACTTTGCCAAATCTGGCGATTGCATTGAATGCTAGTGGAAGCAAATTGCCGAACAAATCAGTCAGTAGTGAAATGAAGGGGAAATTGAAGATTGATGCAGTCAGGGAAATTTTGCAGCTTAACTTGGCGGGTGGTTTGCTGCAAAGCAAAGTCAAAGCCAGTATGACACTGAAGAATTTTTCCGAGCCTGCAATAAAATTTAATGTTGCGCTGGATCAGCTCGATGCAGATTTGTATCTGCCGAAAAAAGCTACAACCATAACGGGCCAGAACAAGTCCAATCAAGATCAACCGTTTGATTTGTCGGCGCTAAAAAAGCTGAAGCTTGATGGTAGTGTGCGGGTTGGTGCCCTGAAGATTTACAATGTCAAATCGACAAAGTTGCGCATAGGGGTAAAAGCGAACAAAGGCCTGGTCAGTATCAGTCCCTTGTCGGCCGACCTGTATCGCGGCAATATCATAGGCAAAGTTGAAATCAATGCTGCAAAAGCCATACCTAGCTTTAGCGTGCAGCAGGATTTGAATGGTGTGCTGCTTGGTGCGTTGATCAAAGATGCGCTGGATTTCGACATGCTGGAAGGCAAGGTCAAGGCCACGGTCAATATGGATGCGCAGGGCAATACGGTGGATGCTATTAAAAAAAGTTTGCATGGCAGTGCCGCGTTGAACATGAATCATGGAGCCATAAAGGGTATCAATTTGAGCAAGCTGGTGCATGGCGCGCAGAATCTGCGCCAGGGCAGCGATACACTCAAACCAGTGGCGGGTGACAAGACAGAGTTTTCCGCGTTGAATGCCAGTTTCAAATTGATCAACGGTGTTGCGCATAACGATGACCTGCTGATCAAATCGCAGTCTTTGCAGATTAGCGGGAATGGTGATATCGATATCGGCAACAGCAGTGTCAACTATGCAACAAAAACAACTGTTGCTGATTCTGTGGATGCAAAAAATGGCAGTGTCACATTACCCGTAGCTGTGCAGGGCGCCTATACCGATTTAAAATTCAAGGTTGATTATGACGCGGTAGTCAGAAATGTAGTCAAACAGAAAATCAACGCGAAGATTGAAGAAAAGAAGAATGAGCTCAGGCAAAATCTGCAGGAAAAGCTGAAAGGCGGCTTGCAGAATTTGTTTAAATAAGCCATGAGTCAGTTTTCCACGCTAGTCATACAGTGGCAACGCCAGCATGGCCGCCACGACTTGCCGTGGCAAGGTGCGGATGCCTACCGCGTGTGGTTGTCCGAAATCATGCTGCAACAGACTCAAGTCGCCACGGTCATACCATACTATTTGCGCTTCCTCACCACCTTTCCGACTATCGCAATACTTTCTGCTGCAAGTGAAGAACAGGTGCTCGCACTTTGGAGTGGTTTGGGCTATTACGCGCGCGGACGCAACCTGCACCGTGCCGCAAAAATAATTGTTGAAAAATATCAAGGCATATTCCCGCGCCAATTTGAACAAATAATTGAGCTTCCAGGCATAGGCCGTTCAACTGCCGCCGCCATCTGTGCGCTAGCCTACCATGAACATCGCGCGATACTGGATGGCAATGTAAAACGCGTGCTGGCGCGTTATTGCGGCATAGAAGGTTGGAGCGGAGAAAGAAAAATAGAAGAATTGCTATGGCAACAAGCGGAAGCATTGCTGCCCGCAAATGATATTGCGGTTTACATACAGGCGCAGATGGATATGGGGGCGACTCTGTGTACGCGCAGTAAACCCAAATGCAATGCATGCCCGCTACAGGGCGAGTGTGTAGCATTCAAAACTGATCGAGTCAAGCAGTTACCCACTCCGCGCAAGCGCAAAGCAATACCTGAGAAGCACGTCACTTTTTTATTATTGATGCACGGAAATGATATCTTGCTGGAAAAGCGGGTCTCTGCGGGTATCTGGGGCGGATTGTGGTGTCCGCCGCAAATTGAGGACGGCCAAGGTGTTGCGGATGATTTTGTGCAGTACAACGGTTTGCAGATAAATGAAAGAATTGAAATGGCCGAATTTACCCATACCTTTACTCATTTCAAATTGCATATCACACCTGTATTGCTACGCGTGGAGCAGAAGCCGTTACAGGTACAAGAATCCTCAAGCGCATGGATGGAGCTGGAAGCTGCTTTGCTGGCAGCCATACCCGCGCCACTACGTTTATTGCTACAGAAAATACGTTGAGAGCAAGCCCGGGATTAAGTCTGTTTTAGCGCGCACTTGGTTCGCGTAAACTGCGAATCCGTTCGTCTGTATTCGGGTGAGATGAAAGAAAATCGCTCAAGTCTGATTGCGATTTACCGCTGTGGTGTACAGCTCCGTGAGTTGCTTCCAATTTCGCCAGTATGTCTGCAAGACGTGTTGCATTGATGCCATGCTCACGTAATAATTCGGCCGCAAAATGATCCGCACTTCGTTCAAAATTTCGTGAATAATTTGCTTGCAACAGCAAAGTTGGGGCTACAGCCAGCAGACTGCTGATGTCACCCAGATACCATGTCATTGCCAGCGCAACGACAGAACCCTGTAACAATTGGCGCAGCGGATGACGCTCGCTGACATGCCCCAGCTCATGAGCCAGCACGGCCATAATTTCATCATCATTGCCTGCCAGTTTTACCAGCTCGTCTGTCACCACTATCGTGCCGCCGGGCAAGGCAAAAGCATTGGCGCCTATTGTTTTGCTGGAGCGAAACTCCAGCGGATACGGCGGAAGATGGAGACCTGAACGCAGTTTGTCATAACTTTTTTGCAAGGCTTGCTGTCGTGCAGTTGAAAGCATACTGGCTTGCATCAATCCTTCATCGAAGGTACGCAAAGCCTGTACATCGATGATGTGTGCCGTGGCATAGGGTATGCGTGCGGCAGCCTGTTCAGCCACCCAGGGCAAGCCCCAAAGAAAGGTGGCAATGCCGAAAGAAACTATAAGCAGCAAAGCTGCAATTGCATACAACCATCCGCCTTCCAGGTGTGACACAAAAGAGCGTGTACGCAAGCCCGCTTGTTGCAGCAGTGCTTCAAAGGCTGCATGGTTGGTAATTTCGCAGTGAGCGCCGTCTTCAAAGTGTATCAGGCGCGGCGCACTGCCCAGCTTTTCAGAAATATGCGTAGTATTGAATGTTTCTTCGCGCGCTACTTCATCACCTAGTATCAACAGCCAGCCATCAACAATGCTCAGGCTGACTGCCTGTCGACGTGCGCTGATGCCGTCGTAATAGTATGCGTTGACTGTGGTCATACCTGATCAGAGGGAAATGTCGAGATCAAAAATTTCTGCAGTTTCGATACCGGCCGCACCTATCTGCTGGGTCTCTGCGGCAATGAATTCTTCCAAATTGCCGCCTGGAAGCAGAGCCATATGTTGCACACGATAGCGCGCCATCCTGATATCGGCAAACGGTTTGAACAGACCTATGCTCAGGATAATGAAAATGAAGTTGCTAAGTATGATCCACAATAATCCGCGCGCAGACAAGGTGCTCTTGAAACGATGTTCAGCCAGCATGGTGCTGTTCCACACAAGATTTTGTATGCGCGAAATAAAAAATGGGAAGATCAGTAAACTGGCAATGATCAGCAGCAGGTATACCCCCATGATAATAAAAACAATCTGCTTTTTATCCATGGCACCAGGCACCATCATGCCGCTGGCAAGTTTGAATGTTGCAAAAGCAAAGATGCTGGAGATAGCGGCAAACAGCAAAAAAGTCTGCAGGTAGACCAGGTAGAATTGTCCGGCATTGGCCTTGAAAGAAAAATCGCTTTGACCGAAGCGACTATGATTGTGCTGATAAGCCTTGATACGCTGATATGTAAAGGGTGTCAGCAGGAACATTGTAAAAACCGTTAACACAGGCAGGGCCAGAAAATTGAAATAGGCCGATTTGATAGAGCCGAAAAAACCGAAGCGCAAGCCGCGGTAACTGGTGTAGTACAGGCGGAAGCGAAACGATTTGACCAGCAATACGGGCATGACAATGATAATCAGCAACAGGATGGACAGGCCCACCATGGGCATCATTTTCAGCGTGACGTTGTAAGCTACAAACATGCCCACGGCAATCAAGCGTCCCTTCAGGATGGCGATGGGCTTGCCGTGAAAATCAAAGCTGGAATCGTTGAGCCAGGTATTGCGATAGAAATATTGCAACCGCCGAACCTTGGCCCATGCAGAGTAAATCCCCAGTGTAATGATAGTTAGAAAAAGATTGACGATCCAGATGCGGAAATATTCTCCACCCGTGCCGGTGAAACTGAAACCCCGTTCCTGTTCCTGATCTTGCATATTACCCCCTTGTTGTTTGACGAGAACTAACCCTGCTACCTGCATTGCTCTATTGGCAATTACCACTGCATGGTGCAGAGAATATCACTTATTTGCATATGTTTGTGTTGCGGGTGTAGGGCAGAAATGAAGCAATGCAGTCACGTGTTTAAACGCTGCGGCAAGACAAATGCAAAGGAGGCGGCGTTTACGCCACCTCCTTTGAGGACATTGCAGAAACTTGAATTAACGGAATCTGGCCAAATCCGGGTTGTCTATTTTTTGTTCAGGCAAACCTGTGATGAGCGGCAGTTCATGTAAACGCGGCATGCCGCCCTTGAGTTGCACTTTGCCCTGTGCATCTTTCCATACGATGGCCGGCGTGCCGGTAATACCGAATTTATGCATGAATTCGCTATGTGCTTGCAGTTGTTTCTGGCTGTCTGCAGAGGGTTTTACGGGCTTGATGCCACCTTCATGGTTTGCAGGATTGTACTCTTCCTCGTTTTTCCTGAATGCGGCAAGATGATCTTTTGCCTGCATTATTGCAGCGGCTTTGCCGGTTGAGGTTTCTGTCAAATAAGCCACCGGTATCCAGCGTACTTGCAGTCCTGCCGCTTCATATGTTTGCAAAGCCTGCCAGGCGAAATGACAGAACGGGCAATTCGGATCAAAGAAAACATAGATTACCGATTTGGGTGAATTCAGCGTGCCTTCAGCTATGTAATGCGATTTTTCCAGTGCTGCGTAAAAGGGGCTGAGATCGGGCTTGGGTATGTATAGGTCTGCATACTTCTCGGTAAGATTGATGCCGTCAGCATCAATCAGGTCGCCGGCCAGCAAGGTCTGGTTGTCTGCAGTGGAAAACAAGATGGTATAGCGTTCATTTTTTTCTATGACCCACCCCTTCAGGTGCGACGGCGCATCGAAAGTTTTAATGATCTTTGCGCCATTGTCTGTAATGCCCTGGATCTGCTTGGGTATATCTTCTGCATAAGATGCGCTTGTAAGCGTTGCCAGAAGAGTGATGGCGCATATTTGTAACGTATTGATTATATTCAATTAATTCTCCATTGTTAAAGGGCTTTCCAACGCTAACTGCTGTCACTATGCAGGATAGACTACGGTTAGTGTTGGCTTGATGGATTAAGTTGCAATCTGCACCAAGTATATAAGCTTGAGCAGTTTAGCCTTGCACTGCATACTCAAGGCGGCGATACATTCGTCGCTCAATAATTAAAAATTTAAAATGAACTGTCTGCTATTTGGCGTTTTTGCTATTGCAAGCTGTATCACCAATTAAACAATGATAAATATTCAATGCTGCGCAAGAACCCAGGTTTTTTTCGGCATCCCTCAGTTGTTTGATTATTTCGTCATTCTGATCTTCTGCCAAACCCGGATAGGCCGTTGTTTTTAATAATTGAGCACACACGGGTTCTGTTGGTTCTGCTGAAGCTGCCAGGGTAGAACTGCAAATAAAAAAAGCAGCCAAAATTACATTAGTGAAAAATTTAAGCTGCATGATATTTTCTAATTAAAATTTTATGTAGTGTTAAGTTTATGCAGATGTTTGAATCTGGGCAGAGTAAAGATTCATGCTCCCCACTTTTTTACCAGATCATGTTCCACTCCAAGATGATCCAGTATCCTGGCCACCACAAAATCCACCATATCCTGCACGTTCTGCGGATGGTGGTAAAAACCCGGATTGGGCGGCATGATCACCGCACCGGCATGTGACAGCTTGAGCATGTTTTCCAGATGTATGGCTGAGAACGGCATTTCGCGCGGCACCAGAATCAGCGTGCGTTTTTCCTTGAGCATGACATCCGCAGCGCGTGCGATCAGGTCGTCGCTGATGCCGCCGGCAACCTTGCCCAGCGTGCCCATGGTGCAGGGGCAGATGACCATGCCGTCACCGGGATTGGTGCCCGAGGCCATCGGCGCGTACCAGTCCTGGATGCCGAATACTTTCAGCTCGCCGCTGCTGGCGCCCATGCGTTCGAGCAGCATTTTTTCCGCTTCCTGCGGACGGTTGGAGAGTACAAAATCCATCTCCTGCTTGGCCACAATTTGCGCAGCCTGCGAATAAACAAGATGCACGCGTTGCCCGCTCTTGAGCATGCATTCAAGCAAGCGCATGCCGTAGGGCAGGCCGGAAGCGCCGGTGAAGGCCAGGGTGATTGTTTTCATAAAATCAGTTTGCCACAGACAGTGCAGAGTTCAAAGAAAAAATATGGAAGCTATCCATTTTATCCGCTGGCCTAAGAATGTGTCTGTTCATCTCTGTGTGCTCTGAGAACTCTGTGGCTGGTTTTTCAGTTGTTTGTGGTTTGTAGTTGTTTTGCTACAGACATATTCGCATTATCCATGAAACGTGCGGCAATCAAACCGTTAACCGTGCCAAACAGCAGAGCTGCGCCGGCGAATACAGGCAGCAGGTAGGCAATGCCCGCATGCGGGATGAGCCACAGATAGACCACGATCATCTGTCCAGTGATGTGCGCAAAGGCGGCCAAAATGCTGTGTGTGACCGCACCAAACCAGCGCTGTGGCAGGTGCTGACTAAGCCCCAGAATAAACAGACTGCACAGCGCACCTGACAGACTGAGGAAAAAACCGGGCGCCAGAAAACTGCCCAGCAACAGGCTACCTGCAAAAACACGCAACATGGAAACCCAGGCTGCGGTGCGCCAGCCATAACGATGCAACACAATGAGGATGACGATATTGGCCAGGCCGGGTTTGACCCCGGGCAAAGGCGAGGGAATGGCAGCTTCCAGCACGGAAAGCCCGATGGCGAAAGCCGCCATGCGCGCAATGTGGTGATCCTCTGCGCTGGTGGCGAGTTTAATAACTGAGGCTGTCATAACGTTTTTTGCTGCCGCTTAACTCCAGACTCACCTGATTGGGCAGGCATATTGCAATTTCGCCGGCTTGTTTCAACCAGCCCTGTTTGACACAGTACTGGCGCGGGCTGGGATCTGAGGCAATGCGTGCCTGATGATTGTGTATGGAAATTTTGCTAAAACCCAGAGGGCCGGGAACTTCAATCAGCGTGTTGCGTGACAAGGGCAATTCACGGAATATTTTTCCACCACTGCGGATGATGGCCTTGTCTGCAGCGCCGCCATGCCAGACCGTGTTAGCCAGCCATAGCGTGAATAAAGCGCCGAGTAGTATAAGCAGCCAGTCGCCGGGCTTGATTAGGTTAAAGGTGTTCTGCATGCTGCTCAGTGCGGCGTGATCAATTCGCGGTGTCGCAACAATACTTGTTGTTGCGATTCAAAATGACGTGCCAGTTTCTCGGTAAGATAGACCGAGCGGTGCTGCCCGCCGGTACAACCTATCGCCACGGTGAGGTAGCTGCGATTGTCGGCAATGAAACAGGGCAACCAGTCTGTTACAAATTTACTGATATCGGTATACATCCTGTCTGCGCTGGGAGTGTTTTCAAGAAACTCTATCACTGCCGCATCGCGCCCGGTAAGCGGGCGCAACAGCGGGTCGTAATGCGGATTGGGCAGGCAGCGCACATCGAATACAAAATCCGCATCCAGCGGTATGCCATGTTTGAAACCGAAAGACTGGAACAGCAGGGTCAAGGTTGATCTGTCCACCTTGATGAAATCCTTGACCCAGGATTGCAGCGCGTTTGCACGCAAATCGCTGGTGTCGATATGATGGCCGATACTGGCGATGTCGGCGAGCACTTCACGTTCCCGCTGCACACATTCCGGCAGGGTTAAATTGTCGTCGCTCAAGGGATGGCGTCTGCGTGATTCTGAATAGCGTTTGACCAGTGTGTCTGTTTGCGCATCGAGAAACAGCAAATGTACATCCATGCCGTTACTTTTTAATTCCGCCATTTGCTGCGGCAGTAGTTGCACGCTGCTGCCACTGCGAACGTCTATGCTGACGGCGATACGCTTGTATCCAGCCTTGCCTAGTTGTGCCATCAGTGAGGGCAGGAGTTCCACCGGCAGGTTGTCCACGCAGTAGTAACCGCTATCCTCAAGCACCTTGAGGGCGACACTTTTGCCGGAGCCGGACAAACCACTGATCAGAAAAAGTTGCATGGTGTTTCCTATTGGTCTTGCATCTGTTGTTCATGACGCTCGATGAATTCCTTCATCGTATCAATGCCGCGCTGTTGCAACACGAAATTGCGCGCGGCGGCTTCCACCAGTACGGCGAGGTTGCGACCGGCTACCACTGGAATGCTGACCGTGCGGATTTTAATGCCCAGCACTTCCTGATAGCTGGCATCGATGGGCAAACGTTCCAGTTGCGAAACATCGCCGCCGGCAGGACGGTGCAGATGCACAATCAGTTTCAAACTTTTCTTGCGGCGTACCGACGTCTCGCCAAACATGGTGCGTATATTGAGCATGCCCAGACCGCGCACTTCGAGAAAATCTCGCAGCAATTCCGGGCAGCGGCCTTCCAGGGTTTCGGGGGATATGCGAAAAAGTTCGGTCACGTCATCAGCCACCAAGCCATTGCCGCGGGTGATCAGTTCCAGGCCGAGCTCGCTTTTGCCCACACCGCTGTCGCCGGTAATCAGCACGCCTACACCCAGTACATCGAGGAAAACGCCATGACGTGTGGTGTTTTCAGCCAGTTCTTTGACGATGTAATGGCGTATAAGCCACATCAGATGAACGCTACCTTGCGGTGAACAGAACAAAGGGGTTTGTGTGCGGTTTGCGTAGTCCACCAGTGCTTGCGGAATTTCATTCTTACCCGCCACGATCAGGCACTGAGAACCGCCGTGTTCCAGCTGGGTGAATGCCGTGGCAAGCTCGGCTGGGCTCAAGCTGCGCAGATAATCAAGCTCTATCGAGCTGAATACTTGCACCCAGTTTGGATGGATCAGATTCAGGTGGCCTATCAATCCCTTGTTTGACGAATTGACCAGTTCGCTATCGAGGATCTTGCTTTCGCCATCAGCACCGGCAACCCAGCTTAAAGCCAGGCGCTCCTGCTTGTCGTCAAACAATTTCCGAATATTGACCTGTGCCATCTCAGGAGGATGCTTTCCAGTTGTTGAATAAAGCATGAATGGCTGCGGGATCATTGCTTAGTTGCAACTGTTCACGGAATGGTTTGTCGCTGAACATCTGCGCCAGTTCGGCCAGCAACTGCAGGTGAATATCCGTCGCACGTTCGGGAACCAGCAGCACAAATATCAGATTGACCGGTTGCCCGTCGGGTGAATCAAACGGGATGCTGTGCTCGGTTTTGACAAACGCGGCTATGCATTCGCGCAGATTTTTAACGCGGCCGTGAGGTATGGCCACGCTTTGTCCCAAGCCGGTAGAGCCCAGTTTTTCGCGTGCAAACAGGCTGTCGAATACCTGGCTGCGTGCTATGCCATGTGAATTTTCAAACAACAGTCCTACTCTTTCAAATACCCTTTTTTTGCTGGTGGATTCGCTATCCAGCAAAATATTTTCAGGGAGCAGAAGCTTACTGATTAGGTTCATTGTTTCGATCATGTCTATAAAATTGCAGCCAACAGCGTTAAATGCAGCTTGAAATAGAAAAGGCGACTATAAAGTCGCCCGCTATGGACCTGGTTATTCTGCCACTGCCTGACCGCTAGTGTCATCGTGCCGACGAGCAGAACCCTTGTCTTTATGTTTCAGAATCTGGCGATCCAGCGCGTCCACCAGATTGTCGATGGCGACATACAGATTGTTGTCATCGGTTTCGGCAAATACCGTTTTACCGCTCAAATGCACCGTGGCTTCGGCTTTTTGCTGCAGCTTGTCCACGGACAATATTACGTTGATATCGATCACCTGATCGAAATGGCGCTTGATTTTGCCAAGTTTGCTGGTTACATGTTCACGTATGGCTGGAGTTATTTCCAAGTGACGTCCGGTGAGGTTTATGTTCATGGTCTACTCCTTGTGGTTAGAGGGATTTGCGAAGGTTTACCGGGAGTATATGCAGCAGTTCCCGGTATTTTGCCACGGTACGGCGGGCAACGATAATGCCCTGCTGTGCCAGGATTTCAGCCATGCGGCTGTCGTTAAGGGGATTGCGTGTATCCTCCTCATCAACAAGCCGCTTGATGATTTCACGGATGGCAGTGGACGAACATGAGCCGCCGGATTTGGTGGCGAGGCCACTGCCAAAAAAATATTTGAGTTCATAGATACCGCTGGGCGTGAGCATGAACTTTTGTGTGGTTACGCGTGAAATGGTAGATTCATGCAACTCCAGCTGATCGGCGATTTCACGCAGCACCAGTGGCCGCATGGCAATTTTTCCATGCTGAAAAAACTGGTGCTGTCTGTCGACTATGGCCTGCGAAACACGCAGTATGGTGTCAAAGCGCTGTTGCAGGTTCTTGATATACCAGCGCGCTTCCATCAGCTGTCCGGACATTTCCTGGGCACCTGAATCGCCGCGGCTTTGCATGATGTTGGCATACATTTGATTGATGCGCAGACGCGGCATGGCTTCCGGGTTAAGGCGCGCGCGCCATGCATTGTCAACGCGTTCCACTTGTACATCGGGCACGACATAGTCGGAGGCCGCCTGTTCAAACGCCGCGCCCGGCCTGGGTTGCAAATGTACTATCAGTTCCTGTGCAGCGCGCAGCGCGGCATCATCGCAATGCAGCAGTTTTTTGAGTTTGGCAAAGTCATGCGCAGCAAGCAGATCGAGATGGTTGGCTACCAGGCGCATGGCAATGTTCAGACTGGGCAGTTCGCAATTGTTTTCGGTAAGACGAGACAGGGCTTGCAGTTGCAATCCAAGACACTCGCTTAAATTGCGCGCGCCTATGCCGGGTTCATCCAGGTGTTGCAACTGTACCAGGGCAGTTTCCAGGTCGTCGAGCGTGATATCGAGTTCTGCCGGAAGAAATTCCACAATTTCTTCCAGGGGTTGGGCCAGATAGCCATTGTCATCGAGTGCATCAATCAGCAGACCCACGATTTGCCTGTCGCGCTTT
>JBBQYH010000016.1:0-25147 GCA_038208855.1 Burkholderiales bacterium
CGGTATTGTAATTTAGACAAGTGTTTATTCTTCAAGCGTTTTATGCTTGACTTGGCCGCCCGATTACATGAGGTCGGATACGTCAATCTCAGTCGCGCGAAATTATAGCGCTTCGGCGTTTCCTTGAGTTCACTTGTCGCACGAAACACTATCTTTTCATTTTCAATGAATGGCGCATTACAGGTAAAATTGATGTATTAATTTTCAGGCATCCAAACAACCATAATTCAAACTGGGTTTGTATTTGTTGTGTGCAGACCAAATTAATTAGTAATTTTGAATTTTTTAGCGGTAAGCAAAGGGAAGTATTTTGATAGAAACATTGACGGCTGTTCAGCTCACAGCTTGTGCAGGCATACTTGCCTTGGCATATTTTATCCGCGGTATCGCAGGTTTCGGCTCCGGACTCATTGCCATTCCCATACTTACCCTGATGCTGCCTCTTTCCATCGTGGTGCCGTTGATGGTATCGCTTGATTATGTTGCATCACTGAGCCATGGCCTGAAAAACCGCAATGATATTCAATGGAAGGAATTGCTGCCATTGATTCCATTTAGCTTGGCAGGTGTTGTGATAGCGTTGTTTTTCCTGAGCAAATCGGATGGATTACTGCTAACCAGGGCTATGGGTGTGTTCATTATCCTGTTTGCGCTGTACACCCTTTCCGGGTTTACCCTTAAAAAGGGTGTGGCCAAAGGGTGGGGCGCACTGGCAGGATTTTCCGGCGGCATGATAGGCACCATGTTTGGTACCGGTGGTCCATTGTATGTTACATACTTCAAGGCGCGGGGCTTGGAAAAAACCGTGTTCCGATCGACATTGGCTGTGGCATTTTTGCTGGATGGTGCGGGCAGGATAGTCGGCTTTGCGAGTGCCGGCTTTTTTACGGAGGAATTTTTTACCCTGCTGGCGATGGCACTGCCGCTGATGGGGATTTTCTTGTATATCGGAGGGCATGCGCATACCAGGATAACCCAACTGCAATTTCAGCGTGCAATCAGCGTTCTGTTGATTGTGAGTGGTAGTGTACTTGTATTTAAATAAAAAATGACAGCTCACAGCTTGCCAAGCTGTAGCGTCATTATTAAAGTTGGAAAAAACACGATGAAAAAAATTTCCGTATTGTTTTGTTGCATGGGCAACATTTGCCGCTCCCCCACGGCAGAGGTGGTGTTCAGGGCAAAGGTTGAAGGCGCGGGTCTGCTGCAACAAATATCAATTGATTCGGCAGGTACACATGATTATCACATCGGTAATCCGCCGGATCGGCGTGCACAGCATGCGGCCAAGCTGCGCGGTTATGATATGAGCAATTTGCGCGGGCGCCAAGTTGAAGCGGCTGATTTTTCTCGCTTTGACTACGTGCTTGCAATGGATAATGCGAATATGGAAATTCTGAATCGCCTGTGTCCTAAGGAACTGCACGAACGACTGGGATTGTTTTTGCAATATGCACAGCAACACAAATTAACTGAAGTGCCCGATCCATACTACGGTGGCGATGATGGTTTTGATCAGGTGCTGAATATGGTAGAGGATGCTTCTGCAGGCTTGTTGCAACATATACTGAAAAAACATCTAGGCAACGCTTAGCGATCTTAAGCACGAACTGGCATTGTGCGCACCAAAAGATTGTTTTAACGCACCAGTCTGCATCTATTCCGTGCATTCCCAATATTGATTATTCATGAATTATGCCCGTGCAGCGTAATTCATGACGCGCTGCAAATTAGACTCCTTAGCACAAATACCCGCCAAATCACCATAAGAGATCGCTAATGCATCATTTATGTCCCTCTCAATCATTCCTGTTGTTCAATGCGTATTGAATGAGCAAAATTCATTGGCATGCATTTTGCTCATAGAGTTATTAAGCGGCAAGACATAAATTTGATATATTGAGTTTGCCGTAAGTAGTGCCTATCAAAACCATATTAATAGGCACTCAATGCAGGCTTTTGCTGCTTGCTGGTGACTAAGCAAAGTTGCAATAGCAGTGAATGTAATCATTAGGATCACAATAAAATAGTTATGCAAAATAACATGGAAGTTGCAATGAACCCTGATTTGCTCAGCAAGAAGCAAGCAATTCATTATGCATTGTGTACAGTATTGACGGAAGAGGAGGCAGAAAGTGCGCTGAATAACTGGATGCAGAGTATATCGACTTCTGCCTCGCTATTCAGCGGGCTCAATCTGTTTGCGCGTAATGTTTGCGAAACCTACGGCAAATGCGGACGTCATGTTGAATTGGTGCAGGCCATGAGCCGTGCGCTGATGACTGGAAATTTCAAGCCTGAAGTCTCCTTGTTTAAACCTGCACCACCCCTGCCCATGATTGCAGACACAGACGAATCCGGCGAGGAAGAATTATTCATGCAGGAAATAAGCACGCCGGAGTTTGCCAGCTTTCAACTTATGTTACTCAATCTGCTTAATCTGCTTACGCAGCACAATGCGGAAGTGGGCAGCGCCTGCCGGGAGTTCCTCATGGGGGTTGTATCTAACCTTCCTTGGTCAGATGCGCAGCAAAAGCAGCTTGTCAAGCTGCTTAAAACCGGCACAACCATACAAACGCGGACATATAGGTCAGGCCAGCTCAAGGTTTTGCTGAATCATCTGGCTGTGTGGATGGATGAAGCACTGGGTAATTCACTTGCAGAAAGTATAACCAGGCATGCAATTGGCGAAACTGAAAAAAGCCAAGTTGCCATTGCTTATTCGCCACATGAATTCTTCGCCTAGTGTCGTTGCTTTGTTAAAAATACAAGTTTTTTTGTAGCGATTATAGTAATTGCGGTCTCAAATCGTCTCACTAAGTTCGATATGGTAAGCCGGTTTCATGAAATTGGCTGGTGCTTAAGCAGATGGATTTTCTGATCAATTTCAAGTGTCATTTCGAGTCTGGGAGTAAGTATGAATGGTTGTCAAAATTACATGCGTAATAAGGGATTTTGGCTGGGCACATTTGCCTTTCTGCTATCCATGTTTTTTTCATTTAATGTGAATGCTGAAAATTCAGCACAGCCTGCATTGCAGTCATCCTCTGGAACTGAGACCCCTGTTATAGTAATACCTGCTTCGATAGTTACTCCAGGCACAGAGCTGGCCGATGCACCTGTTGTACTGGGTCCGGGCGTGGCTCCTGTGATTGTCACTCCGCCGCCACCGCCGACTGAACCCTATAAAGTCGGCTTCGATAAAATAAGTGCCGGCGATACCTCCTGGATGCTTTCGTCCACCGCTCTGGTATTGTTGATGACCATTCCCGGTCTGGCACTTTTTTATGCAGGCATGGTGCGCAAGAAAAACGTGTTAGCCACGGCCTTGCAAAGCTTTGTCATTACCTGTCTGGTAACAGTTATCTGGGTAGTGATAGGTTATAGCCTGGCTTTTACTCCCGGCACAACCCCGTTCATAGGCGGCCTTGGCCGCTTCATGCTGGATGGCATGCTTTACGATAAGCTCGCCGGCATGCTGACAGTAAGCCATATAGCACCCAGTATTCCCGAGTCGGTTTATGTCATGTTCCAGTTGACCTTCGCCATCATCACACCCGCTCTTATCACAGGTGCTTTTGCCGAGCGCATGAAATTCACCGCCATGGTGGTTTTCATTATTTTATGGTCAATACTTGTTTATGCCCCGGTCGCTCATGTCATGTGGGAACCCAGCGGCTGGTTTGCTACGCGCGGCATACTTGATTTCGCCGGCGGTACTGTTGTGCATATTAACGCAGGCATCTCCGGACTGGTATGCGCCTATATGCTGGGCAAAAGACGCGGCTATGGCAGGGAGCCTTTCCCTCCCAATAACCTCATCTACACAATGATAGGTGCCGCGTTGCTGTGGGTGGGCTGGTTTGGTTTCAATGCGGGATCTGCGGTTGCATCCGACGGCCGTGCCGGCATGGCCATGCTGGTCACACAGATCGCAACTGCATCAGCAGCGTTGACCTGGCTGGCAATCGAATGGACCAGGAAATCTCATGCGACTATGTTGGGTGCGTGTTCCGGTGCAGTAGCAGGTCTGGTTGCCATTACCCCGGCCTCCGGTTTTGTCGGCGTTGGCGGTGCAATGGCAATTGGCCTCGCGGCAGGATTGTTTTGCTACTGGGGCGCAACGGGTTTGAAGCGCATGCTGGGTGCCGATGATTCGCTCGATGTATTCGGCATACATGGCGTGGGCGGCATAGTCGGTGCAATACTCACAGGTGTATTCGCGGACAAGACAATCAGCGGCGTGGATGCAATTTTATCCATGCAGGTCATCGGTGCACTCAGCACAGTGGTTTACAGTGGCGTTGCAACCTGGATCATATTGTTGCTGGTAGATTTGGTAATCGGCTTGCGCGTATCGGAAGACGATGAACAGGACGGGCTGGATATTTCTCAACATGCTGAAAGGGTAATCTGATGAGTGAATCTGAAAAACTATCCATTGCAGGTCTTGTCAACAATACGTTGAGGCGCAGCATCAAACGCGTCATCGATGTGGAATGGGCGCTGCAGAACGAAGAATATGCGAGGGAAATCATCAGGATTGCGCGCAAGGAGGGTGTGGAAGAGTTGTCGCACTATGCAGACCGCATGGAGGAAATCTTTTTCGGCAAGCCAGTTCAACCTAAAGCAGCACCTGCCATACAAAGCAAGAAGGAGTCCTTCGTTGCGGAAGATTCCGAAAATGATGCAGAGATTGCCGCTCAATATATAGGCGCGCTCAGGTAGAGTTTTTTTAAAATGCGGATAAAATTGAGTCTGAGATTCATGGCACTCGGTTAAGCGATATACAGAACAAACACCTTCATTTTAAAGAGCAGACTGGGTGGAAGTAATAACTCTGGTTGTGCTTCAAACCCCTCCCAGCCTCCCCTTGACAGGGGAGGAGTACGGTTCTCCCCCTGTCAAGGGGGAGCTAGAGGGGGTTTGCAGTTTGCTATTTTAGTAAAGCATGTGCTTAACCGAGTGCCATGAGAGTCTGAGATGAATTAAGATGCAGCAAATAAGGGCAACAAAAAGCCCCGCTCAGCAACGCTGTGCGGGGCTTTCCTTGCTTGCTAATCAAGCCTGATTATCTACCGGTGTTTCTGTTTTCTTCTGTTCATCAACTGACTTCTTTTCTTCCTCACGCGCTTGTACAGTTTCGGCCTGTTGCAGAGCGGTTTCTACAGGCAGCTGTTGCTGGGCTGTTTCAATTGCAGCTACCGTATTGGTTTCTACCTGTACCAGCTCGACTGCAACGGGTTGATGATAGGCTCCGATAGTTGCAGTGCTTGTATCAATTCGCCTTGTTTCTGCAGGCTGCACTGTTTCAACTGGTGCTTGATAGGCTGCCACCAGTGCAGCATTCGTCTCAACCTGTTCCAGCCGGGTTTCTACAGGCGGTTGATACGCTTCCACAGCTGCATTTGTTTCATGGTGTGTCTGCTGTGCTTTTACAGACGGCTGTTCTGGTTCAACGGGTGCCTGGTAGGCTGCCACTAGTGCTGCATTTGTCTCAACCTGTTGCAGCTCGGTTTCTACCGCAGACTGATACGTTTCAACAGGTGCAGCATGTGCATCAACTTGATGTGCCACAACCTGTTCGGTCTCTACGGGCTGCAGTGCTTCTTGCACAGGAGCATGATAGACCTCAACAGGTGCTTGTTCAGCAACTGCTGCATGCCCAACAAGTACAGGCTCAATATTTGTTTTGGGTGCTTCCTGGTGTGCAAATACCTCAACTGTTTTAGTTGCTTCAGCATTTGTAGCTTCAACAACTGGCAAAGTTTCAAACGGCGGCTTTTGCGTTTCAGTCATCACCTGCGGTGCATTGTTATCTATGGTGTAAATTTCACGCGGGCGTGCACGGCGCCGTGAGTGGTGATGAGTTTTTGCGCCAGAAGTGTCTGCCGTAGCGGACTTGTTCTCTACTTGCAACAATCCCTCAGCGACGGGTGTTGTTTCTGCCGTTGCAATGATTCCTGCTTCTTCAATTTGTTCGGTCGTCTGCAGTTCACGACGCTCGCGCTCACGCTTGCCGCCACGGCGGCCGCGTTTGCGTCCCTCTTGCGCGCCGGCGGCTTCCGTGCCTTCGGCTTGTGCAACAGGTGCAGCGTTTTCCAGGACGGGTTTTACAGTTGCTACACGGGGTGGACGTTGTTGTTGCGGTTGTTTTTCTTTACGCGGCTCTTGCGCTTTATTTTCCTGCTGACCGGTTTTTTCAGCGCGTGGGGCATCATTTTTGTCACGGCGAGGCTTGTTGCGATTGCGCCCGCCTGCTTGGCCGCCTTCCGCTCGTCCTGCATCGCGTCGGGGTTGGTTCTGGCGTGTAGCTGCGGCTACCGGCTTCTTGGTGTCTGCTTCGCCCAGGGATTTGAACCAGGCAAAGATATTTTCCAGCAATGATGGTACTTTAACGACAGCTTGTTTTGGTGCTGCGGGCATGTTGGGTATAAAACCCTGCAGGGCCGGTTGCTGACGCTGGGTTTTTGCGGCTTGTGCCGTGGCAGCAGTGCTTTTTTCAGCCGGTTTCTCTACCAATTTGTAGCTGGTTTGCAGATGATCTGCGGTGATGTCGTCATGGCGCAAACGGGTAACGCTGTAATGCGGCGTTTCCATATGCGGATTGGGGATAATGACCACATTCACCTTGAGGCGCGATTCTATCAGGTGGATATCACTACGCTTCTCATTCAGCAGGAAGGTGGCAACATTTACCGGCACCTGTACATGTATAGATGCGCTGTGATCTTTCATTGCTTCTTCCTGGATGATGCGCAGGATATGCAAGGCTGAAGAATCCGTACCGCGGATATGGCCTATACCATTGCAACGCGGGCAGGGAGAGTAGCTGGTTTCTTCCAGACTGGGCTGCAAGCGCTGGCGCGAGAGCTCAAGCAGGCCAAAACGCGAAATCTTGGCTGTCTGCACGCGTGCGCGGTCATAACGCAGCGAATCGCGCAAACGATTTTCCACATCGCGCTGGTTGCGGTTGCTTTCCATGTCGATAAAGTCGATCACGATCAAACCGCCCAGGTCGCGCAGACGAATCTGGCGGGCGATTTCTTCAGCCGCTTCAAGGTTGGTATTGAAGGCTGTGGTTTCGATGTCGGAGCCGCGCGTAGAACGCGCGGAGTTGATATCGATCGCAGTCAGTGCTTCGGTATGGTCAATCACGATTACGCCGCCGGAAGGCAGGGTCACTTCGCGGGCATGGGCCGATTCAATCTGGTGTTCGATCTGGAAACGCGAGAATAGTGGTACATCATCCACATACTTCTTGATACGGTTGACGTTATCCGGCATGACAGTGCTCATGAAAGCCAGTGCCTGCTGATATATTTCTTCGGTGTCGATGAGGATTTCGCCAATTTCCGGGTGGAAGTAATCGCGTATCGCGCGTACCACCAGGCTGCTTTCCAGATAAATCAGGGAAGGGGCTTTTTCAACTTTCGAAGCGCCATCAATGGCATCCCACAATTGCGTCAGGTAGTTCAAGTCCCACTGCAGTTCTTCCAGCGAGCGGCCGATACCGGCAGTGCGGGCAATGATGCTGGCGCCTTTGGGTACTTCCAGTTGTGCCAGTACATCGCGCAGTTCGCTGCGGTCTTCACCCTCGATACGACGTGAAACGCCACCGCCGCTGGGATTGTTTGGCATCAAAACGATATAACGTCCCGCCAGACTGATGTAGGTGGTTAGTGCTGCACCCTTGTTGCCGCGCTCGTCTTTTTCAATCTGCACCAGCAACTCCTGGCCTTCGCGCATGGCTTCTTTAATACTGGGACGACCGCCGCCATTGCCGGAGTTCAGGTAGTACTGGGGAGCAACTTCTTTGAAGGGTAGGAAACCGTGGCGATTGCCGCCGTAGTCGACAAAAGCAGCTTCAAGGCTGGGTTCTATGCGGGTGATGACTGCTTTGTAGATGTTGCTTTTGGTTTGTTGCTTGTGTGCGGATTCAATGTCTAGGTCTATCAGTTTCTGGCCATCGACAATCGCGACACGGAGTTCTTCCGCTTGCGTCGCATTGAATAACATTCTTTTCATTTTTATTTTCTCCCGCGCTCTGACACGGGAAAAGACAACGCTACACGCGGATTAACCGCGCGCGAGAGGTTTTATGCTGCTAACAGTGTTGAATTTTAAATGCCAACCAATTCGCAAAATGTTGTTCTCGATTCTAGCTTGTCTTTAATTATCTTTAATGCCGCCATTCTTGATATTAGGGCGGCACGGGCAAATCCATTTGTGCTTTGAGCGCGTAAATCATTTATTATCACTGCTTATACCGGTGAGTGACATTAACCGGTTGCGTTTGGAACGATGCGGCGGCGACTGTCTTGATGTGATTCAAGCGGGCCTGCTCTACATTGCGGGGAATTTCACGTCCCGCTTCCTTAATTTCTAACTCGCGCGACGCGAAGTATATTCAAAATGAATGGTTTAAGCAAAGAATCCGTTACCTGGACCGAAATTGACGAGGGTAGCTGTGACCAGCGCATCGACAATTTCCTGTGTAAACACCTTAAAGGGGTGCCCAAAAGCCATATTTACCGTATTTTGCGCAGCGGGGAGGTGAGGGTTAACAAAAAACGGGTAAATCAGACTTATAAGCTGCAAATGGGTGACCAGGTGAGGATACCGCCGGTTCGTGTCGCTGAAACGCAACAATCAGACTATGTACCCCCCGTCGAGTTCCCGATTATTTACGAGGACGATGCACTGATAGCAATCAACAAACCCGCCGGTGTGGCCGTGCATGGAGGTAGCGGGGTAAGTTTCGGCGTGATCGAGCAAATGCGCAGCGCCCGCCCGCAAGCCAAGTTTCTGGAGTTGGTACACAGGCTGGACCGTGAGACTTCGGGCATTTTGCTGCTGGCCAAAAAACGCTCCGCCCTGGTTGCCATGCATGAAATCATGCGCGAGGGAAATAGCGACAAACGCTATTTCACCCTCGTGTTGGGTAAATGGCATAACGTCAAACAGCATGTAAAGCTGCCGTTATACAAATTTGATAGCCCGCAGGGAGAAAAACGCGTTATGGTGCGCGAAGACGGCATGGCCTCGCACACCATATTTACGCTGCTGAAAAACTGGCCCCAATCCAATCTACCCGGCGCCAAGTTGCCGGAATTCAGCCTGTTGGAAGCGCAGCTTAAAACTGGCCGTACACATCAAATACGCGTACATCTGTCACATCTGGGCTTTCCTATAGCCGGCGACGACAAATATGGCGACTTCCCGCGTAACAAGGAGCTTATGAAACAAGGTCTTAAGCGCATGTTTTTGCACGCACATTCGATTTCATTTGCACATCCGCTAAGCGGAGTCCCGCTTAGTCTCAACGCCCCCTTGGCGCCTGAGTTGCAAAATTTTATAAACAAACTGGATGCTGCATAAAATTACAAATTGCGCTTCTGCAGCACTTCGTTGAAATCCCTGTAAGATCATAAGCGTCTGAATATATTATAGTTTTAAATTTCATGTATTGAGGTAGCCCAGATTCGGCGTAATAATTGCCCATAGTGGATGTTCGCCAACTTATCATTAAAATGCAACACTTTGCTGTACTACGCTTACAATAGTATCAAGCAAATTCTATAGGCTTAACAAACATGCCTTTTGAAATTTTCAAAAACAGTAGTTTCGGTGGGGCTGCACCTAAAGTCCTGATTATTGATGATGAATTCACCAGTCGTGTCATTTTCGAGGAAATCGTAAGTGGCATAAAGGATGACATTATCGTCAAGTCCTTCTCCAGCCCTGTGGAAGCCCTGGAATGGATGCACAGCAATCCTCCTGATCTGGTTCTTCTGGATTATCTGATGGAGGAAATGTCCGGACTGGAAGTGTTAAAAAAAATTCGGCAGATCCGTCTGCTTGAAGATACCCCGGTCATATTTGTAACCGGTGCGACTGATGAAAGCATCCGTTACCAGGCATTGGACTGTGGCGCTACCGACTTTATTACCAAGCCATTGGATATTTACGAATGTCGCGTTCGTTGCCGCAATCTGCTTTCGTTGAGTCTGCATCACAAGTTGCAGAAAAATCGTTCCGAAACGCTGGAAAAAGCGGTGAATTCAGCTACCCAGCAAATTCTTCTGCGTGAATATGAAACCCTGTTTCGTCTCGCCAAGGCGGGTGAATATCGCGATACTGAAACCGGCAATCATGTGTTGCGCATGGCCAAGTATTCGCGTTTGATTGCCGAGGGATTGGGCCTGGAAACTGAACAATGCCATTTGATAGAAATGGCGGCACCCATGCACGACATCGGCAAAATAGGCATACCCGATCACATTTTGCTCAAGCCGGGAAAGCTCACCACTGAAGAATACGAGGTGATGAAGAAACACCCTTCAATCGGTTATGAAATCCTGCAGGACAGCTCGTCAAAATTTATTCGCCTTGGCGCAAAGATTGCTCTGGGTCATCATGAGAAATTCGATGGAAGCGGCTACCCGCAAGGCTTGCAGGGGACGGATATTCCTTTGGAAGCACGTATCGTTGCAATTGCCGATGTGTTCGACGCACTCACTTCAGTGCGCCCGTACAAGAAAGCATGGACTAACGAAGATGCCATGGCGTATCTGGTGGACAACAAGGGTAGTCATTTCGATCCGCGCTGTCTGGATGTTTTTATTGAGAAATTCAATGCGGCCATTTTAATTCAGCAGCAATTGCGCGACTTTCATCAAACCGAATCGAAACATGTAGTGCCATGAATGAAAAAGCTCGCTATTTTCTTGAACAGGTAAAAGCCAAGAACGGAGAGCACGAACAAATATTACTCAGATTAATATTTTCTCTATCTGTGTTTTTTTATCTTTTGTATGAATTTAGTTCTGACGAGAGTTTTTTGCACGTATTATTATTTTCAACAGCTTGGCTATTACTTACTGTAGTAATAGCTTTTGTTGTTTTTGTAAAGCAAAACACTTCAAGATCAAGACAGCTAATTACCATGTTAGGTGATATTACAGCTGTTACCTATGTAATTTCAATAACGCAAGAGTCAGGTGTCATTCTTTATGGAATATACCTGTGGGTGATAATCGGTAACGGTTTGCGCTATGGAATTCCGTCATTAATCAGTTCTTATGCATACAGCATCATTGGCTTTGCGAGTGTCATACTATTTAATGTTTACTGGCGTGAGCATCCTCTCATGTCAACTGGGCTAATGCTAACGCTCATACTTATCCCGCTTTATGTGATCAAGTTGCGCAATCAGTTGAACAATGCTCTTGAAAGCGCCGTTAAAGCCAACAAGGCAAAGAGTGCATTTGTTGCCAATATGAGCCATGAAATGCGTACACCGCTGAATGGAGTTATAGGCGTCAGTAATTTACTTGGCGACAGCAAGCTGAATGACGAGCAAAAAGATCTGGTCGGGATGCTGAAAAATTCAGCTCAACTTTTACTCCAGCTCATCGACAATGTACTTGATTTGTCAAAAATAGAAAGCGGGAAAATAACTACAAACAGCGAGCCCTTCAACTTGCATGAGTTATTGAAAAACACGCAAAAAATGTTCTTTCAACAAGCCGAAGCGAAAGGTCTGGAATTCCAATTCAGAATGTCCCCTGATTTGCCGGCTATGGTTATGGGTGATACCTTGCATTTGCGCCAGGTGCTTACCAATCTGCTGGGTAATGCAATTAAATTCACCAACAAGGGAACTGTAGAACTTCGTATCAGTATAGTTACGCAAGATGTTACCCATGTACTGTTAAAATTTGAAGTGATAGATACCGGCATAGGCATTTCAAGTGATGCACAACAATATATTTTCGAAAGCTTCACTCAGGCCGACGAAAATATAACCCGCAACTATGGTGGCACCGGCTTGGGAACCACCATCTCCAAGCATCTCATAATGTTGATGGGCGGCCAGATGGGTGTGCAAAGTGAAATTGGAATAGGCAGTATTTTCTGGTTCGAGCTGGTTTTCGAAAAACAGGAAAACTCGGAATGCCGAAATAAACAGGTCGAAGTTGATCTCTCAGGTAACACCTCAGTAAATGTTGACTCCTCACTGTTTACTAAAGACGTGGTTCCTATACGGGATCACTATGAATACGGCGGCGTGGGAAAACGTGGCGTCAACATTCTAGTTGCGGATGACAATGGAACGAATCGCAAAGTGCTGGTTAAAATTCTGCAACGGGCCGGACATTCAGTTGAAGCGGTGAATAGTGGTGAAAAGGCGTTGGACCGATTGGAAACAAGTCATTACGACTTGATGATACTGGATATGCATATGCCAGACATGGGTGGTTTGGAGATAATAAAAATTCATCGCGCAACACACCTTAATGACAGAACACCGGTCATGATATTGACGGCCAATGCCATGATAGAAGCTCAGCGTGAGTGTGAAGCAGCTGGGGTAGAAAGCTACATGACCAAACCGTTCGATCCACAGGTTTTGCTCCATAACGTTAATTTGTTGACTGGTTCCTTAGTTAAAGTTGCTGATATGCCGGTCGTTGCATCACGCCCTCAGTTGTTTGAAGCGGCTGGAGAACAATTCATCAACCTTAATAAACTCTATCAATTGCTCCTGTTGGGCGAAGGACGTGAAGATTTCCTGAATATCGTGATAAACGGATTTATAAAAGAAACAGAATTGCAACTTGTGGCGATGAACTCAGCCATGATAAAACACGAATTTCAGTCGTTTAAAGACATCTCTCATGCTATCAGGGGTGGTGCGGGTAACGTGGGGGCTGAGACCTTGGAAAATATATGCCGTAGTATCATGTTACAAAATCCGGCTAGCTTGCAGTCAACGGCTGATGAATTGATGCAGAAAGTACACTTGTGTTTTAATACAACTAAAACGTTATTGGTTCAATCTGTGCGTATATTGATAGCAGAAACTCAATTGCAGGAAAAAGGCCGGAAAAGCTAATTTATAGCAATTCCAGCCTTAAGTTTTTTTTGATTTCAGCTTTCGCAAGAGTAAATACTCATTTAATTTTTCCACTAAGCAATTTTGAATTGTGTCTCTTCGGTTTGAACCTGAGGTTGGTCAAAACGCTTTTCCTGTGAGCGTACAAAACGATCCATCACTTTAAGATCTTTTTCGGAAAGCTTTAAAGCTGCATCAACCCACACAGTGGTAATGTCCATCAACTCCTTGTAAGTTACCGGGTTGAATATTTGACGTGCTTTTTGCACTGCAATGAAGCCGTTTGCACGACGATCATTTTTTTCTATGTAGTCATACAAGGCTAATTCCCCTTGGCCCTGATCGGCCAGTACATCAACCAGTCCCATTTCATACATCTCTTCAGCGCTGTAAAGTTTGCCACTCAAAATAATTTTTTCAGCCAATTTTGAACCAATTTTTCTAGCTATCAAACTATACGCGCCCATTCCCGGGAACAAATTAAATAATATCTCGGGGAATCCCATCAGTGAGCCTTTTTCAGCAATGATTATATTGCTTGTTAATGCTGCTTCAAGTCCACCTCCAAGAGCACTTCCTTGAACCAGGCTAATCGTAATTAACGATGAATTGAATTGAAGCGTTCTGGGTACAATAACGTCAATGCATTTGGTTGCATAATTCAACAGTGCGTCTCTGTTTTTTTGTCTGATTAAATCCTTGAATAAGGCTAGCTGTCCGCCCAAATTGAAGACTCCGGGAGTAAGTGATGCCAATACGGAATAATGGATGTCATGTAATTTTCCTGCTTCAAGGAATCTGGCATCACTCAATTCAATCGCGTCATGGTGCTGGCGCAACTCCGTTAGCAATTCAAGATTGAAGCAGGGTACGGACTCAGGGTTCAACAATGTCCAATATATTCCATATTCTGAATCAAAGCGCGTGGACACCTGTGTGAATTTAATATCAAGTGGATGCTGTATCTGGGGTACTAGTTTCATGACTTACTCTCCTTGTGAAATTTATGTTTCTGGGTATGCTGCTGTGACGATTGTATTCCAGTGAAAACATAGAGGTAGTGTATTTGAGCAGATTCAACTTTTAAGCGGATAAATGGCAGGTAACTCATAATGAGGTGCTGATGAACGGTTATTTGTAGGGGTTCAGCGACGGACAGATGGTGTTATGACAATATTTCTATAATTATCATATCCTTGTCAAATTTTGTGGGCGGTTTTGGCATGAATAATAAGGCGGGTTATCAGGAAATTCCTATGATCTTTGATGTACTTGCATGTAAATGAAATAGTGCTGTGGGGTATACGAAATCGGATTTTTCAGGCGCATTTACAAGCTGCTGTCTTTGTCTTGCAGATACCAAGTCAAGCCATGGCTGGCGCTTTCGATTAACTATGGTAATGACTGTTGCTGCACTTGCTGACAGACATAGTCGCAATTTAGTTTGCCAGCGTGTGTGGCCCCTGGCGTTTTGTGGATACCAAGAGTGTCAGGCTTGCGGTGGATTTTTAACGCAGAAGTATATTTGGCTTGAATAACTGTACTGCCACTTGAATTGCAATTGCATTGAATAAAGCAACAACATTTAATTTCTACGGGTTCAAGCCCCTCGCTTCGTTCTTCCCGCCCCTTGGGTCGCATTCACAAGTGGGTGAGGAGACAAAGCAGTGAGGCGTATAAGCAACAATAGTCAAGTTGTTAAGTTGATAACAAATCTAACCTGTTAATCAGAAGCTATTGCGGCAAAGCGTGACCTCCCCCAGAATGCGTCTGGCTGCATCGAACTTTTGGGGGGGAGATTATATGTACAGGATTATCGCTGCGTTAGTGGTCAGTTTGCTCGTTATGTCACAAGTGGCTGAGGCCGCTGCACCTGTTGAAATGTTTTCACCGCAAGGTGAAGTCAAAAACATTCGTCAAGTCACCGCGCGATTTGTTGAACAAATGGTTGCCTTTGGCGATCCGCGTGAAGTTGCCCCGTTTGACATCAACTGCCCTGAACAAGGCCAGGGCCGCTGGGCAGACGGACGTAACTGGGTCTATGACTTTGAGCGCGATTTACCGGCCGGGGTCAAGTGCACTTTTAGCCTCAAGGCGGGCTTGAAATGCCTCAGCGGATCTGTACTGCCAGCCGGGCAAAGCTACACTTTCAATACCGGCGGCCCCGCCATCGTGCAGCAACTCCCCAATTACTGGGAACAGATAGACGAAGAGCAGATCTTTATTCTCGGTCTGGATGCCCCAGCCAAACCTGACACCATAGCTAAAAACGCCTGGTGCAGTGTGGGCGGCATCAACGAACGTATTCCCGTCAAATTGCTTACTGGCGAGAAACGCCGCCAGGTGTTGGATGTGCGTAAAGAATTCATGGATCAATATTTCAAGGCAATTGCCAAAATTGGCGGCCAAACTGTGAATATTGTTTTCGGCATCTCCGTTGCAGGCAGTGAAAAGGAAAAATTTCTCAAGTTGCGCGACGACCCCCATTCACCGATAGTAGTGCTGCAATGCCAGCGTCCGTTCCCCAATGAAACCGAAGTCAAATTGATGTGGGGGCCAGGTATAGAGTCAATCAGTGGTATTCCCACCTCGCAAATGCAGAGCAAGGAATACAGGGTGCGCCCAAGCTTCAATGCGGAATTTCACTGCGACCGCACCAACAAGGATGCGCAGTGTATTCCTGTGCTGCCGATGACGCTGGATTTCTCTGCGCCAATCAAGCTGGAAGATGCAAAAAAAATCCGCCTGGTGTCTGGTCGAAACAGTATCAAGCCAGCGTTGTCTAAAGAAGACAACAAGGAAAGCTATGTGAATCGCATTGTTTTCAACCCGCCGTTTGCTGCCAACACGGAATTCCGTCTGGAGCTGCCGGCCAATCTGCGCGATGATGCGGGGCGCGCACTCACCAATGCGGCACGCTTCCCGCTGCAAGTGCGCACGGATGACGATCCACCCATCATCAAGTTTACCTCAAGTTTTGGCATACTCGAAAGCAAAGCCGATCCCGCCATCGCGGTAACCATGCGCAATGTGGAACCCGAACTGGCCGCGCGTCTCGCCTCGGTTCATCCCGCCGGCATAAGCAATGTGAATGGCAGTTATGTTTTAGCCAACAATCCGCAGGACATCATAGAATGGATGCGCAAACTGTATGCCCTGCGCGAGGGTGAGGCGGGAAAAACACAGCTGCTTACGGACCAGGAAAAACCCAAACTGTTCAAGCTGCCCAAGCCGGGCGGTCAGCGAACTTTCGAAGTGGTGGGCATACCGCTGAAAGCGCCCGGTTTCTATGTGGTCGAGCTGGCCAGCCCGCGTCTGGGTGCTGCCTTGTTCGGCGAAGAAAAGGACGAAGATAAAGACAAGGACAAGCCCAAAGAGCAGAAATCCGAGGGCATGTTCAGCAGTCTTGTTGCTACAATTCAGAATAAAATCAATTCCTTAAGTAAGGAGAAGAAGCCTTATTATATTCAGAGTGCGGCGCTGGTAACCAATCTGGCCGCGCACTTCAAACAGGGGCGCGAATCATCTCTGGTCTGGGTAACCAGTCTGGACAAAGGCGTGCCGGTAGCCGGTGCCACGGTTGATGTGCGCGATTGCAACGGACATTTTTACTGGCAAGGCAAAACCGACGCACAGGGTCTGGCCCGTATCGAAGAAGAACTGCCCAAGCGGCAGACCTTACCCGGTTGCATGAGCAGTTGGGACAAACAGTATTTCGTCACCGCACGCCTGAAAGATGATTTCACCTTTGTGTTCTCAGACTGGAATCAGGGCATCGACACCTGGCGTTTCAATTTGCCGCAGGGAGACAGACAAAATGCAGGGCTGATCCATGCCGTACTGGACCGCATGCTGTTCAGGGCGGGTGAAACCGCGCACATGAAGTTTATTGCCAGACGCCATACGCGTAGCGGTTTTACGCTGCCGTCCGATACAGAACTGGATCGCACACTGGTGCTGCAGCATCAGGGAACCCAACAGGAATATGAAATTCCATTGTCATGGGATGCCAGCGGCATTGCCGTAGCGGATTTCGCAATACCCAAGGAAGCAAAGCAGGGCATCTATTTGCTGCTGTCACGCCCAAAAAATACAAAGTACGGCGGTAACCCCATCGGCAGTTTCCGTGTCGAAGCTTACCGTGTACCCACCATGCGTGCCACGCTGCAAGGCCCGCCCAAGCCGCTGATCAATGCAAAAGCCGCCGACGTGGATGTGCAGGTTGACTATCTGTCGGGTGGAGCGGCCGCACTGTTGCCGGTGAAGTTACGCAGCCAGGTGTTGCCCAAGGCCGTGCAGTTTGCCGACTATGACGGTTTCATATTTGCCAATGGCGGTGTGAAGATCGGCAAGGAAGACGATCAACGGCGCAGTGCGTATCGCGCCACAGAAGAAGATGATGATGAAAGCGCGCCGTCCGACGACAACGGAACAGAAAGCAAAACACTCAAAACGCTGGCATTCAATCTCGATGCCGCAGGTGCCTCGCGTGCCAGCATCACCAGTCTGCCAAAAAGCGAAATACCGCAAGAGCTGCTGTCCGAGCTGGAGTATCGCGACGCCAATGGCGAAACGCTTACCTCATCCCGGCGCGTTGCTTTGTGGCCCGCTGCTATTGTCGTGGGCATCAAGCCCGACGGTTGGGTGTCGTCCAAAGATCATCTCAAGTTTCAACTTTTGGCGCTGGATCTGGCAGGCAAACCGGCAGCCGGCAAAGAGATAAAAGTTGACGTGCTGCAGCGCGAATATTTTTCCCATCGCCGTCGCCTGATCGGCGGTTTCTATGCCTATGAACACGGCTCCGAGGTCAAGCTGCTCAAGACAAACGCCTGTGCGGGAACGTCTGATGCAAAAGGCCTGGTGTTTTGCGATATCAAGCCGCCCGCCTCGGGCAACCTGATTGTGGTGGCAGAAGCAAAGGATGATGCTAGTAACAGCATGCGCAGCAACCGCGAAATGTGGGTTGCCGGTGCGGATGACTGGTGGTATCAGGCTTCCGATAACGACCGCATGGATGTGCTGCCCGAGAAAAAACATTATGAGCCGGGCGATGTTGCGCGCTTCCAGGTGCGCACCCCGTTTGCCGATGCCGAGGCGCTGGTCACGATAGAACGCGAAGGCATCATCGAGTCTTATGTGGTGCCGCTGTCGCGTAAAAATCCGGTAGTCGATGTACCGATCAAGGGTAACTACGCACCCAATGTATTTGTATCCGTGCTGGCCGTGCGCGGGCGCATTGCCGGGCCTGCGCCCACCGCGATGGTCGATCTCGCCAAACCCGCTTTCCGTCTGGGTATTGCCGAAATAAAAGTAGGCTGGGGTGCACACGAACTCAAGGTAAAAGTGACGGCAGACCACCAGGTGTACAAGGTGCGCGACAAAGCCAACATCGAAGTTGAGGTGCGCAAGATGGATGGCAGCGCACCGCCCAAAAATAGTGAAATTGCGCTGGTGGCCGTGGATGAAGGTCTGCTGGAGTTGATGGGCAACAACAGCTGGCAGTTGCTGGATGCGATGATGAAGCAACGCGGCATAGAAGTAGAGACCGCCACCGCGCAAATGCAGGTGGTGGGTAAGCGCCACTTCGGGCGCAAATCGGTTCCGGCCGGCGGCGGTGGCGGGCGCAAATCAGCTCGCGAGCTGTTTGACACACTGTTGTTCTGGAAGGCACGCGTCAAGCTGGATGAGCAGGGTCATGCCAAAGTAGAAGTACCGCTGAATGACTCTCTCACCTCCTTCCGCATCGTGGCGGTGGCCAATGGCGGAGTGGGGCTGTTCGGCACCGGTGAATCCACCATCATGTCGACGCAGGATCTGATGCTGGTTTCCGGCCTGCCGCCACTGGTGCGCGAGCAGGATAAATTCCGTGCCGGTTTTACCGTGCGCAATACCTCCGAGAAAACGATAGAAGTGATCCTTACTCCCGGTTTGAACGAAAGCAGCACGCACAAGCCGCTGCTGCAGGAGGTGCTCAAGCCGCAAACGCTCACACTGAATTCCGGCGAGGCAAAAGAATTCGGCTGGGATGTGGAAGCACCCATAGGCGTGACCAGTGTGGATTGGCTGGTCAAAGCGCAGGGCACAGGTGATGCGGCAAGTGCGAGTGACGTGATGAAAATCACGCAGAAAATTGAACCTGCGGTAGCGGTGCGCACCTTCCAGGCCACCATCGCACAATTGGATAAACCGCTGGATATGGTGGTGGCCTTGCCCAAAGACGCGATACCGGGACGCGGCGGCATCCGCGTGCAACTGCAAAGCAAACTGGCCGACGAGCTGGCAGGTGTGCGTGAATATATGTCGCGCTATCCTTACACCTGTTTCGAGCAAAGAGCTTCCGTTGCCGTCGCGCTGCGTGATGAAATGCAATGGGAGCATGTCATGGCCAACCTGCCTTCCTATCTGGATCGCGACGGTCTGGTGAAATATTTTGCACTGATGGAATACGGTAGCGATACCCTCACGGCGTATGTGTTGTCCATTGCCGACGAGGCGGGTTACAAAATTCCCGAGAACAGTAAAGCGCGCATGGAAAAAGCGCTGATCGGTTTTATCGAAGGGCGCATTGTGCGTTACTCCTCGCTGCCCACTGCCGATCTCGGCATCCGCAAAGTGGCTGCACTGGCCGCCTTGTCACGCGGCGAGACAGCTATCAATCCGCGCTGGCTGGATGGCTTTTCCATCGAGCCCAACCTGTGGCCCACCTCTGCCGTGCTGGATTGGTACACCCTGCTCAAGCACGCACCCGGGCTTGCCGAGGGCAATAACCGTTTGACAGAAGCCGAGCAAATCCTTCGTTCGCGCCTTAACTTCCAGGGCACCACCATGACCTTCTCCACCGAGCGCACCGACGCCCTGTGGTGGTTGATGACCTCGGTCGACATGAATGCGAACAAAGTGCTGCTGGAAATGCTGGATCAGGACAGCTGGCGTGAAGACATGCCGCGTCTGGTGCGCGGTGCGCTTGGACGCCAGTTGCACGGTCGCTGGGATACCACGGTAGCCAATGCCAGGGGCGTGCTGGCGATGGAAAAATTTTCTGCCAAGTTTGAATCTACGGATGTCAGTGGAAAAACCAGCACCAAGCTTGGCGACAAACAACACGAATATCAGTGGTCTTCTTCGGTGAAGAAAACAGACTTCACCCTGCCGTGGCCAAAAGGCGAAGACAAACTCAGCATAAAACACGAAGGCACAGGCCGCCCTTGGGCCATGGTGCAAAGCCTCGCCGCCATCCCGCTGAAGGAAGCCTTCTCCAGCGGTTACCGCATCACCCGCACCGTCACGCCCATCGAGCAACAGAAAAAGGGCGAGTGGAATCGTGGCGACGTGCTGCGGGTGCGGCTTGATCTGGAAGCTCAGTCCGACATGACCTGGGTGGTAGTCAACGACCCTATCCCGGCAGGCTCTGCGATACTGGGGACAGGTCTAGGCAAAGATTCAAAAATCCTGACCGGCGGCGAAAAGCGCAAAGGCTGGGTCTGGCCCGCGTTTGAAGAACGCACGCTGGATTCCTTCCGCGCCTATTACGAATTTGTGCCCAAGGGTAAATGGACGGTGGAATATACCCTCAGGCTCAACAACAGCGGCCAGTTCAATATGCCGGAAACTCGCGTGGAAGCGATGTATGCACCGGAGATGTTTGGCGAGATTCCGAATAAGGGTGTGAAGGTTGGGCAGTGAGATTTATTGTCTTTTTAGTATCAAATTGGCAATTTATAAAGTAATTGTATATTATTGATTATATAGAATAATTTTAAATTGAGATGCCAGGCATGGTTGTGCCGTGTTGAAGTCATTTTCTAAACAGGAAAAGGGGAGAAGCAAGTAATGGAGAATATATATCCGGCCGGCCCGCAGGATGCGCCCGATGATCTGGCGCAGCCTTCAAGTATTTACAAGCGGCGAGCGTGGATGGCAATGGCGAGTTTGGTATTGTTTATCGCCTTGTATATTGCACTGGCTGGCTGGTTTTGCTGGACAGCCTATCGAACCTCCGTGGAAGTGTATGTAACCGGGAAGTTTGAATATATTTTAATCGCAATATGCGCGGCCTTTCTGGCGCTATTCATGTTGAAGGCCTTGTTCTTTGTGCAACGCGGCAGTGCGCCCGATGCAATCGAAGTAAGCAGCGCCGAGCAGCCGCGACTGTTTGAATTTTTGAACCGGCTGGCTGATGAAGCCGGTGCACCCAGACCGGCACGCGTGTTTTTGTCTGCACGCGTGAATGCGGCGGTGTTTTATGATTTATCTATCCTTAATCTGATTTTCCCCTCGCGTAAAAATCTTGAAATCGGTTTGGCACTGGTCAATGTGTTGACCCTGAGTGAAATCAAGGCGGTGCTGGCGCATGAATTTGGCCACTTTGCACAGCGCACCATGGCGATAGGCAGTTGGGTATACATCGCCCACCAGATTGCCGCTCATATTATTTCCAAACGCGATGCCTTTGATCGCACATTGCAAATGCTTTCGCATACCGATATCAGAATTGCCTGGGTAGGCTGGGTGATGTCATTGGTTGTGTGGTCGATTCGTTCGCTGATGGATAGCATGCTGCATCTGGTGCTGTTGGCACAACGCGCCCTCTCCAGACAAATGGAATTTCAGGCCGATCTGGTTGCCGTGTCGTTGACCGGCAGCAACGAGCTGGTGCATGCCCTGCACAAGCTGCAGGCCGCCGATGAAGCCTGGGGTCGTACGCTTGGTTTCACCAAGAGCGAAATTCGCGCAAAGCGTATACCTCATGATTTGTTTGCCGTGCAGACACGCATTCTGGAAAAAGTGGGCAAGATTCTGGATGACGACAACTATGGCAAGGCACCGCCTGTCATGTCGCAGCATCCGGAAAAACATCGTGTGTTCAAGAGCGCTTTTGCGCAACCGCCGCAAATGTGGTCCACCCATCCGGCCAGCGCTGATCGCGAAGAAAACGCCAAGCGGATTTATTTGTCCGCGGCGCATGATGCGCGCAGCGCCTGGTTGATGTTCGACCGTGTTGCACTCCTGAAAAAATCAATCACAGAACATCTTTTAGGCAAGACCGATGCTTTGCCTGTAAGTGAAGCCGCGACTATGCAGTCTTTGGATAAACAATACGACGCCTTGCAATATGATCCGCGTTATCGCGGCGCGTATCTTGGCCGTTCCATTGTGCGCCATACCTCGCAGGTCAAAGAACTCTACCAGGGCGCACTGCATTTGCAAAATGTGCAGCAAGCCCTGGCTCAACTATATGCTCCGCAGCTAGGCGATGATCTGAACCGCCTGCGCGATCTCGTGCAGGAACGCAACAGCCTCGAGGCACTACGCGACAAGGTATACCAAGCTACAGGTGGGAGCATTGTATTCCGCGGCCGTGAAATAACCCGTCGACAACTGCCGGCAGTCATACGCGATGTTCTTGCGGAAGAAGACGAAGTGCGCACGCGGGTACTGGCGCACGATCATCAATGCCGAGCAACACATCTGGCCGCAGCCGCCACCCTGGGTGGTGCCTGGCGCAAGTATCTGACCGGCCTGATTGAAGTGTTGCACTACACCGAGCACACCCTGGCCGATTTGCGCGACGCGCAAGGTTTGTTCAGCAATGTTTTGGCAGTGGTGCTGGCAGACGGCAAAATCACCAAGCGTGAACGCAAACGGCTGGTTGCCACGGCCAACATGCTGCATGGTGTGCTGGCCAATATTTACGCGCAGAAAAATGAACTGGTGCTCGACCCGACCCTGTGCAAAAAGCTGGGTGAAAGCAGCTGGCCGTTAATGCTGAATGATTTCAATTTGAATGAAGCCAGCGCGGATAACCTGCAAGACTGGATGAAAGTGATCGATGGCTGGGTTGAATTTGTAGCCAATCAACTTTACCGTGTTAGTGATGCCGCACTGGAGCAGCTATTGCTGGCCGAAGCCTGGATAGAAAATTGCGTCAAAACAGAAAAAAAACCTGACGGGGTTCCCGCAGCCAGCGCTGTTCCCGCCGACTACCCAACCTTGACGCCGGGCAGCGAAAGAAAGCGTCAAGTCCGCCTGGGCTTGTGGGACAGCTTTCAAACAGCCAGCGGATTTTTTCCGTCAACGTTGCGTCTGCTCGTGGCAGGTATATTTGTAACCGGTGTGTTAACCCTGGGTAGCGATGTCGCCACCAAATCACAATTGACCATCTACAACGGCCTGGATCGTGTGGTGTATGTAACGGTAGGCAAACAGAAGCTGACACTGCAGCCCAATATGGCGACGGATGCCGATGATATTCCGCTCGGCAAACCGTTAACTATCGAAACCAGCACCACACAAGGAGAGTTGATAGAGCGTTTTGATCCTCCGCAAAACGGACATGTGGAGCACTATGTCTATAACATAGCCAGCGCGAGTCCGCTGGTGGAAACAACTGCAGTCTATGGCAGGGGCAGCAAACCACCACCCCGATTATATGGGGCACCTCGCTGGTCAACCTCGAACGGGGATTATTACTTTACTGATCCGCCGGAGACAGTCAAAACAAAAAATGGAACGGCGACACGCACAGCGCTGTTAGGCATAAGCGGGCGTACACCCAGTGAAGTGATGGATATGCTGACGAGCCATGAATCACGTACACAGGTTGTGCTGGCGCATGTGGAATGGGACGACCCCAACTCGCGCAGACTGTCGCAATGGAAAGCACTGGCTACACAGCTTAGTGAAGGTCCAGCACATTGAAGCCTGAAAACATGAATATTTTCTGATTCAAATTTCACAGGCTGACTAAAGATATCAAAGGTAGTTTTGCGGTATCGGTAAGCGGCAATTGACGCATCACTTTTGTTTTGATGGCGTGAATGCCAACGATATTAACCTTGTGGTCCATCACTGTTAATGTAAGCAAGTAAAAGCAATTACCTCCCCACTCATCCTCGTGCCATTCAATGTGAGGAAGTCTTCTCTGATATTTCTCCCACGCCAAGAAAAATGGGAGCGCTTGAAAAATCCGCAAAGTAAACGTATCTCAGGCTGTATAAATCTCGATTTTCTTAATCCGAATTGCCAATTAGATGGGCGTTATGGTGTTTACCCTGAAGCAGGGTGAACAAGGCAGCCGTGAAACCTGAGGAGCTTCCAAATACGCCTTTGGCTATTGCCAAGAAATGCCTGGAGGTACTGAAGGTGGTGCAAAATATATTTTTCCTTATGTGCTCTAACGCACAGAGTGATGTGCTTGGAAGTGAGAAAGTTCATCCTGTGTGGCTTGCATATTGATTCCGGTCGATCCTGCTTGATTTGGAACAGGCCATTATGCTCGAACAGTCGGCATGTAGGCAGTGAATATTGGAGCAGTACATCAACGCAAGTACCTGATCATTGGGTGAATTGCACCGATGACTTATGGATTATCAATATTAAGGAGATAAAATGAACAGTCGCAAAAATGTTATTAAACCAATGATGTGGTCCACTACAGTATTGCTCGCCGCCATTCTGGCTGGATGCGGTGGAAGTAGTAGCAGTGGCGGAACCGCAGCCGCAACCCCAGCTGCAGCCGGGACAACTTGCACAACAGGAACAGCAAACTGCGTGGATCTGGGCACGGCAGCCACTTATGCGATTCTGGCTGAAGCAGGTGTTTCATATACACCGACAGCCACAGTTTCTTCTACCGCAAAAATAACAGGAAATATCGGAGTGAGTCCGGCTGCAGCAAGCACCATAACCGGGTTAGCACTCGACCTGCCCGCAGGCGGAGCGTATTCAACATCAACACTGGTGACCGGGGCAATATACGCTCCCGGCTATGCGGCACCAACGCCTGCCAATTTGACTACGGCTATAGGCAATAAGCTTACCGCCTACAATGCTGCTGCTGCAATGGCTACAGCAGGTGGCGGACTTGCTGGTGGTTCACCGGGTGTTGAATGTCCAGGTGCAGGATCACTGGGCGGGGTGACACTCACACCAGGTGTCTACACTTGTGCCGTCGCTATTTCAATTCCGACTGCAACCGCTCTCACCTTTAGTGGCGCTGGTGTCTACGTTATCAAAACAACGCAAACGCTTACTCAGGCTGCAAATACTCAGGTGACCTTGACCAATGGCGCACTGCCCCAGAATATTTTCTGGCAGGTAGCCGGTGCCGTGTCCATACAGGCGGGCGCACATATGGAGGGGAATATTCTTTCTGCTTCAGATATCGCACTCGTGACAGGAGCAACTTTAAAAGGCAGGATGTATTCAGCAACCTCTATCGCTATGGATAGCAATACAGTTACCCAA
>JBBQYH010000017.1:0-24742 GCA_038208855.1 Burkholderiales bacterium
CAGGAGCCGTGGCTTCTTTTGAATTGCCGGTGTACATAGGCGCCATCATGAACTACACACTGCTGAGACAGCACTTACAAATTTTTGATCAACTTTTTGAACAGGAAATGATATGAACGACAAGGACATTCCGATTGCAGTCATGGCAAATCAAGTGCCACTGCGAACCAAGCCTTCAAACTATCCTGAACCATTTGCCGCACAAATGCATGGCAGAGAAAAACGCCAACTGGGTGATTTTTTCGGCCTTGCCAATTTCGGGGTGAACTTAACCCGGCTGTTACCCGGCTCCGGCTCAGCTTTGCGGCATGCCCATTCCAGGCAAGATGAGTTCATTTACATCTTGCAGGGCAAGCCCGTGTTAATTAACAATGCAGGAGAAACGCCGCTATTTCCAGGAATGTGCTCGGGTTTCAGAGCGGGCACCGGTAATGCGCACCAGTTGGTTAATCGCACCGCAGAAGAAGTCATATACCTTGAGATCGGCGACCGCAGCGAGGGAGATTCTGTTGTTTATCCTGACGATGATTTACAGGCGATTCTCACGGAGGGTAAATGGCAGTTTGCACACAAAGACGGCTCACTCTATTGAAGTCTCAGCTGACCTGGCAAGGCGCTAACCTTAAGGGCTATTTCTGGGATCCAGACTTACGCCAGACATATCAACAATATATTCAAATAATTAAATACAGAATATATCGTCGAATTATTATCGATTATTTATTGCTTTGCATAGACGGCTGCCGTAAATTCAATTCCCCTGGTATAAGGCGTGGGCTCTACATTAAATGCCTTGCTGAATTTTCCTGAATCAAACACATAGGCCGTGTCGTTTTGATACAGCATTTCGTATGATTCTCTGATGTCCGCAATAAACAAGCCCGCGATTTTGATCATGAGGCGGCCGAGTATTTTATAGTTTGGCTCAACGCCGAATTCTTTTGCCACCATCCGGATATACTCTTTACCGGTGGGTGGATGGGCAGCTGTCGGTACATGCCAAGTCTGATTCCACGCCGTTTCAGATTCTGCCAGCACAAGCAGGCTCCTGGCTGCGTCCGGCGTAAAGGTGAAGGAGTGCGGCACTGCATCATTCAGCAGCCAGGCTGCAGATTTTTTCTGTGCAAATTTATCAAACACCAGTATGTTGAAAACACTGGTCCTGACGTGCGGACCGTAGAAGTCAGCCGAACGTGCGATCAATGCGTTTAAATTTCCCGCCTTGGTTTCCTGCAACAAAGTGGTGGCGATTTGCGCGCGTATCTCCCCCTTCTTGCTGCACGGATTGAACGGCGTCTCTTCGTTCATGGGCCCGTTGACCTTGCCATACATGTAGACATTGTCGAAGAAGATCAATTTCGCCTGTGCACGTTTGCAGGCTTCAATTGCGTTATGCATGACGACCGGCCATTGCTCGCTCCAGACCGCGGTTTTATAGGGCAGGCCCACGAGCAAGTAGACTACGCTGGAGCCGGAAACAGCCGCTATGGTTTTATCCAGATCCAGCAGATCCGCGGATATAACCTGGTTAACGCCCGGGGCCTTTTCTGGATTGCGCCCAACCAGACGCACCTTATGACCCGCATTGCAAAGCAATGTCACAAGCGCTGAACCTATCGCACCGCCGGCACCCAGTATCGTATGCATAGCGTCTACCTCCTGAATTAAGTGGTTTTCAATATCTTAAATTTATATCTGTACAGCGGCTACGGTTTAGAGATTTTATTATAAATAACTGTTTCAGGATTGATTCAGTTTCAAAGCCATGCATTGTGCAATATGAATCGGTATGATCGTTTCCATTCCTACGCAAACTCCAGGCTCCATCTTTAATTCCAGCGTAGATGAACTTGTGTGTGTTATTGCACCGACTGAAAATGTGTTTGCGCTTAGTATGCGTGCACCAAAAACCATCTTGCTTCTAATGTCAAATCAACACAGAACAGGGCCAGTACAAGCACTTTGTTCAACGAAATCCTGCATCATAAAATAGTAACTGATAAATAATGCCGAAACTATAGGGAACGTGCCTCGACTTCCTGTTATCCTCGCCGAATTAATCCCAATGAGTCACTGATGCCACTGCGCTCACTGCACTTTGCCAAAATAATTTGAAAGGCAACACCATGCAAGCAAAGTATCCCGTCGAAAAAGTGGGCATGGCCCTGCTGCAGGAGTGGCCGCTGCTGTTCAATTTCTTTACTACCGCGGCCTTTCTGCGCTATGGACAATATCTGCTTGCCGATCTTGAGCACCCGCTCAGCTTCGCCTTTGTCCTGACGTGGCTGTTGCTCACAATATTGTCTTCGTTGTTTGCCGTGGTGCGCCACGCGGAAAGCCTGGCGGAGAAATTTGGCGAACCCATGGGTACGCTGGTGTTGACGCTGGGTGTGACCAGCATCGAAGTGATGATCATCGTTTCCACGATGTCGACCGGACATGGCAGCCCCACGCTGGCAAGAGATGCGATGTATGGCGTCATCATGATCATGCTCAACGGCATGGTTGGCTTGACCCTGCTCATCGGCGGCTTGAAATACAAGGAGCAGGATTACAACCTGCAGGGCGCCAACTCTTTTCTCGCGGTGATACTTCCGCTTGCCGTGATAGGACTGGTGTTGCCCAACTACACCAGCTCGTCGGCCGACCAGACTTTCTCCACGTTGCAGGCAACATTTCTGGTTATCGTGTCACTTGCCCTGTACGGTATATTTCTTACGATACAGAACGGTCGCCATAGAGCCTACTTTCGCGTTGCGCGCCAGACTACGGAAACCAGGGATGCAAAACGCCGCTGGCGAATAACACACGAGGTGCGTTCCGTGCCCTATCACCTGTTGCTGCTGATTGCGTATATGGTGCCGCTGGCGATACTGACGCAGCATCTCGCTGTGCCCATGGAATTTACGATCAACGTGTTGGGCGCGCCGGTTGCGCTGGCCGGATTTCTTATCGCCGCACTGGTACTGGCCCCAGAGTCCATGGGTGCCGTGCGCGCGGCCTTGAGCAATGATTTGCAAAAATCCGTCAACATTTTGCTCGGCTCGGTACTCGCGACCATAGGCCTGACCATCCCCGCAGTGCTTGCCTTCGGCCTGTTATTCCACAAGCATATTATTCTTGGTCTGGAGCCCATAGATGTCACTCTGTTGGCATTAACCCTGGTGCTGAGCACAATGACATTTTCCAACAGCCGCACCAATGTGTTGCTGGGCTCAGTTCATCTGTTGCTATTTTTCTCTTATCTTATGCTGATTTTCCAGCGCTGAGTATACATAAAACCGACTGCTCAACATCAAGGCCCGCATACAAAATTCATACGTATCATATTGATTATATTAAATATATTCAAGGGAGCCTCAGATTAAGTCCCACATGGCCGCGCTGCAGCCAAATCGGGCGCTCGCGGCGTTGCGCTCCCAGTCTGCATAATGCACTTGGGGCATCGTAGAATAACGACGACTTGCGTCGCCCGCCTTGCGAATCATCCCGATTTGACTGCAGCGCGGCTCATGGAGGACTAAATCAGTGGTTACCTAGTTAAATCAAATTGAAATCGTCATGCAATCCCGCTTTGACGTTACCGTCCATCTATTCCAGGCTAAATTCATCTTAGCCAGCTCGCTTACATTTAATCCAATACAGAATTTCAATATTTGGTGCGCCAGCGCACAGATGCAGGCCATCCTGCCCGATAAAATTTGCCTTAGTGGGGCTCAACATTTTTTGCGTCTTAGTGCAGATTTCCCGAGCGACTTTATCCGGATAATCAACTTAAGTGAAGGGGAACAAAATGAACTGGGACCGTATAGAAGGAAATTGGAAGCAAATCAGAGGTAACTTCATAAAGAACTGGGGCAAGCTTTGCGGCAATCCGCTACATGTTATGGTCGGTAAACGCGAACAACTTACCGGCAAGATTCAGGAAATTTATGGTCTTGCGAAAGACAAATCCGGCAAACAGCTTGCCAACTGGCACGCCCGATAAAACCGGGCTTCGCCAGACAGGGCAATATGCCCAAGCATAATCAAAAGATAAATAATTGAGGATTACAAAATGAACAAGATTCAGAAATCAGCTGCAACGCTAACCCTCGCAATCATGTTTCTGGGCATGAACGGTTGCACCATTATCGGTATAGGTGTGGGTGCGGTAGCGGGTTCTGGCACTGCGGTTGGCGCACTGGGTGGCGCGGTGATTGGTGGCGTTATCGGGCATGAGATCAGCCACTAGATTATTGAGCATCTGCGATATTTTTATTGGCTGACCTGCGTGTGCAGTTCAGCCAATAAAATCAAGCAAGTATTGAAAATTTTTTGGATAACAATTTCTATTCAAAATTGTATTTGTCCGCGCAATGCGGTTTACCTCAGCCTCCTCCCTGCTATTGAATTTTCGCGTGATTTTAATTCACGGCAGTGCCGTGTTCTGATCGAAAATCAAGATTCCTGCATACCAAAAATATTGTTAAAATCCATATAATTTTCCGCGCACATGGCGCGTGCAAAATAATAATCCTCTGATTAAAGCCCTTATGGCCGCGCACGTTTTTTGCGTACCAGCCCACAGGGCGCAGGATGCAACGAAGTTGCAGTCCCGAGCCTGGCGAGGGATGAGCCGAAGGCGAACAAGGGGATGCAAAAAAGAAGAGGCTGTAAATGGTTGGTCCCCTTTGCAACGATGCCGTTTTCTTGTCTGACTTGGCGTAGCAGACCGCCCGCAAAACACGTGCCCTTGTGGATTGCAGCCAAATCGGGCGTTCTCGGCGTTGCGCTCCCGGTCTGCATTATGCACTTGGGGCATCGTAGAATAACTACGACCTGTGTCGCCCGCCTTGCGAATCATCCCGATTTGACTATAACGCGGCTCATGGAGGACTTAATCAGAGGTTCCCTAAGCTATCTTTGGTTCAAGCAACTATGTTCAGGCTTTCATTTTAGCTTCTGTGTTGATATTCACTGACTGTGTGTACACCCCTTTATTGCATTTCTGAAATCCTGCATTGATTGCTGCGTCCAAATACGGATAATGGCGTCATGATACTAAAGTCACGCCTTTATCCTGCTGTGCTTGCCCTGATGTTGCTGCACACCGGGTGTAAAACATATAAACCCGCGCGTACCGACAATATCTGCACCATCTTTCGCGGCGATATCGACTGGTACAAGTATGCCCGCGATGCCAACATACGCTGGGGAACCCCGGTGTGGGTGATGATGGCGATTATCGATCAGGAATCGCGATTTGTCAGTGATGCGCAACCGGACCGGGACTGGTTTCTGTTTATCCCGCTGCCGCGCAGTTCATCGGCCTATGGTTATGCGCAAGCGCAAGACCCCGCTTGGAATCGGTATAAAAAGGATACCGGCAATAGCGGCCACGACCGCGATGACTTTGCCGATGCCATCAATTTTGTAGGCTGGTATACCAGCATGACGCAACGCACGCTGGGCATCTCCAAATGGGATGCCTACAACCAGTACCTGGCTTATCATGAAGGTCATGGCGGTTACAAGAACGGCAGCTGGAAGCGCAAAGCCTGGTTGAAGCAGGTGGCCAACAAGGTCAGCAACAAATCGGCTGCCTACAGTACGCAGTTGAAACGCTGCAAGCCGGAGCTGGACGACGAGGTTGACAGCTGGTTTTAAACTTTAAAGGAAGATGGATATGTCATTGTGCCGTGCATTAGTTGTCTGCTTATTTGCATTATTTTCCTGCTCTGCCTTACATGCTGCAGAAGAACTGCGCAGCACCATGCAGGATCAGCAGAATGTCGCTGTCACCATTTATAACGAGAACCTTGCGCTGGTCAAAGACCAGCGCAAGATAACATTGGACAGCGGCCACAACTCGCTGGCTTTCCGCGATGTGAGTGCGCGCATGCGCCCCGAAACAGCGCTGTTGCGCAGCTTGAATTCGCCCGGGAAACTTGCGGTGATAGAGCAGAACTTTGATTTTGATTTGCTGACGCCGCAGAAACTGCTCGAAAAATACGTGGGGAAAAGCGTCAACATCATCCGTACAAATCAGGCCACCGGAATTGAAACCAGCGAATCGGGAGTAGTATTGGCCGCCAATCAGGGGGTCGTCATGAAGTTCGGCAATCGTATTGAAACCGGTATTCCGGGCCGTATCGTTTATCCCGACGTGCCCGACAATCTGCGCGATCGCCCCACGCTGGTGATGTCGCTCATCAACAGTGGCGCACCTCAGCAGGAAGTTGAACTTTCCTATCTGACCGGCGGCTTGGCGTGGAAGGCCGACTATGTGGCAGAGCTGAATGCGGCCGACAACAAACTGGATTTATCAGGCTGGGTAACGCTGACCAATACCAGCGGTGCAAGTTATCACAATGCCAAATTACAACTGGTGGCCGGGGATGTCAATCAGGTGCGCCAATCTGCACCCATGGCTTATGCTGCTGCTCACACATTGGCCGTCATGGAAGACCGTGCACAAAAAAACATGGCTGAAGAGGGACTGCTGGAGTATCACCTGTACACTTTGGATCGCCCCACCACCATTGCCGAAAATCAGACCAAGCAGGTTTCCTTGCTCACGGCCAGCGGAGTGACCGCACACAAGGAGCTGCTACTGCATGGCGCAGATTATTATTACAGCAGCAGTTATGGCGATCTGGGGCAAAAATTGAAGGTGGGTGTGTTTATCGAATTTGCCAACAAGGAGGCCGATCATCTGGGTATACCGTTGCCCAAAGGGATAATCCGTGTGTATAAAAAGGATGCCTCCGGCAATGCGCAGTTTGTCGGCGAAGACCATATTGACCATACCCCAAAAAATGAGAAGGTACGCATCAAACTGGGTGAGTCTTTCGACGTAACGGCAGACAAGAAGCAGACTGATTTCAGGAAATTGCCCAAGCCGGAAAAGGGCACGTCGCTATTCGAAAGTGCGTTTGAGATTGTGCTTAAAAATGCCAAGAAAGAAGAGATGCAAGTCACCATACAAGAACCCATACCCGGCGACTGGAAAGTCATTCAGGAAAACCACAAGCACATCAAAGCGGCCAGCAATACCGCCGTCTGGCATATAGCCGTGCCTGCAGAAAGTAGCACAACGCTGAATTACAGGGTTCAGGTGCGCTATTGATTTTGCACGGTTCAAAATATACTTTCATGCCGGCATAAACACTTGGTATAAATTTCAATTTAACGCTGACTAGGAGAACCATCATGTTCAACAGCAAAGTTATACAGCACTATTTATTCGGCTTGATACTTGTGCTGTCCGCGACAGGCAATGCATGTGCGGCGCCAGCCGAGCAAACTGCGGTGTTTGCCGGCGGTTGTTTCTGGGGCGTGGATGCGGTGTTCAAGCATGTAAAAGGCGTAACTGATGTGGTATCCGGCTATGCCGGCGGCAATGCGGCGACGGCAAGCTATACGCAAGTGAGTAACGGCGATACCGGTCATGCCGAAGCGGTGCGCATCCGTTTCAATCCCGAGCAGGTCACTTACCAGACATTGCTGAAGGTATTTTTCAGCGTTGCGCACGATCCCACCGAATTGAACCGCCAGGGGCCGGATAGCGGGACCCAGTACCGCTCGGCGATTTTTTACAGCAGTGCCGAGCAGCAGCAAACGGCACAGGCTTATATCCAACAACTAGACGACGCCCGCACCTTTTCTGCGCCTATCGTGACGCAAGTCGTCGCGCTGGACAAATTCTTTCCGGCCGAAGCCTATCACCAGAATTATCTCGCACTGCATCCTTACCAGCCGTATATTCTGATTTATGACAAACCCAAGCTGGCACATCTGCACAAGAAATTTCCAGCGCTGTATAAATAAATTTTTGGTGCGTTGCGCGACAAGCGCATGACTAACGTTAGCCCGCAATATTCTCTTATGAGCTAATGATTTGCATCATATCCAACCAGACAAGTACTAATCTGCTTTTGTAAAAAACGTTGATACCAACTGTAACAACTTGTTACATCTTGATCGTAAACGAAAATTTCTTAGAGGCGTTATTAGCCTATCCAAAGCATATTTGGATAACCCAAATGCAAAAGCATTTATCAGGCATCAATAACCTACAATCAGGAGAGTTACATGTTAAAAAAATCCCTTTACATCGCTACGGCACTCGTTTCTTTTGCTTTTGCAGCTGCTGTGCATGCAGAAGATGTTAAACAAGACCGAGCTGAAATTCGTCAGGACAACAAGGATATCCGTCAGGACAGGCGCGACGTGGGCAAAGACAAGTCTGCGCTTCGTCAAGAAACTAAAAATCGCAATGCAGACCGCCAGGAACTCAGGCAAGACATCAAGACCGGCAACAAGGCCGGGGCTCAAAAAGAACGCGCCGAGCTGAGGAAAGACAATCAGCACATCAATGCGACACGCAGGGATCTGCACAAGGACAGAAAAAACATACATGCAGACAAAAAAGATCGTCACCATGAACGTAGAGAAATACATCACGCCAAGAACTGATCAGACTCGGCTCAACAATTGATGCACGACATTGCTTGAGCACGCTACACAACATCGTGCAAGATTGCTTGCTGAACCGCACAGGCTTGATAGCAGGATTATCAAGCCTGTGTGTGTTACAGCACAGACCTCGCTTTCTTTGCTCAATAATCTGCAATCAGCAATTTAATTTGCGCTGACCGCGCTGGTTGATTGCAGTTTACGAATTCCTTCACTTCCATAATCACAATAATTAATAAAGGAAATATCTTGAAATATCAACTTGCAACAGCCGCTGCACTGATAATGTTTGGCAGTATTGCCGCTCATGCGGGAACGTCTGTTATCAATCTTAATGTAGGTGGCGAAATCAGTCCGGGCGTATATGGGCAGGTTCAGTTCGGCAATGCACCGCCACCTGCCGTCATATATGCTCAACCCGTCATCATTGTGCATGAACGCTCCAGACATCATGAAGAGCCGCTTTATCTGCATGTGCCGCCCGGCCATGCAAAACACTGGTCCAGACATTGCCGCGAATACAATGCCTGCGACCGTGAAGTATATTTTGTCAGATCTTCCGAAAACACGCCCGGCTTTCATGCACATGGCAGGGATCATGATAATGGACACAAGGACAAGCATCACAAAGACCGTGATGATGACTACCGCGATAATGGTGATCGCAGGGATTAGAAGCATTGATCAAAAGGAGTTGTGTGGCCAGGCCTGGTTTAGCTGTGTCTCGTCCTTACAAATCCCCGGCGGTAGCTCTGTACTTGCGCAACAACTCCAAGATCATCAATATTTGTTAAATACAATTATATTGTTACAACTTCTCTGCCAGCTCAGGCTGATAAACCAGGCTGCAGAGACACTGGCTTGGTTATACCCTCACCGAAAAATTTCGAAGACTTCCTGATTCAAAGCTATGTGTGCTATAGCACAGACTTGGCTTTCTTGCACCATTACTCTGTGCATCCCTACACATACAACTCTAAAGCATGATCATGCTAATCCAAGCAGCGGTAACAAATGAAAAAATGACCGCCATTGCGCAGGTCGCAGAGAATTCTATTGGTCTCCCTGACCCGATAGTCTGGTCTGCAAGCCAAAACGGAAATCTGATGCTGCTCAAGGAGTCATCAATCTTGAAATCGGTGCCTGTGCATTCATACCAAGCGCGCCCTGCTGCCAGGCAGAAAGCGGCGGAGTTGACGCTGGACGAAAGCGGCATGATCCTGGATTGCTGTGCAACAGGGGAAGGCTTGTTTGAATACAAGCGCATTGAACTTCTCAAACAGCATATATCAAAATTATTTCCCAAGCTTTCCGAGTTTAGCCTGATTACAGACGGCAGAATCAATTCACAACTTGGTTTTCTCAGCCGTTGCAACTACCCTTTTCTCACACGCAGCGCTAATCAAAAAAGTTTTTACAGCGAGTTGAATTTCGTCCATCTGAACCATGATGGAATTAAAACCCTGCGACTGCTGGTGCAGTCTTGAGTCCAGTTTTGCTAAAAATCCCGGACTATGAATGATATGAAAAACAGGAGATAAATTGAACAAACTCTTTTACGATGAAAGATACCCCAGAAAATTTGGCCGCTATACCTTGCTGATCGGCATCCTTCTCATTGTTATCGGCCTCATTGGCATTGTCTTCCCCATCATGTTGTCGCTGGCTGCCAGTGTTTTGCTGGGCTGGCTGCTGCTCTTCGCAGCAACAGGCTGGGCCATACACACTGCCAGCTATAGCCCCAGGAGCGTAATGAACTGGTTCAAACCTGCCCTGCTGCTGGTCACCGGCGGCATTGTGCTGCTCTATCCCATATCGGGCATAGCGGTGCTGAGTCTGTTGCTGGCTTTCTATCTGATCCTGGATGCCTTTGCCAGTTTTACTCTCGCTCGCACTATGCATCCTGCCAAAGGCTGGGGCTGGATGGCATTCAATGGCTTTACTTCAGCCTTGATGGCCTTGTTATTCCTCATTGGATGGCCTGCCTCTACCTTGTGGCTGGTGGGTATTTTTGTGGGTATCAGCCTGTTGTTTGATGGCTTGACGCTGATGAACATAGGCTGGATGTTGCATAAGCGCAAATTTGCCTAAGGTGTTGCCGGACCTGTCAGACCAGAGTGTTTCCCTGGGCTATTTTGCAGCGGCAGGTTTTTCGTCAGACATGCTCCAGATATCCACATCCTTACCCTGAGCACGCATATGTTCCGAGCGAGCGGAAATAAAACGCTGGAAATTGGGCTGTTGTTTATATGCACCGCTAAGCACATAGTCAAAAATGCTCTGCGTATGGAATACTTTGAAGAATGCTTCTGAACGAATGACTTCCTTGCCCTCCTCGTTGAACAGCACGATGGTGGGCGCATACTTTATATCGAGCTGCTTTGCCCATTCCCGTGCCGTTGCAGTTTTTCCACTTGGCGTAATGACGGCGGTGTTCTCCCACATATCCAGCTGTACCGCATGATATCGTTTTAACATTTCACGCGTAGCAGGGTCTGTTAAAACTTTCTGGTGCAGGATGTCGCAGTTGGGGCAATCCTTCTGTTCAAAGAAGACTGCGATAGGTTTTCCTTTTATTGCGCTGTTGCGCGTCAACTTGTAGGGGGGAGACTGAAAGAACGCTTCCTGATTCAGCTTGCCGGCTTTGGGTGGAGGTGCATTCAGTTCCAGATAATCACGGAAGCTGAGCTTATCCTTTTTTTCCACAATGTAATGCAGTGCTATCTTGAATTGTTCCGGCGGCATGTATCCGTTCAGACGCAGTATGACTTCACCCTTCTCATTAAAGAATAACAGCGTGGGGGTGAATTGCACTTTCATCGCTTCAGAAAAAGATTTTTCTGTGTAATTTTTTCCATCCAAAGCGCTCACGGGTCGATCGCCAACTAGATTCATCGCATCCACCAAAAACTTGCTTCGCATCAGCGCTTCAATATCCTGTTGTGCAAGATTGCGTTCCACCAGCGCATTGCAATAGGGGCAGCCATCCTGGGTAAACAATATAATCAGCTGTTTGCCAGAGACTTTGGCAGCGGCAAGATCTTCCTTGAGATCCAGAAAACCATCATGAAACCAGGTGGGATATTCAGTAGACACGGCACCGAGAGATTTGCCCTTCTGTGTCTGCTGCTTGACACTGTCTGACGCAGCATCAGACAGGCAGGGTTGCAAAAGCAACGTCGTGAAACCAACAGCCATCAATAAGCCATGCAGCTGCAGGCCCGGAATAAAATTAGCCATGTGCGCTCTCCGCGAATGATGATGTATGCAAGCCATATCTTAACGTCAGTTTACTACTTGCATAAAAATTTATGCATCAATGACCAATTGCTTACGGGTCTTGCCTGGCCACAATGCAACTTTACTAAATATAAATACCATAATTTAATTTATCAAATATAAACAAATACATACGATTACTCAATCAGTACTATGGAATAGTATTTTCCAACATATGCAAGCCTGGCATTCTTACTCGCACGCATGAATTGCGTTGTGCCGCGCTTTACTGCGGCAATATATTTTAAATAGTATGAACCGTTAATTGAAGGAAATGTAATATTCGTGCACTATGCACTCTCTCTACTCATTACCCATGCTTTCCCATGAACAAGGAAGTAACTGCTGCCCAGAACAAGCCGCCGCAAAGCAATCTGTACAGCATTCTTGCATCTTACAAGCTACTGATCATCTTGCTTATCATCCTGACGATAGCAGGTAATGCTCTAAACCTGCTAGTGCCGCTGATCGTTTCCCGCGCTATCGACAACTATACGCAGGGGACTTTTATACTTTCGAATGTCATCATCAATTTATTTCTAGTGGCGCTAGGCATTTTTGTCTTTACCTATTTGCAAAGTATCGTACAGACTTATGCCTCGGAGCATGTAGCGCGCGACCTGCGCAAGCAATTTACCGCCAAGGTATCGGTGCAGAATTATGCCTATATTCAAGAGATAACTCCGGCGAAATTGTTGACCAATCTGGTGTCGGATATCGATGCGGTCAAGTCTTTTGTATCGCAGGCGGTTGCTATGCTGATATCGTCCGCCTTTCTGATTGTCGGTGCGAGTGTGCTGCTCCTGATAATCGATTGGAAACTTGCACTGGCCGTGCTGGTGATCATGCCGTTTATAGGCGGCGCATTCTTTTACATCCTTCGCCGCGTACGCAAACTGTTCAAGCGCTCGCAGGAAGCAATCGATTGGTTGAACAAAGTGATCAGCGAAAGCATACTTGCTGCCCCGCTTATCCGCCTGCTCAACTCACAGCAGCATGAATATGAAAAGTTTCTTGCCGCAAATACCGAGGCGAGAAATATAGGCCTGAGTATATTGCGGCTGTTTGCCGGACTTATTCCGGTCATTATGTTTTCGACCAATATCGCCACGCTGATCATCCTCACGCTCGGCGGACATTTTGTCATCACGGGTGCGATGACGCTCGGAAATTTCACGGCGTTCAACAGCTATCTTGCCATACTCATTTTCCCGATTATCATCATAGGCTTCATGAGCAATGTGATCGCGCAGGCTCAGGCCTCGTATCAACGCATCTCCGTGGTACTGACTTCGCAGGAACCAAAAGATAGCGGCACCATTACTGCAGATTTGCGCGGAGATATTTCCATCAGGCATGTCTCTATGCTGTATGGCGAACGCGCAATCCTCAAGGAGGTTACGCTTGCCATAAAAGCCGCCACGCGCACAGCCATCATAGGCCCCACGGCGGCAGGCAAGACCCAGCTTCTGTACGCAATGACCGGACTCATCAAACCCACTGCCGGTCTGATTGAATATGACGGCAAGCCGCTGGGCGATTACAGCAAAAAGGACCTGCTGCGCCAGATCGGCTTTGTATTTCAGGACAGCATCATGTTTAATCTGAGCGTGCGCGAGAATATAGCCTTCAGCAATACGGTCAATAATACAGATATAGAAAAAGCCATTGCAACGGCGGAGCTGCATGATTTTATCGAAGCGCTTCCGCAGAAGCTCGATACGATTATTTCCGAGCGCGGCACCAGCCTTTCCGGCGGGCAAAAACAGCGCATCATGCTGGCGCGTGCGCTGGCGATCAATCCTGTGATACTGCTGCTGGATGACTTTACCGCGCGCGTAGACGCCGATACGGAAGCCAGGATACTCGCCAATGTATTGCGCAATTATCCCGGCATTACACTGGTTTCGGTGACGCAGAAGATAGAACCCGTCGAGCACTATGAGCAGATCATCCTGCTGATGGAAGGCGAGGTACTCGCCAGCGGCACGCATCACCAGCTGATGAAAACATCGCCCGAGTATGTGCAGATTTACGCTTCGCAACAAAGTACCGAGAACTATGAATTACAAACTTAATGTAGTCGACGCACACCAGAACGGCGGCAAAATGCTGGGTGGCGTCAAGCGCCTGCTGCCGCTTATGGCACAAGAGCGCCGTGCTGTCGTCATTGCATTCTTTGCAATACTGCTGAGCTCAGCAACTACCCTCCTTGCACCGGCCATTATTGCCCATGCCGTGGACACCTCCATCCAGGCCAAGGATTTCCACGGTGTATTGGAATGGTCGCTCATCCTGTTTGCCGTTTATCTGGCGGGTCTTTTCGCCAGCTATGTACAGACCATCACGATGGGCAGCATGGGGCGGCGTGTTTTGTTCAGGCTGCGCAACATGCTGTTTAACAAGCTGCAGGAATTGCCGGTTTCATTCTTTAATCAGAATAAGGCCGGCGATCTTATTTCACGCATCAACAACGACACCGACAAACTAAACCAGTTCTTTGCCCAGGCGTTGATGCAGTTTGCCGGAAATTTCTTTCTTATCGTCGGTGCGGGCATATTTCTTCTGCTGCTCAACTTCAAGCTGGGTGCTGCAGCGCTGGTACCGGCGCTGTTGGTGCTGGTGATCACCCGGCTGATTTCGCCATGGGTGAAAAAAGAAAACTATAAAAGCCTGCAGTCATTGGGCGGCATGAGCGGTGAAATACAGGAGAGCATCAATAACTTCAAGGTGATCGTGGTGTTCAACCGCCTGGATTATTTCCGCAACAAGTTCAACGAGGCAAACGAAAAAAACTTTACCGCCTCGGTCAGGGCCGGTATAGCCAGCAACATTTTCATGCCGCTGTACGGCCTCGCCTACAATGTAGGCCAGCTTATCGTGCTCGCTTACGGCATACAGTTGATCTCCAGCGGAGATCTCACTGTAGGACTGCTGATTGGATTCCTGCTGTACGTTAACAACTTTTACAATCCCCTGCGCCATCTGGCCGCCGCATGGTCTACGCTGCAACTTGCACTTGCGGGTATAGACCGCATTTCTGAATTGCTCGCACTGGAATCAGACATGGTCGTCATACCCTCTTCCACCGCAGCCAATAAATCCGCAGCGCTTATAGAGTTTAGAAATGTGTCGTTTGCCTACCCTGATGGCAAGGATGTATTGAAACACATATCACTTGCGCTGCAGCCGGGCAAAACCTATGCACTCGTAGGACCGACTGGCGGCGGCAAGACCACCACGGCTTCGCTGATGGCGCGACTCTACGATCCTAGTGAAGGCGAAGTACAACTGCATGGCAGGGATATACGTGCATACACTGCCAGTGAACGGGCGAAAATCATCGGTTTCATCCTGCAGGATCCCTTCCTGTTCACAGGCAGTGTGCGTGACAACATCCTCTATGGCAACGAACAGTATCATCAGTATTCCAGCGTACAGCTGGCAAAACTGCTGGAAGCCTCGGGACTCAGCAAGCTGCTGGACCGCTTTGAGCAAGGTCTGGACACAGCGATCACTTCAAGCGGCGATGCCATCAGCCTGGGGCAAAAACAGCTTATTGCCTTCATACGTGCCATTTTGCGCGCACCGCAACTGCTGATACTCGATGAAGCGACGGCCAATATCGATACCGTAACCGAACAACTGCTGGAAGAGATACTCGACAAACTCCCGGCCACCACCACCAAGGTCATTATCGCTCACCGCCTCAACACGATCAGCAATGCCGATGAAATATTCTTTGTGAACAGCAGCGAGATCCAGCGCGCAGGCTCAATGCAGAATGCGCTGGACATGCTGCTGCATGGAAAAAGACTGAGTTAATACCTCGCTGCTTCCCACGCATGTATGGCGTGTTTGCGCGTTTCACCCCAATGATATCCGCCCAGGCTGCCGCTCTGCCGTATGACGCGATGACACGGAATAATAAAGGCAACCGGGTTTGCGCCCACGGCAAGCCCCACTGCCCTCGCCGCATTGGGACGGCCTATTGCCATGGCGACCTGTGAGTAAGTTGTAACTGTACCGGGAGGAATTTGCAACAGGGCTTTCCACACGCTGGTTTGAAAGTTGGTACCGGACACATGCAGGGACAACGGCTTGTTCGATTTTTTCTCTTTGGCAAACATGGCTTCAATAACTGCCATTGTGCTTTGCTGATTTTTCTGCAACCGGGCATGCGGCCATTTTTCGCTCAAATTGGATAGATGACTATCGGCATCTTCATTTTGTATAAAGCCAAGATTACAGATACCACGCGGGGTAATGGCGATAAACACATGGCCAAAGGGGGTGGCTTGAATGGCATAGTCAATATTCAACCCCGTGCCGCCCGTTTTATATTCACCCGGGGTGACAGCCTCCAGTTGCACGAAATGGTCATACAAACGCGAACCGCTGCTCAGCCCCACCGTAGCGGAAACCTCAAGCAGGGGTCTGGCCTGCTTGAGCAAAGCCTTGGCGTGTTCCAGCGTCAAAATCTGTAAATATCTTTTTGGGGTAACACCGGCCCAGCGGCTAAACAGCCGTTGAAAATGGAAGGGGCTCAAGTGTAAATGCGCTGCAATTTCTTCCAGTGCCGGCTGGCAATCGCACTGCTTTTCGATAAATGCAATTGCCTGGGCAATGCGCTCATAGTCGCTTATCGGCTGGGGATCAGTTTTCATGGTAAATTTCAGCTTAACAATATGCAATATTATGGCTGCTTTGCTGCCGGCTATCGACCCGAATCTTGCTTTGTTCGCGTTAATAATTACGAATTAATTATGTTTTTTATATCAACTTGCTAGCAGGAAAACGACATTAACTGGCAATTTTTCATCGCGTCAATTGTCAGTTGGTTTGCATCAAATACTTTTGGCAATAATGTTAGTAGGAATATCATCAATACTTTTCTGATTTTTATTTTCCCAGTATTGCTTTATACCGTCTTCACCTTTATTGATGGCCCAATCATTCAGCAACTCTCGGTCACCGTCATACGACATGAAAGGAACCGCCATGCCACATGAGTTTTGCACGAGCTCAATAGTGAGATCGAAAATTTGTCTGGCACCGGGTAGCAGTTTGAACAGTGCAATCAGCTTATTCCATTCAGCATCGATTTTGTGTACACCTTGGCGCGGCCGTATAGCCTGAGGATGAGCGGCGTGCCTTGGAATGCACAGAACATGATGGTCATGCGCGGGTGTTGCTGCACATGTGCGGCTGATTCATTACCGCTTCCGGTCACATTCAGCCATGCCAATCGGTTATTGCTCAGTACGCGCAAGGAGTCCATGCCCTTGGGTGAGATGTTTATACGACTGTCGGCCGTCGCAGTGACTACAAGGAATATTTTTTGTGCGGCGATAAAATGTAGATGCTTGTCGTTAAGTTCGTGAAAACAATTGGACATTCAGTACTCCATGGCTGGGTGATTGTGAAGGAAACGTCATATCTTCTGAAATCAAACCTGATTGATTCAGGGTACAAGTTGTTACCTGATAGCCCTGTCAAATACACTCCCGCAATCAAAAGCTAGCAAATTGGGGTTAAACTTTCTCAAGAAGATGCCGATATATTATAAAATCAAACTAATCCATCATGACTACAAATGCTCTATTCCACTAAAAACCGCATATGCTGTTTGATACCGGCAGTTGTTGCCATGCTGGCAATCACTCCTGCGCTGGCTGTCGATCTGGTCTGCACAGGACAGCAATTGGGCGAGCTCTTTGTCGATACCGCAAGCGGCATGGTCACCATAAGCGCGAATGAAACGCTAAAGGTAGAAGTTGCCACTGAAAACTCCAATTACCGCTTCGAATTCAAAGGCAAGACTAACAAGTTCAAGGCTGTCATCAATCGTACCAACGGCCAGATCATACTTAACGACGCCTGTACACCAATGTGCTGGGGCGGCCCGATTTACGGCAACTGTATTCCGGTAAAAACCAAGTTCTGATAGCGCATTAAAGCTTCAACCGGGCAATCCGGCGATTCAATTGCAATAAAAAATCAAGTGTGTATTACTTCCAGCAGCTTCCTGTAAATCGCCAAGTCAGACTGTGAAAAACAACAAAATATTACTTCCCGCATCTTGCCACCCTGGGCAAGCCATGCCAATACTGTATCTACTGCAATGTTGGCAGCAGCTTCAATCGGATAACCGTAAACGCCTGTGCTGATGCCTGGAAAAGCAATACTCAGTATATGGTGTTGTTCGGCCAGCTGCAGTGCATGCATATAGCAGGCAGCAAGCAATTCGGGTTCACCCCGCAAGCCTCCCTGCCATATCGGGCCCACTGTGTGGATAATGAATCTTGCCGGAAGTAGATAGCCTTTGCTGAGCTTCGCTTGGCCGGTTGCACAACCATTTAACTGGCGGCATTCATGCAGCAATTCTGGCCCCGCTGCACGATGTATGGCACCATCCACACCGCCTCCGCCGAGCAGCGAGGGGGTAGCCGCATTAACGATAGCATCGACCCGCAAGGTTGTAATGTCTGCCTGCAGAGCGTGTACAGATTTATGAATATGGGTTGAGACTGGCATAAAGATTCAGCAGGCTCTGCAAAGCGATATCTGCTGCATCAAAATTGTGACTGGCAACAGCTAGTGCATGAACCTGTCCGCAACATCCTTGATGGATGACTTCAATGAATCCCAGGCGGTCTCGACGCTTTTCTTTGACGATTCCCATTTGTCCTCGCCTGCCTCAACCAGCTTGTCCAGCTTGGAGTTGCCTTCTTCTATTTTCACATCCAGCTCCTTGACCAGCTTAAGCAGCTTGAGTTGCGCAACTGCCGATGCACCGGAAGCTTTTGCCCTGAGTTTGTCGACATCAGCCTTCCATTCATCCAGCTGGGCTTTCATTTTCTTTTGATACAGCTCTCTTTCATTCATTGCCTCTTCCTCCTGCAGTAAAGATCAGATGTGGTATAGCTCAAGTTAAAATCAACAAGAACCGATTCGACTTCTACATGTTTAAACCATATTCACATCAGAAACTATACGTGAATGCAATATTAAAAAGTATAGGCAGAATGCTTAATCCAGGAGCAATAACAAATCAAAATACTTTGTCTACGGGGCAAATACAAAGTCTTGCGATATCTAAACGGATCGACAATTGCTTGCGATCATGCAATTTATCGAGGCAGTATTTTTGCCAACCGGTTAAACGCTGCACGTAATACAGCCTTCACTCGCGGCCTGTCACTGATGAATTCAGCCCACCGAGGTCCGTGTGTGTAATACCAGGCAATAAACCTTCTACCCGCCTTGCTTTGCGCCAGATGTTGGTCTCGAAATTGGCGGAATGCATAGACTACAGGGGCATCATAGGAACCATAGCAGGCAGTAAGGACAAAGCAGCCTCCCGGTTTGGCATTTTTGTTTTGCCTTTTCATTTCCTCTTCAACCTGAGCTATTTTATGCTGGAGATTGATAGTCTCTTCCGCGTCGGGCTTCAGTTCCATTTCAGGGAAGAAAAACTTGAAGCTGGGTCTGTCCAGGGAGCCTTCGGGATCTTGAAAAATTTCCACTCCACACAACGAGGCACCGCCATAATCTGCCAGTTTTACAATATTGGAAATCGTTTCCTTGGATCTCAGCACACCCTCGATCTTGGAGCCTATAAAAACCCCGTCTTTTGTTTTGCACAAAGCCCTGACCAAAACATGCCAGCTTTGCACCGAGTTGTTCGTCATGGTTACGTCTATATCCGTACTTGTGCTATCTGCCCATTTCCAGTGCTTTCTGTTTGATTCGGAGCCGCTGGAGTGATAAGAATAATTGATCTTGATACGGTAGACGCTTTTAAGCAATACATCACAGGCGATGATCCCGGACTCGGCTTCCTTGTTGGTGCTGGAGACCATGGAAAACAATGACCTCGCCTTGTCACGCTCTCCACGTTTCAATGCTTCTTTGGCATTGGCAAGCGCTGTTCTATTCTGCGGCCTGACATCACCCAGTTCCAGGGCGCGGTTGAAAAGTTCCCTGGCTTTAATGGAATCCGGTATAACCGATTCGCCACGTTCATACATCTGCGACAAGTTATAGTGTGCACGCGGGTCACCTTTATCGGCCGCTTTCTGGTACCACTCGAAGGCCTTTTCAAAATCCTGATCCATGACGTCGCCTCTGGCATAGCAATAAGCCACGTTAAACTGGGCTTGGGCATCTCCCGCTTCCGCCATTGGCAAGTACTGATTGAATGCCTGCTCCCAATCTGAGGGCAACCATTCTGCAACCGAGTACAAGTCATGCTCCTTTATCGCTTTTTCAATATCTTCCTGAGTACTCATGCCGCCCCCATTTTTTTAACTCATTTTAGTCGCTAAAACTTGCTTTGCAGAAATTGATTATCAGTATTTTTTTCGTTTCCACATAGTCTTTTGTATACAGTTTAAATCATCTTTTTTTGTAATACTTAAAATAATATGGCTTTCATTTGTCTATTGCAAAGTTTATGTGGCAGATCAATTTGAAATTGCACTTACTACCGATTAAACTCAAAAGTACTTATCGCAAACAACAGATACTGTGCAGCAACGGCTACTTCAATAATTAATTATATAAATATAAACATATAGATACAACAGATAGGCAAATTGCGCTATTGGCCATTTTTACGGCATCAAGCTTGATTTATGAGGGTAATCAGGGCGATACCCTGCAGTTGAAGGGCGGCAAGCTGCTTTTACTACTTCCGCCCAAATTGCCTGAAGAATATAAGGTTGTTACTCGACAGAACCTATTTTTTTGTCATGCATACGCAGACTCAACGCCTGTTTTAGTTTGGTCAGCCAGACTTTGAGACTGGCTTCATTTTTGCTGCCTGCACGCATAAGTATGCGTTGCCCTATGGAAAGCTCTTCCAGATCAGGATCGGCGTATTGATAGAGTACATGCGGTTGCAGCAGCTTCACAGGCTCCTTTAGGTCTGGTGCATCAAGGAGATCATCGATTACTTCCACCAATCTGTCGTTGAAGTATTCGTTGGGATAACCCAGATCACGGTATGCCTGTTGAAATAATGGATAGATGCGAACATACAGATCAAGCAGTTTTTCGGGGTCGATAGCCTCGGCAATTTGCACATAGGGAGTATAGCGCGCCGCATTCTGCGGGTTGATAGTCAAATCATTCGCGCTGCCGCCAATCAAAAACTTTCCTGCCGGCTGTTGTACCGGCAATATTTTCAAAGGTAATTTCATACGCGGCAGGTTGTCTATCGTGGCAACGATGTTGCGTATGATTTTTTCAGTATGGAACAACTTCATTAAGGATTTGTTGTTTATCAGCTCGGCCAGGCCTAGCGTCATGAAGCTATCGCTGTCGGCCAACTGCGGCAAAGGGAGAGTAGGCTGGGGTACTTCGAGTATTTGCCGGGTGTCAGGCGCAGGCGACTTTTGGGTTACCGCGGTTTGCGTCGCAGGCACGGCAGACGTCACTGAGGAATCGGCCTGTTGATTCTGCCAATAAAAATATCCGGCTATTGCACCAATAATCAGGGCAAGTACAGCCGCAGCCTTCAGTGCATTCTTGTCCATGACTTAACTCTCCTTAATCATGCAATTGAAAATTGGTCTATGATCTAAAATATCAAATCTGGAAACATTCCAGCTTGACCGGCCTTCAGGCTACTTTGTCCGCTTCCCTGATGTTGCCAAGTACTATACCGGTGCAAGCATCTATAGACACAACGCTAGTTACATTACCGCGCTTAATTTCAACGCGGTAAACCTGTCCGCTTTGGGCGGGCAAAGCATAGCCAGCAATGTCATTGTCACTGTTTTTCAAATCGCGCGTCTCAACCAGGATTCTAAAAGCGGCCATTTCATCTGCTTCCCGAAACTCGCTGGCAAATCCAATCGAAGCACTCAGTGCAATGATACTCGCTGCTGCGGGAAGAATCTTGAAATAATTCATTAAGCTCTCCTTGTGAAATACATATTTGTCCGTTTCAATATCTTTCTGCCAATTTATTTCCTATGAATGTGAATGCAAATTTCAGCAATAGTTCAAAGTTAAAAAACAATTGCAGTCAGACTGAATTTAACAGCACTATCATACCGAGATCCGGCCCATGAGCCCGCTCTGATAATCCATCATCGCCAGACGTATATCTTTCTCTGTATTCATTACAAAAGGACCCGAAGCTACGATAGGTTCGGCTAGCGGCTCCCCACCCATCAGTATCACGCTACTGTCTTCCATTGCCTGCAGCTTGATCCGAGTACCGCGCTGTTCCAGCAATGCCAGGTCACCGTTATCCAGCTCTGTGCTGCCCAGCATCACTGCACCCTGCCTGATGAACAGCATATTGTTATCGCCCTCGGGCACGGTCAGCTGCGCAATTTTTCCTGCGGCCAGCTTGATCACCCACAAATTTACCGGGCTGAAAGTGCTGGCAGCCCCTTGGGTTCCGGCATAGTTGCCTGCAATCACGCTCACTGTACCGGCTTCTTCAGGCAAAGCCACCTCGGGAATATCGCCAGTCAGAATCGGCTGATATTTTGGTGGAGTCATTTTGTCTTTGGCCGGCAGATTCACCCACAATTGCACCATTTCCAACACGCCACCACGCTTTAAAAATTCACGCGAGAGGAATTCCTCGTGCACGATACCGGAAGCGGCCGTCATCCATTGCACATCACCCGGCCCGATCACGCCGCGATTACCCACCGAATCGCCATGTTCCACTTCACCCTGAAAAGCGATAGTCACGGTTTCAAAACCGCGATGCGGATGCGGCCCGACTCCGCGCTTGGCATCAGTTGCATCAAACTTCTTCGGTGCCGCATAATCGAACATCAAAAACGGGCTGATATCCTCGGTAAATGCAAGATTGGCAAATACCGGACGTACATTGAAGCCGTCTCCCACCCAGTGATTTCTGTCTGTTGCGGGCAGTATGGTTTTAATCTGTTTCATGACATCTCCTGTTTTGGGTACGACTCCAAAATTAAAATTTTGCTAATAACATCTTCCGATTTGACAATAGATCAGGCAACTTCGTTCTAAGTTGTACTCTGCTTTAACAATCTGTTTCCAGCATTTTGAATGTAACTCTGAAGGCGTAAACGAATCCTGTTTGTTTGTATATTTATCAGCTTCAGGATTTTACAAACCCGTGCCATAGGCGTGCAAGGCAAACGTGCCATACATCCATGCACGGTGCAGTACGCTGATCTGCTCGCCATTGGCAGCACCCAGAGTAAATAGCAAGGGCGCATAGTGTTCTAGCGTGGGATGGCATTCCTTGCCATAAGGCAGTTGCCACGGTTTGCACAGTTTCTCCCTGTTGTGCGCGGCAATGGCTTCATCCACTGCCGCAACAAAAGCGCTCGCCCATGGCACGGCCTCACCTTCGACGGCCTGCCAATCCAGTGCGCTCAAGTTGTGGGTAATGCCCCCGCTACCAACAAACAGTACTCCTTCGTCGCGCAAATCCTGCAAGCGCTGCGCGGTTTCCCATAAATGCTCCAGGCCCAGCGACAGACTTAAAGACAATTGATAAACAGGGAAATCGGGCAGCGGCCAGGCTGTCTTCAACGGCACCCAAACACCGTGATCCAGCGGCCGCTTCGCTTCAACTACGTCCACCTTCAGCTCGCCCAGGCGCTTCAGCATCCAGGCTGCAGTATCCTTGTCTTCATTTTCGCGCCATTTAATGTCGTATAGCGCCTGGGGGAAACCGTAAAAGTCATGCTGGATGCCTGCAGGTCCCTGCGTCCCGCTGATGCTGTATTGCGGCATATCCCAATGCGCGGATACGCACAGTAGCGCACGCGGTTTCGCCGGCAACAAGCCCGGCAGGCTACGCCAAAAATCTGTGGTGGAGTTTTCTTCCAGCATGATAGTCGGCGCACCGTGCGATAAAAACAGTGTAGGCATGGACATTGCAGTGCTCTTTTCAGGACAGTGTCGCAACATTAAAGATGCAACACTGTAAAATTTTGTGCCCCGGGCAACACCCGGAGCAGAGGTTTGTTACAGTTTGTTGTGTGTACCGTCGCAGAAAGGCTGGTTACTTGTAGCCTTGCACCCACACAGGTATTTTGTTTCCGCTTTGTCCAGTGTAAATTTCACCGGCGTAAAAGCTGAACTCTTGTGCGATCCGTCACAGAACGGCTGTTTTTTCGACAGACCGCATGCACACCAGTAATGATCGCCGGCTTCCAGGTCAACCTTGTAGGGACTTTTTTGTACGCATACACCATTGCTCATGATTCTTCCTTCTTTGGTTAATAATCAGTTTTTGTACGCTTCTATCGGCACTATGATTTTCACTTCATCGCTAACTGCAGGTACATATTTTGTCATGCCGAATTCCGAACGCTTGATGGTGCCGGTGATATTCGCGCCGCACATCGGTTTTTTCAACATGGGGTGATCGCCACATCTGAAATCATTCACCGTGATGGTCATTGGTTTAGTTACACCCAGCATGGTGAAAGCGCCTTCCGCACCTACCACTTTGTCGCCCTTGAAAATCAGCTTATCGGACTTGAAAGTGATGGACTTGAACTTTGCAGTATTCAGAAAACCGTCTGCAGAAATATGTTCATCCCACAACGGGAAACCCATATCCAGCGACGTGGTATCGATAGTCAGATCCACACTGCCCTTTTTTGCAGCCATGTCCAGCGTAATAGTCCCGGTGGTCTTGTTGAAACGGCCGTGCTGCGAAGAAAATCCAAGATGGTTGACCTCAAAAATCGGGAACGTATGGTTAGGGTCGACGTTGTAGGTGTCCGCAGCAAAAGCTGATACTGCAAATGAACTTGCAAGGGCAAAAACGGCTAATATTCTATTCATGGTGAAACTCCTTTCAGGTTAATGAAAAATCAGTTGGACTGATCACTGTAAAATTTACTTCAACACCAGGTGAAACTTGATCTCTACTTCATTTGCAACTACTGAGGTATCACTCCACAAGCCTGAACCAATACCGAAATCCAGACGCTTTATCGCAAACACGCCATCTATGTTCAACGCGCCCTTTTCT
>JBBQYH010000018.1:0-24050 GCA_038208855.1 Burkholderiales bacterium
GATGGCACGCCGACTTATAATTTCTGCGTGGTGGTGGACGATTGGGATATGAAAATTACCCATGTCATACGCGGTGATGACCACGTCAACAATACGCCACGACAAATCAATATCCTCAAGGCCCTGGGTGCCACCGTGCCGCAATATGCGCATCTGTCGATGATATTGGGCGATGACGGACAGAAGTTGTCCAAGCGTCACGGCGCAGTCAGTGTGATGCAATATGACGAAGATGGTTATTTGCCGGAAGCCGTGCTCAACTATCTGGCACGTTTGGGTTGGTCACACGGAGATGAGGAAGTGTTTTCGGTCAAGCAGTTTTGTGAGTGGTTTGATCTGGACCACATCACGCCCTCGGCTGCGCAGTTCAATACTGAGAAACTGAACTGGCTAAATAGCCATTACTTGAAACTTGCCGACAATGCCAGGCTGGTCAGTCTGGTGTTACCTCGTTTGGAATTACGCGGGATCAAGGTGGGTCATCAGCCTGCATTGGAAAAAGTTGTTGCTTTGTATAAGGAGCGTGTAGCGACGTTGAATGAATTGGCGGATGCTGCGGAAGTGTTTTACATAGATCTGCAGCCCGATCAGGCATTATTGGACACGCATCTTTCTGTTGAAGCATTGCCGGCCTTGCATGAGCTGGTTCAAGGTTTGGGTGGTGTAGTTTGGGAGGCACCGGCCATTGCCACCTTGATCAAGGAATTGATCGCCAAGCATGGCTTGAAAATGCCCAAATTAGCGATGCCCTTGCGCGTGATGCTGGTCGGGCAAACGCAAACGCCTTCAGTTGATGCTTTGCTTGCGCTTTTTCCGCGTGAAATGGTATTGGCTAGATTACAGCGATGCTTGTAAAAACATTCAATATAAACAATGATATATATTATTGTTTATACGTTCTGAATTTTCCAGACTAGGGAACTTGCAAGGAAAGACCTGCATACTTTAAACATTTGTTCTATCTGCAAGGAGCTATGGTAGAATGCGCGCCCTTTGATTTGAGCCAGGTATCAACACATGTCGTCGCGCCAACTCCGTAACATCGCCATCATCGCCCACGTTGACCATGGAAAAACCACCCTGGTTGACAAATTGCTTGCCCAAACTCAAACGTTTGCTGCTCACCAGCAGGTAGCTGAACGTTTCATGGATAGTAACGATCTGGAAAAAGAGCGCGGTATTACCATTCTGGCGAAAAATTGCTCTGTAGCCTACGAAGGCGTTCAGATTAATATTGTGGACACACCTGGACACGCAGACTTCGGTGGCGAGGTTGAACGCGTGCTGTCTATGGTTGATGGCGTTTTGCTGCTGGTAGATGCGGTAGAAGGCCCGATGCCACAAACCCGTTTTGTGACCAAGAAAGCCTTGGCGCTTGGACTAAAGCCTATTGTTGTTATCAATAAAATTGACCGTCCCGGTGCTCGCCCTGAGTGGGTGGTAGACCAGACTTTCGATTTGTTCGACAAGTTGGGTGCGACGGACGAACAGATGGATTTCCCGGTTGTGTACGCCTCTGCGTTGAACGGTTTTGCAACACTGGACTTCAAGACGCCAAGCTCTGATATGCGCCCGCTGTTTGATACTGTGTTGAAGCATGTGAAAGCACCAGAAGGTGACGTCACCGCACCTTTGCAATTCCAGATTTCTGCACTGGATTATTCCAGTTTCGTGGGTCGTATTGGTGTGGGCCGTGTTACACGCGGCACCATCAAGCCTGGACAAGAAGTCATGGTATTGAATGGCGACAAGCCACCCAAGAAGGCACGTATCAATCAGGTGCTGGGTTTCCGTGGTGTTGAGCGTGTATTGATGGATGAAGCCTCAGTAGGCGACATCATTCTGATTAACGGTATTGAAGATATCGGTATTGGTGTCACCATTGCTGACGTGAACAAGCCAGAAGCCCTGCCTATGCCCAAGGTGGATGAGCCGACATTGTCAATGAACTTCCAGGTAAACACCTCACCGTTGGTTGGTCAAGAAGGTAAACTCATTACCAGCCGTCAAATTCGTGAGCGCCTGACTAAAGAATTGCTCGTTAACGTTGCTCTGCGTGTAGAAGACACCGCAGATGCCGACTCACTGCTGGTATCCGGCCGTGGCGAATTACACTTGACTATATTGTTGGAAACCATGCGCCGCGAAGGCTTTGAATTAGCTGTTTCCAAGCCACGTGTTGTATACCGCATGGTGAATGGCGAGAAGCAAGAGCCTTATGAAATGTTGACTGTGGATGTTGAAGATACTAATCAGGGCTCGGTAATGGAAGAGCTCGGTCGTCGTCGCGGTGATATGCTGGATATGCAACCGGACGGAAAAGGTCGTGTGCGTCTCGAATACCGTATTCCGGCACGTGCGCTAATCGGTTTTCAGGGTGACTTCATGACCATGACCCGCGGTACGGGTTTGATCTCACACGTGTTTGATGACTACGGCCCTATCAAGCCAGACATGCCAGGCCGTCATAATGGCGTGCTGATTTCTCAGGATTCAGGTGAAGCCGTAGCCTACGCGCTATGGAAGCTGGATGAACGTGGTCGTATGATTGTTGCTCCTGGCGATAAAGTGTACGAAGGAATGATTATCGGTATCCATAGCCGTGACAATGATCTGGTGGTTAACCCTATCAAGGGTAAGCAATTGACCAACATACGTTCATCGGGCACTGACGAAGCTGTACGTTTGACTCCGCCGATTAAACTGACTCTTGAGGCTGCCGTTGAATTTATCGCTGATGATGAATTGGTAGAAATTACACCGTTGTCGATTCGCGTACGTAAACGTTTCTTGACTGAAAACGAGCGCAAGAGGTCTGGCCGCGCATAATAGAAATGCGAATTTCGGTGCAGGCTAACCCGCAGGGTTAAGCCGCGAAAGCGGTGGCCGTAGCCAAAACGAGCGCAAGCGTTTAGATCGCGCTTAATATTTAGACTAGTCAGGCAGGTATAAAAAAGGGCGCGCAAGTGCCCTTTTTTTCTAGGGTGCCGGGCAGAGAGAACTTGGTTAGTTAAGCACTGATTATAAAAATTTCCGTAATTAATGACACAACTCAATCCCTCCTAGCCTCCCTTTACCCGCAAGGAGTACGCTGTTGGGTGCCCGCACTGCGTGCGACCTCTGTGGCAAAGGGAGGAACACTCTCCTTTCAAAGTCTGGCTGTTCCCCACTTTTCAAAGGGGGGTTAGGGGGGATTTGGTTTGTTAACTTTGTGTGACATGTTTTACGGAAACATCAATAAGTCCCACGTGTACAATTCATAAGGGAGTCCAGCCATTGCTCTTGCAGCCCATCCAGCACCAACACCCATTTCCCTTTTTTCTGGTGAATGCAGCTTTCTCTGAAGAACAGTGCGCCGCGCTTCTGAAGCTGTTTTCGGAAGACATCGCATGGCAACATCGGGATGCTGCGTTTTATCGTTGTTCACTGAGCGACGTCACCGAGATTATTCCTGCAACGTTTCAGACAGAGATACTCGCCAGAATGCGCGAGATTACCGGATTGCCACTGGTCAATCGAGTGCTGGTCACGGCTCAGCGTATGCAGCCTGGTCAAGTCATAGGCATACATAGCGACCGACCGTTATTAGGCTATGAAATTGCGCGCCTGGTCGTGCAACTCAATAAGGATTGGCAAGCTGAACATGGCGGTGTTCTGGAATTATTCTCCTCGCCAGAGGGCGAAGCCGAATTCAGTGTTAATCCCGAATACAACAAGGCCTTTGGTTTCCTGCTGCATGCGGATTCCTATCATGGCGTTACCGAAGTTAACCAGCCACGGCATACCGTGGTCTTCAATTTCTGGCATATGGCGAATACACCTGAACTGGCGGCGCACGTTGAAGCCTTGTTTGCCAACCTGCATTTCTCAGAATTTCCGGCAGCACTCAATCCGCTTGCTTCGGCGGCAGAAACGAGTTTGCCCGAAGAGGTGACATTTCTTGCAGGTACAGCAGCGATTGCACTGCATCGCTGGGGCTATGACGCGGCAACCGTTGTGATCGGATACCAGCATAGTGCCGGACTTTCTACCTGCGATACCAGCGATGCAGAAACCTATGCAGCCGTGCTACTGGCGGACTGGGTAGCGTATTTGTATCGGGATTCATTTGATCTGCTGCGCTGGAATAACCTGCAAAGCGCACTTGCCGGAGTTGAAATATTTCCGCGCCTGATGTCCACATGGCAGCTTTGTCTGCCGGAATGGAAAGATTAGCTTGGGTCGTGATGATCATACTAAGCTGTGAATCAGTTAAAGTAATAATTTGAAGGGGCGCGCCAGCGCCCTTGCTTATTTGTATTGAGAGTTGGTTTATACTGACAATATTATGAGTGCCGGACATACCTATGCTTGAAATATTGCTAATCGTCACCGTGTTGACTTTGTTACTTGCGGTTTTTTTACTGCTGATGCAACGTAAATTACCCGAACATGCTGCCACCGTGCTGGAACAGCAGCATCGTGCCATGCTCACCGATTTGCATGAAGGGCTGAACAAGCAGGGTGATCGATTGATTGCAGCTCAGGCTGCTGAATCCGAGCGCTTGCGTGCTGCGGTGGCCGAGGAGTTGCGTGCCACGCGAGACGGTCTGCATGCGATGCGCAGTGAGATGTTGACGCAGACTCTGGCTAAGCTGGCAGAGCAGGGCAGGGCTGATCAGGAGCTGATACAGAACTCCTTTCGCAATGCCACCCAGCATCTGGCCAGCAGTGTGGAAACACTGTCCAAGGCAGTGGATGGCCGACTTGAGCAAATCAGCGGCAAGGTTAGTGAGCGTCTGGATGAGGGCTTCAAGAAAACCAATGAAACTTTTGTGAATGTGATGGCGCGCTTGGCCACCATAGACGAAGCGCAGAAGAAGATCGATGGCCTGACCACCAATATGGTGAGTCTACAGGAGTTGCTGGGCGACAAGCGCTCACGCGGGGCTTTCGGCGAGGTGCAACTGGAAGGCCTGGTGCGCAATATCATGCCGCCGCAGGCCTATGAAATGCAATATTCGTTGCCCAATGGCACGCGTGTCGATTGCATTTTGAAACTGCCCGAACCCACCGGTATGGTGGCGGTGGATTCCAAATTTCCACTGGAGAATTACCATTTGATGTTTGGCGCGGCGAGCCCGGCTGAACGCGTTGCTGCCGAGCGGCAATTCAAGAGCAACATTAAAAAACATGTGGATGACATTGCCTCCAAATATATCATCCCTGATGTGACCTCGGACGGCGCGGTGATGTTTATTCCGGCCGAGGCAGTGTTTGCAGAAATACACGCACATCACCCGGAAATTGTCGACTATGCAATGCAAAAGCGTGTGTGGATCGTGTCGCCCACCACGTTGATGGCCGTGCTGAATACCGCGCGTGCCGTGTTGAAAGATGTGGAAACGCGCAAGCAGGTGCATATCATCAAGGATGAATTGGGCAAGTTGGGCAAGGAATTTGGCCGCTTTGACGAGCGCATGAAAAAACTCGCGGACCATATACGGCAAGCGCATGAAGATGCGCAGGATGTGCACACCACCAGCCAGAAAATTTCCAAACGTTTTGATAGTATCGAGCGAGTGGATTTGGATCATTTGACGGTGTTGCCGTTAACGCCGCCGGAGTTGGAATAACGAAATTTTGTAGGTCGGGTTAGTGTAGCGTAACCCGACAATTCGCACTGTCGGGTTACGACCTGAGGCCTAACCCGACCTACGGACTGCCTTTGAAACCTCAGAACTGGATTAAGCTAATACTATTAGCCACAGAGAATGCTGAGTTGTAAGATATTGTTTTAATTTATTTATATGTGTACTCTGTGGCTATTGTTGTTTTTAATGGTTTAAGTTTTGTTCTCTAACGTAAACGTTGATATTCTGTATATCCATTGCAGGTTTAAAAAAGTATGAAAATCGCGATTGCACAAATTAATTGCACGCTCGGTGATCTGGCCGGGAATGCAGCCAAAATTCTTGACTATGCCGCACGTGCCAGACAACAGGGCGCTTCGTTACTGCTGACCCCCGAGTTGAGTCTTTGTGGCTATCCGCCTGAAGATCTGCTTTTGCGCAAGGGATTTTTCGCGGCCTGTGATAGTGCTTTAAGAAAGTTGGCCAGCCAGGTTGAGGGTATTGCCGTGGTGGTGGGGCATCCGCACGAGCAGGATGGCAGGCGATACAACGCCGCTTCCCTGTTGCAGAACGGCAAGGTGATCACTACTTATCACAAGCATGAATTACCCAATCACAGTGTTTTTGATGAAGAACGCTACTTTGATCGCGGCGACAAGCCTTGCGTGTTTGAATTGGATGGGATCAAGTTTGGCTTGAATATTTGTGCGGATATCTGGGAAGAGCCAGCTGCATTGAAGGCACATATTGCAGGTGCGCAGATATTATTGGTAATCAATGCTTCCCCCTATCACATAGACAAACAGCAAACTCGCTATGAGGCTATACATGATCGCATCTGTGAAATCGGCATACCGGTAATTTATGCCAACCTGGTGGGGGGGCAGGATGAGCTGGTATTTGATGGTTCTTCATTTGCCATGTCGGCCGAAGGGCATCTGACGCACCAGTTTGCCGCCTTTGAAGAAATTCTTGGAATAGTTGAAATCAAACAGGGTAATTTGCTCAAGGGTGAAAAACTACCCGCATTGACTGAAGAAGAAAGTATTTATAGTGCACTGTGTCTGGGCGTAAAGGACTATATAGGCAAGAACGGTTTTCCGGGCGTGATTCTGGGTTTATCCGGCGGAATTGATTCTGCCCTGACGTTGGCAGTGGCTGTGGACGCATTGGGTGCAGATAAAGTGCGTGCGGTGATGATGCCCTCGCCGTATACGGCGCAAATGAGTATTGATGATGCGCGCGAAATGGCGCAGCTAGTCGGCGTGCAGTATGAAGAGCTGGATATCCAGCCTGGCTTCAGTTCGCTGCTGGATACGCTGGCTCCTGTATTCAAGAGTTTACCGGTTGATACGACGGAAGAAAATTTGCAGGCGCGCATACGCGGCACTCTGCTGATGGCACTTTCCAACAAGACAGGTTCACTTGTTTTGACCACCGGTAACAAATCGGAAATGACAGTAGGTTATTGCACTTTGTACGGCGACATGGCCGGTGGCTTTGCGCTACTCAAGGATGTAAGCAAAACCTTGGTGTATCGCTTGTCCCGCTATCGTAACACCCTGAGCAGGGTGATACCCGAGCGCATCATCACGCGCCCGCCAAGCGCCGAGTTGAAATCAGAGCAAACCGATCAGGATAGTCTGCCGCCTTATGATGTGCTGGATGCCATCATGGCTTATTATGTGGAAAGAAATCTAAGCATAGGCGAGATTATAGCCAAAGGCTATGCCGAGGCAGATGTCAGGCGCGTGGTCAAACTGATACGAGTCAATGAATACAAGCGTCGCCAGTCACCGGTCGGTGTTCGTATCACCTATCGCGCCTTTGGCAAGGACTGGCGCTATCCTATTACAGTTCGATATCAGGATGATTTTTAGAGGGATTGTTTGACAATAGACACAATAAAATATATTTCAGCTGCGCTTGTTATAAGCATAATGGTAAAGGTTGCCGACGGAAGAGCTAGCCAATACACTGTAAACATTGACGCGAAGTAGTTTTGCAAGAAGCCATGCCAGTGATACTTTTAGATAAGCTATACTTGGCAAATCAGGAATAATATTAAACATACAATTTTATCGGAGCAGACATGAAGAAAATTGAAGCCATTATCAAACCATTCAAACTCGATGAAGTACGCGAGGCTCTGTCCGAGTTAGGTGTGAGTGGCCTGACTGTTACCGAGGTCAAGGGTTTTGGACGCCAAAAAGGCCACACCGAGTTGTATCGTGGTGCAGAGTATGTCGTTGATTTTCTTCCAAAAATTAAACTGGAAGTGGTGGTGACTTCTGCCATGCTGGATACCGTAGTGGAAGCAATAGTAAAAGCAGCACGTACCGGAAAAATAGGTGACGGCAAGATTTTTGTCACTCAGGTTGAGCGTATTGTACGAATTCGTACCGGTGAAACAGACGAAACTGCTATTTAGTTCTAATGTTATTGTTTGTCATGCCCACCTTTTTCATTTTGGTGGGTTTTTTTATTGGCAGCAGATTTCAATAATACCCATACTGCACCACCGCCGCCTGCATGCGCTGCAGGTTCACAATAGGCCAAGACCTGCGGAAACTGGGTCAGCCAATGGCGCACTCGAACTTTTAAAATCCCTTGCCCACCATCAGCCTGCCAGCCTTTGCCATGTATCACACTGATACAACGAAACTCCCTGTGCAGGGCATGTTGCAAGAATTCATACAATAGACGGCGAGCTTCTTCAGTGCTGCTGCCATGCAAATCAAGCGAGCCCTCGATAGGCCAAAAACCTCTGCGTAATTTGCGCAGCGTCATTTTGTTAAGACCTGAACGCAGAAAGGATGTTGCTGCAATATCGCTTGCGCCATGATCAGAAAAACTGTCAGTGGATGTCTGCGTAGATACTGGCGTTTTTTTCACAGGTACACGATGTGAAGGAGATACGGGAGCGATGCGGTTGGAAGAGGCTATGGGGGTAACACCTGCCATCGCTTGCTGGAACAGTTCATTCTCGGCAGGAGAGGGCTGTTCCGGATTTTTTTTCATACTGGCAGGTATTGCTTAAAACTATTTGAATCAGGATTTACCCATCGAGGCCAGATATTTATCTGCGTCAAGTGCAGCCATACAGCCTGTTGCGGCACTGGTAACAGCCTGACGATATACCTGATCTTGCACGTCTCCGGAGGCAAAGACACCGTCTATGCTGGTAGCAGTGGCATTGCCCTTGTGCCCGGCGGTGCCGGGTGTGTCGAGGTAGCCATTGGTCATTTTGAGTTGGCCGGCAAACAGGTCTGTATTCGGCTTGTGGCCAATCGCGATAAACACACCGTGCAAAGCGAAATCCTGTGTGGCGCCGGTTTGTACATTTTTGGTACGCATACCAGTCACACCGCTGTTGTCACCCAGCACTTCGTCCAGTGTCTGGTTGAGTTGCAAATTAATTTTGCCTTCTTTAACCTTTTCCATCAGATGGTCGATCATGATTTTTTCGGCACGGAAGGTTTCACGACGGTGAACCAGGGTGACATGTTTAGCTATGTTGGACAGATACAAGGCTTCTTCAACAGCAGTATTCCCGCCACCCACAACCGCCACATCCTGACCGCGATAAAAGAAACCGTCACAGGTTGCGCAACCGGATACACCTTTGCCCATGAATTTTTCTTCCGAGGGCAGGCCCAAGTATTGAGCAGATGCACCGGTTGCGATGATTAAAGCATCACAGGTATAAGTGCCCGAATCGCCTATCAACTGAAATGGTTTTGTTTGCAGGTTAGCTGTATGTATATGGTCGAAAATCATTTGTGTATGGAAGCGCTCTGCATGCTGAAGAAAACGCGCCATTAAATCGGGGCCTTGCACGCCGTGCGCATCGGCTGGCCAATTGTCCACCTCAGTGGTGGTCATCAACTGGCCACCTTGTGCCATGCCGGTAATCAGAGCGGGAGCAAGATTGGCGCGAGCTGCATAAACCGCGGCAGTATAGCCGGCAGGGCCTGATCCAAGAATAATGAGCTTGTGATGTTGTGTAGTATTTTCCATGGAGAATTATTTTTGCAAAAAATTAAATATATAAAAGCGAAATTTAACAGTGCAGAGCTTCTCTGTCGAGTAAAATACCCATATTGTGATGATACGACTCTTTTTCAAGCTCCTTTTTCTTTTGCTTATACCCGTCGCTCAGGCGGCAGATTTGCCGGGCATCCCCGCGTTTATCAATGAAATGGTAGCAAAGCACCAATTCAAACGTGCAGAATTGGTGCATGCCTTTGATGTGGCACAGTATCGGCAGGATGTAATTGATGCCATCAATCTTCCATCGACACTCAAGCCTTGGCTGGATTACCGTGCATCATTTGTAAATCCCAAACGCATTGAAGGTGGGATGAAATTCTGGCTTAAATATGCCGACACGTTGCAGCGTGCTGAAAAAATTTATGGTGTACCGCAGGAAATCATCATTGCCATTATAGGCGTGGAGACCCTGTATGGACGTCACGCTGGGAATTACCGTACTCTGGATGCCTTGACGACTCTTTCATTTGATTATCCTCGCCGTGTCGATTTTTTCAGGAATGAACTGGAACAATATTTACTCTTGGCCAGAGAACAGGACTTCGATATCTTGAGCGTCCGAGCTTCGTATGCGGGCGCTATGGGGATTCCGCAATTCATGCCCAGCAGTTACCGTAAAAATGCAGTGGATTTCAACGGAGACGGCAAGATAGATTTGATGAACGGTGCTGAGGATGCAATTGGCAGCGTGGCAAACTATTTGCGTCAATACGGCTGGAAACCCGGTGAACAGGTTGCCGTACGTGCCAAGGTTGATGATGTGAAACGTCCCGATGATGTGGGGGCTGCGCGCAGTTTGTTGGCTTGGAGCAAATTGGGTGTAACTCCACGGGAACCGGTGAAAGACGAGGTGTATGCCTATTTGCTGGACTTTACTTTGCCCAAGGGCAAGGAATACTGGCTCGGCTTCAACAATTTTGCGGTGATCACTACTTATAACAACAGCAGTTACTATGCCATGTCTGTGTACCAGCTGGCGCTTGAGTTAAGGAAGGAAAGTCACCGCTACGGATTTATACGGCGCGCACCGTTGTAACGCTTACGCCAGTAACTGTCATTCATATTGGCGACAGTCACCGATTTCCCCGTACTGGGTGAATGAACAAACTGTCCATCACCCAAGTAGATACCCACATGTGAATTACTTCTGCGCATGGTGTTGTAGAACACCAGATCACCCGGTCTGAGTTCATCCAGATCTTCTTCTGTGCCTACTTCGCTTATATCTTCGGTGACCCTGGGCAGGGTTATGCCGATAGATTTTTTGTAGACATAACGAACAAATCCGCTGCAATCGAAGCCTGTTTCGGGTGTATTTCCGCCATATCTATAGGGAGTTCCATCCAGGCTCAGCGCGTACATGGCCAAGTCGTTCATGACTGGATCAGTCGGGTAATCATTGCCATGTACCCGTGGACTTTGACAAGCGCTGACAAGTAATAGTAAAAAACTGAGTGCAAATTTCTTCATACATGGAATTTACGTAAAGACTTGCACTTTGTAAAGAGAATATGTGCGTCTAAATTGATGACTCAGGTCAGCTTGTCACTTTCTGTCTGATGTGGAAGTTCCAGATAGCTTTGCGATTGCATTTCAACCAGTCTGCTCGCAGTGCGCGCAAATTCAATCGATTTTTCAGTGTCCGAGCAAATATTATGTGGCGTTGCTGCTGCGGTGGCTACCAGTTTAACTTTGTTATCGTAGAGTATATCCACCAGCCAGATCAATCGCTGTGCCTCCGCAGCCTTATTGGCATTTAATTGTGGAATATTCGAGATTAACAGTACAGCATATGTTTGGGCAATTTCCAGGTAATCCTGTTGCGCGTGCAAACCGCCGCATATTTCCGAGAATTCAAACCAGACCACTTTAGCTGAGAGCATTTTTACCGGTATATGCCTGCCCTGAATCACTATATACGCGATGTTCAGTATCGAACCCGCGCTTAAACGATTGAATATGGACAACATGTGCCCGCTGCTTGCGCTATCGTCTACCAGCATGAATAGCGGTGTACTGGGCATTTCGCGTAAGCGGTAGTCATTGCCGCTATCTATATTGATGATCTTCAGATTGCGCTTGATGAGATTAATCGCGGGTATAAATTTTTGTCTTTGTAGCCCGTTTGCATAAAGTTCGTCCGGCGCTGAGTTTGAGGTGATGATCATCACCACACCGCGTTCAAACATCGCTTCCATCAGGCGTCCCAATATCATCGCATCCGCAATGTCGCTGACATGAAATTCATCAAGGCAAAGTAAGCGTATGGATTTTTCAATCTTGTCCGCAAGGGCAAGTAACGGGTCTCTGTGAGCTGAAAGTGCTTTTAATTCATGGTGAACTTCGCTCATGAAATTGTGCAAGTGTATACGGCGTTTGCGTTTGTACGGAACGCAGGCATAAAACACATCCATTAAAAAACTTTTCCCGCGACCTACGCCACCCCACAAATACAAACCCTTGGGTATATCGGGACTCAGCAGGCTGCGCCCGAGAAACTGGTTACGCCTGGCCTTGAAGTCTATCAACTCATGCCATAAGGATTCCAGCTCAATAATGGCGCTTTCTTGCGCTGCATCAAATATGAATCCAGGACTGCTGCTAAGATGCTGATACCACATCATCGGGCTCATGCTGCCATTGGATGGAGGAGAGGTTGTGTGTTGAGACATTAATTTTTTTTCCACCAGTCTGCAATGATGCTTCCCATGGCAGGGTTGACCAGGTAACCATATGAACGGTGACAGTTAAGGCCAGTGTCGTTCCTGAAAAAATTGTAAATGCCATGGCTATGATCTTCAATTGAAGCGACCATATTTTTTTTGAGCATGGCTCCATAGGCACTATGAAGGTTTCTTTCAAGCGCGACAATATCGCCTTCGGAAGATAAATTTATCCAGCGACGTATAAGTTCGGGATAGGTCTTGTTTCCATTTTCTTTCATCCCCAGCAAGCGTCGCCGTACATAATGCATGCCCAGCGGGCTGCCTATGGTTAAAAAATCAACTTTGACATGCACATTTTCCTCATGGGTAAGTTCCCATAAAGTATCATAGGCGATCACTGAACCCAGGCTATGCCCGATTATCAAGACAGGTTCCTTCTTTTTCAGTAAAGGGCTGAGTGTCTGTTTCAACAATTTGCGAATTTCTTCGGCGACATTATCGATATTGTTGAAATAGCGATTCATTTCCGTTGCCTCACTTTTTACGGCTTCAGGCAGCAAAGGAATGATGAATTGCATATGATCTGCAAGGATGTACAGCATGCGGTCCAGGCGATAGTGCAAGGAATTAACCTCCTTGATATCCTGTTCAGTCGGGCCGTGTTTGTTCAGTAGTGCATCCACCCATGGAATGTCAGGTGTTATATCTTTATATTTTTGATAAAAAAGATGATTCCAACTGATAAGATTAAACTGGTCATATTGGGTTTGCAGAGAATTGGCGATTTCAGGATCTGCGCGGCGAACACCTTCAATTAAGGTTTTCCAAAGCAGAGCTCGATGTTGCTCTGCTTCAGGCTTCGGGTTCTTACCGGGTATATAGATTATGTGTTTTGTAGACATATGGATAAAAAAATGAATTTATACCAGTTTACAGGCTGTGCAACTTTTTGAATATTATTGTTGTGGAGATATTCCGATGAGATTACGTGTTTTGATTTTGGGCTATGGAGAAATGGGCATGGCCATGGAATATCTGTTGGCAGAAAAACATGATGTTCACATCTGGAGTCTTTTTATGTCTACCAATTTGGAAGATGAGACGCGCAAGGCACAGATCATCCTTTTTTGTTTACCGGTCAATGCGCATGTCGAAGTAATACAGAGAGTTGTCCCGTGCCTTGCAAAAGACAGCTTGTGCCTTACGATAGCGAAAGGGCTGGATGAATCAGGCAAGACGGCAGCGCAAATTTTTAACGGCTATTTGGCGGATCAGCATCGATATGGTGTTATGTACGGACCCATGTTGTCAGAGGAGATTAGGTTGGGTCGCTTTGCTTTTGCTGATGTGGTTTTGTCCAATGCGGATGATTTTTCACAGATACGCAAGCTGTATAGGGAAACCAAGCTGGTATGCAGACAAGTAAATGATATGACGGGTAGTAGTTGGTCGGTAATTCTGAAAAATGTTTATGCCATCATGTTTGGCGTGGCGGATGGTCTTGAGATGGGTGATAATATACGCGGTCATTTGACGGTTACTGCATTGGCAGAAATATCCAGTATATTGAAGAAGTTAGGTGCGGAAGGACACACGCCTTTTGCATATGCAGGACTGGGCGATTTGATTTCTACCGCGACCAGTAAGAATTCTCACCATCATGAATTAGGTCGCAAGTTGGCAAACGGACTGTTTGACGATATCTCGAGTGAAGGGGTGCATACGATGGCGATGATAGAAAAATACAAATTGTTTGAGTATGAAAGTTATCCGCTTTTTACACTGATCAGCGATATTATTTCTACGCCGGATAACTTGAAGAATCTGTTCGAGTTATATTTGCAGCAATTGCAACGTTGGTAATTAGAGTCAATATTGAATTGCTCTGGTTCCTGGCAATTTCGTATCTATGATCGCTTTTGCCAATATTTCAATCGCATTTTTCCGTGAAAATCCTTTACGCCAGGCTAGCGCAATGCGACGGGAAGGCACTGGTGATGAAAATGGTATTTCAACTGTTAACTTACTGCGATATTTCTCGGTGTTGGCTGAAACTGGCAACACGGTGATTCCCAATCCGCTGGCTACCATGTTGCGTATTGTTTCCAGTGAGTTGCCCTGAAGTGTTTCGCCCAAATTGCCATTGAATTGGGAGCATGCTTCTCTTACCTGGTTGCTGAAGCAATGGCCACTGCTTAATAGTAATACTTTTTCTGTCGCCAATTCTGAAGCTTTTATTTTTTTCTTTTTTGCCCAGGGGTGATCTGCCGGAATGACTACACTGAAGTCTTCGTCATAAAGGGGGAGGGTAGTGATACCAGCTCCTGAGAATGGCAATGCAATGATGATAACGTCCAGACGACCGTTGATCAGATGCGCTTCAAGGTTTTCAGTAAGGTTTTCTTCCATTTCGAGAGGCATATCGGGCGCTTTGCGTTTTAGTATCGGGATGAGTTGCGGCAATAGGTATGGTCCTACGGTGTAAATGACTCCCAGCTTGAGTGAGCCGGATAGTTGATCTTTACCCTGGCTGGCGATTTCCCTGATTTGTGCCGCCTCTTCCAGTGCACGTTGCGCTTGTGCAACGATCATTTCTCCTACAGGGGTTGCTTGCACAGAAGTCCTGCTGCGCTCAAAAATCTTTACGCCCAGCTCAGCTTCGAGCTTTTGAATAGCCAGGGACAGTGCTGGTTGGCTCACAAACACACGTTCTGCTGCACGGCGAAAGTTTCCTTCTTGCGATACAGCAACGATATAGCGAAGTTCATTCAGGGTCATATTGAATTATTTATTGTTTGGTTGCGTGATAAGTATAGCAAATCAAAAGTATTAAAATATACAATTATATTTATCTAAAAAGTTTCTCTAATATTCATTCCGTGCCCTGTAGGTACAGTAAATTAAATAAAGGAGAAACAATATGAACGCACCAACCACAATAGAAAACCTGGAATCAGCCTTTGCTGGAGAATCCATGGCCCACACCAAATACCTGTACTTTGCTAAAATCTGCCGTGCAGCAGGAGATGTGGAAACAGCAAAGGTATTTGAAGAAACTGCCGCTCAGGAAGTTCAGCATGCGCTGGGGCACCTTGATCTGCTTTATCCACCATCAACGATGACGCCTGCCAGATGCCTGGAAATGGCAATAGAGGGTGAGACCTACGAATATACCGAAATGTATCCGTCCTTTAGGCATACGGCTATTGAGGAAGGTAATCTGGCCGCGGTTACGGAAATTGACGAGCAAATTGATGAATCTAGAGTGCATGCACAGCAGTTCAAGGCTACACTTGAAAAAGCGGCCAAACGATTCGCTGCATTGGCCAAGGTAGAAGAAAAACATGCCAATCATTATCGTGATACGTTGGCAAAAGTTACAGCTTGAATATATTTATAACGAATTTTGAATAAGGAAATAATCATGAAAGTATGGCAATGTTTGGTGTGCAGTTTTATTTACGACGAAGCGAATGGCGATCCTGAGCATGGCATAGCCCCAGGTACAAAGTGGGATGATGTGCCCTTCGACTGGTCTTGCCCCGACTGTGGCGTAGCCAAGGTTGACTTTGAAATGGTGGAGGTCAAATAATGCCACAGCAGCCCGTAGTCATCATAGGTAGCGGGCTTGCGGGCTACACGGTCGCACGTGAATTTCGCAAGCTGGATACTGCAACACCTGTTGTTGTTTTGTCTCGCGATCATGGCGGTTTTTACTCCAAACCTATGCTTTCCAATGCATTCGCACAGAAAAAAACTGCAGATGCGTTGTTGATGAAAGATGCAGAGAAAATGTCAGCCGAGGTCAAAATCGAGGTCAGAGCAAATGCACAAGTCACTGCGATTGATCCCAAATTAAAGCAATTGACAGTAAACGGTGTACCGCTCAACTACAGCAAACTGGTATTGGCACTGGGCGCCGATACCATCAAGTTGCCGCTGCAGGGTGATGGAGCAGATGCGGTGCTGTCGGTGAATGATCTGGATGATTATCGACGTTTCCGTACTGCGATTGAAGGAAAAAAGGATATTGCCATTCTCGGTGCCGGCTTGATTGGTTGTGAATTTGCCAATGATCTGGTTGGCGGCGGTTACAAGATACAGGTAATTGATCTGGCCCCGCAGTTGTTGGGACGGCTATTGCCGCCGGAGTCTGCCGCATATATACAACAGAAACTGGAAAGCGAAGGCGTGGTGTTTCATCTGGGCACGTCGACGCAGAAAGTTGAAAAGGCAGGCGAGCAATTGCGGCTTACCCTGGCTGATGGAAAAATAATTGTGGCGGATGTTGTATTGTCGGCCGTAGGTTTGAAACCCAGAACTGCCTTGGCCGCCGCAGCGGGAATTAGCATCAACCGCGGCATAGTAGTGAATAATTTTTTACAAACCAATTTTGATGAGATTTATGCCCTGGGTGATTGTGCTGAAGTTGAGGGTCGCGTGTTGCCCTTTGTCATGCCTATCATGACGGCCGCCCGTGCTTTGGCCCCAATATTGACGGGTAATCCCACGGCTGTGCATTATGCAGCCATGCCGGTTGCGGTAAAAACACCACTATGCCCGACGGTGGTTAGCCCGCCGGAATCTATGGCCGATGGTGAGTGGAAAGTTGAAGCAAGTGTTGATGGTGTTAAAGCGGTGTTCCATCATACCAATGGCCAGTTGCTGGGTTTTGCGTTAATGGGCACCGCAGTTAGCGAAAAAGCTGCCCTGACTGCTCAATTACCTGCGATATCCTGATGATAATCGAAACCAACAGTGAGTCCATTCGTCTGGCCAAGCGTCTGGCAAGCCAGATACCCTGCAGCCGCAGCGAAGCCGAGCAATATATAGAATGCGGTTTTGTAAAAGTGGATGGAGCGGTAGTTGAGGAGCCGGGTTTTCGTGTGCTTGCAGAGCAGAAAGTTGAGTTGATGCTTGAGGCCAATCTGGCCGCGGTTGAACCGGTCACGATATTGCTGCACAAACCAGCCGGGATGGATATAGATGCATGTACCAGGTTGCTGACAGCTGACAACCATGTTGCTGACGACCACACGGGTATGCAATTTATAAAGCGGCACCTTAAGGATCTTGAATTGACCGATACATTGGGTATGCATTCCAGCGGACTGCTGATATATACCCAGGATTTTCGTATTGCACGCAAGTTGATCAAGGATGCTACAAGGGTAGAGCAGGAATATATTGTAGAAACTGCGGGGGAAATTGCAGAAGACGGTCTACAACAACTCAACAAAGGCATACAGCAAAATGGCAAGTTGCTGCCAGTCAAAGTAAGCTGGCAAAGCGATCACAAGCTAAGATTTGCATTTAAAGGTGTACAACGCGGACAGGTGGCCGACATGTGTGAAAAGGTTGGCCTTGAGGTGCTGGCAATGAAACGTATTCGTATTGGTCGCATTCCAATGTCATCACTTGCTCAAGGCAAGTGGCGATATTTGGCGGCGTACGAGAAATTTTAATTTGATGCTGGATAGTCCCGTTATGCCTGTGCAAAATTCTTCCACTTTAATTTCAAGTGTTCCTGTTTACTATGGATTTATGCCTGACGCTGGGGAAGTAAACCGGAATATTATGGATACCTATCAAGCGTTGCGCGAGGAAGATTTACAGAAGCGTAGTCACTATTTTGGCGGTCGATATGAAAATCTGTATTTTGCACGCGAAAAAATTCCAGCTATAGCAAAAGTACTTGAACAAGCTCAATATTATGCTGGTTGCTTGTTACAGAAATCTGCGCAGCATTTGCGTAGCGGCTTCTGGATCAATGATATGGGACCCGGTGAGGCAACTAGTGAGCATAACCATGACGATATGGACGAATTATTGTCCGCTGTTTATTACGTTCAGGTGCCGAACAATTCGGGCAAGTTGGTCATATTGGACAAATATAGCCAGACATTGATAAATCCACATGAGGGTATGTTTGTCTTCTTTGCGCCCGATGTAATGCATTCAGTCCGGGCCAATTGCAGTACTCAGCGGAGAATTTCCATAGGCATGAACTTTGGTCCGCTTGCAATTTGAGTGTGAATGAAAATATTGCGATAGTTACATGCTGGTATCAGGGGATATTATTCAATTTAACGTTTATTTCTCCCTGAAATAACTTCGCATCACTGGAAAGTTCAGGTTGAAGTTTTATCGACTCATCAAATAATTTTAGTGACTGTTTCAACTCCTGCTTATCTTCGCTGCTCATAAGTATCTTTGCCAAAATGAATTTAACCTGTGCGTTTTTGGGCGCGCGCTTGTTTAGCTTATTCAACAAGGCTATGGACTTGTCTCTACTATCCAGTTCCTTGTAGGTTTGTGCCAGCAGCAGTTGCTGTTCGATATTGTCGGGGTTGGCTGCAACCTTCTTTTCCAATCCGGCAACTAATCCGCTCAAGCCCATCGCCATAGTTTCCCCCTGCATGGATGCAGCATGGGGTGATGTTTCCGTCGCAGCTGGAGTGATACTGCCAAATGCATGTTCCATATCCTGATGGCTGAGCATATTTGGCGTTTCTATGCTGGTTCGATTATTTCTGTTGCCCATCCAGTAGCCGAAGGTGAAAGTAATAGCCAATACGACAATTCCAGCTGCAATGGTTAACATTTTGCGTGTTTTAATATTCATATTTTTTCTCAGATTGAAAGGTTTGGGGGGTGATTAAGATTGGGTATCACGCCAACAATAAAGCAAACATACTTCAGTGCGTAATCTAATCATTGCTCAGTAGTATAGCTATACTAAGTTGAAATATGCAACTTTGGTAAAGCCCCTAGAAAATGTTACTCAAATATTTGAATAGTATGTATATTATTTATACGAATGCATGTTTTGAGTTTGCCGTGGAGTAGTAGTCATAATGTCACTGTTAATTTTACCAGTTAATGGTTACACTGCTGCTTGTTATACGAATACGAAGGTGGGAATATGGCAGATGACAAGATTTCTCAAACTACGCTTAAAACTCTTGTAGAAGCTGAGGCTGTGCGTTCTGCATCAGTAGTAGGCGAAGCAAGCGGATTTTATATAGCGGTTAAATATGGTGAAACTGAGAAGGTTTTAACTGCACGGACCGGGAAGATTCGATTTTTTCGTTCCATGGATACTGTAGTTGATTATCTGCGCAAGACTATTGGCATCGGCCGCTTTAGTGTGGATATGAAAAATTACGATCCTGAGCAAATGAAAGATGCCGGACGCAAACGTCCCGATAGAAAAGAAGCCATGAAGAAGGTAAATCAGGCAGTGGAGCGGGATAAATGGTTTCGTGAACAAATTGAAATTGGCATGAAATCTGTTGAAGAAGGTAAAACACGTACGGCCAAAGAATTCTTCAATGAATTGGAAACCCGCATAGATGATAAACAACCTTAAAATCACTCCAGAAGCTGAACGCGATATCTTTGCAATTGCTTCCAATATTATGCAGCAAGTCAGTGTTCAAACAGCCAGAAATGCAATATCAGAATTTAAAAATCAGTTGCAATTATTGACTGAACATCCTGATAGTGGCAGAGAGGGTGGCTGTGAAGGTACTAGGGAGATCGTGATGAAAGGGCTGCCCTATATCGCCATTTATGAAGCGGCTGATAAATCCATCATCATTTTACGTGTGCTTTATGGCGCGGACGATAGAAGACTTAGCCAACGATGATAGAGCCAGAATTTATGTATGGCATGAATTCTCGTTTTAACAAATGAAGTTGCCACTTGTACCGCTTATCTAACCATTCATTCTCTTGATTATTCAATTCAAGTCTTAGACCCTCCACTCAACAAGAATTGCTTTCCTTTCGTTCATGCTTTGAATGATCTGCATTGATGTCGAGCGTATATTGAATAATATGCCAAGAATCCCTTTCTTGATTCTACATTTCGGTGAATTGGGTTAATGCTATGAAAGATAATAAATATTTTCTTTTCTTGATAAATAAACAACAAATTTAGTAATTTTCCTATGGGTGAAATTTTCAAGAATGTTAATTGATTACATATTGAGTGATATTGGTAACCATTTAATCATTGAAACATGGCACGATTAAATTATTAATCTGTTAATATGTCGCATTGTTTATATAATGATTTCGGTAGCTTGCATGTGTTTGATGATTTTGAACGAGACGGTTTATTATGAATAAATTCTCATTTTTATATAAGCCATTGATTTTGTTTGGTTAGAGCGTGCATTGTATATTATGCGAAATAATAATAAGAGCCAGTTTTTTATTTCTAGTCTATTCAAATTAGCAGTGGTTGCACTTGCACTGCTTTTGTCTGGAGTGCTTGTATATGCTGCACCTTGCGATCTAAAAAGTTCTCCTCCGGCTTTCGTTCGTCATGACTTGACAGCTAGTCCGTCAACAAGCCTTAGTTATTGCGAGTTGTGTGGTTATGGATATGTCACTATTATCGTTACGAATCCCTATCTTGGTACAGCTTCTAGCGTTACCGATATGGTTAACATGGCAGTAAGCGAAGATTTGGGTGCATCAGGCTTGGTTTACGATGCAACAGCACCCACTCCGATTAGTTACAAAGTGAACGGTGTGTTACAAGCTGGTGGCAGTGCACCAACAATCAGCGGGTCAGTGTTAACTTGGACATCCGCACAAATTTCTGATTTGGCTTCGCTGGCACCTCAGGTTGGAGCCAACAGCTTTTCAACTATCTCCATTACATTTGCAGTTAGACGTCCAATTGGAAATCAGCAATCCTTGGCAACAATTTCGTCTATTAGTCGTCAAATTCAAGCCAGTCTAATTTATAGCACTTCCCCTGCTTGTGTCGTAAATAGTACCGTCACAACTCCTTGGGAAATATTACCATTACGCGAACCCAATCCGTCCATTACCAAAGGTGGCCGGAATGTAGATGCAGGGCAACCAAATGACTCATATACAAATCCTGTATATGGAAATAATAACGATGACGTGATTTGGCGCATAAGGGTCGACAATTCAACAGGTCTGGCTGCAATGCAGGACATGCGCATTGATGACTTAATGCAAAACGGAAATATCCTGATCAAATATGCATGTCCAACAGAAGCGACGGCATTAGCTGTTGCCAATAATAATGGTGCGCTTCCTGGCGGATCAACGTGCGTTGTTGCAAATAATTCATATAATTTTTCCCCTATCAACAATCCGTTCGGCGATCCAGATCCTGTTAATGATGTCCCCAAAAATGGTATAGCAGATTTCTTTTTTGTTGGAAAAATAATCAGCACGGGTTCTTGTGTTAGCAATAAAACCAACACAGCCTCCAATTTGCAATGGGGCTGTGAAGGAGAAGGGCCTGTTGGAGGGATTTTTTCACCATCAGGAGGTGTGGCTCCGACAAGTTCAGTGGCTACGCTAAGTAGCTTGACTGTGCCGGGTGGTTCTCCAGTAGGGCTGTTAGTTAATCGTCAGTTGAGAGGCGTGAATCTTGCACAACCGGCAGGAAGCCGCGGCACGATGACTATTACCATCACCAACAACACTGGCGGCTCTATCAAAAACATCAATTTACGTGATGTGTTGCCAACCGAATATGTAGTGGATCCAACCTATACCCCGCAATTGCAAGTAAATGGGGGTTATGGTGCATATAACGGAAGAATAGACAGGGTTAACTGGACGAATCCGGCGGCATTAGCCGTACCTTTAAGTAATACACAGCCTCAGTTCACTCTGACAAGTACAACAACACATCCACTATATTCTGATCAGCGCAATATGTTGCGTGCAACTGAATCGGCTGTTATCACGTTTCGTGTCGTCCTAATTAAGTCTACGAGTTATGACAAAGTTGCAAACCTTGATGTACATACGGAATCACCAACAACAGTACCATCTACCGATCCTCTTAATCAGGTCACGTTAACACCCAATAACCTCTATCTGACGTATGAAGATTTTTGTAATGTGGGTGCCATCAATGCGCCCAGTTATCCATACACAGACAACTTTACTTCTTTCCCTGAAGATCTGGATATAGATATAAATGGCAGTGTTTTCATTTTAACAAACACGCAAACATTGCAATTGCCTGTGGTGGTCACTAATCACGGTGGACATGATGCAAGCAATTACCATGTATTTGTCAGTTTTGGTACCACAATGCAAGTGACAAACGCACCATCAGGGTGTACGGTAATCACTCAATCTGGTACTCCACCTCAACCGCTTCCATGGAAAGTTTGGACACTTCCTGCAGCTATTCCGACATCGGCCACTGTTTATAACTGTGTGCCTGCAGGCGGGGGACTACCGAATAATCTTGCGCCTAATGGGTCAAGAACACTTACATTTAGTGTTGTAAAAGTTCGTTCGACAGATCCCAATTATGCAGCCAGAATTATTGCAGACGATCTAAGTTTCCGTGCGGATGTCGTTGGGGAAATTTTCCTGTCCGATAATACTCCGTTGTGGTTCCCTACAGTAACTGCAAGGTCCGATGGTCAAACGGATCGCGCGAATAACTACAGCATGGATGGTGTACGTGCACGTGTGATTGGTTTTAATTTGACCAAAACTCTATTGGGTAATTGCAGTGAAAATAACCCGCCAACTGTTTTAAGTCCAAACGATAATGTACAAATAGGCGAGGAGTGTACTTTTCACATTGAGTCTGGTGGTTGGTTCGGATTTCAAACACCCGGGTTCACCTATATTGCAGTGCAAAATATCAATGTAACAGATCAATTGCCTGTCAATTCACAAGGTTGGATTTCAAACATAGATCCGACATACTCAGCTGCCGATCCTGCTAATACCAGCACATCATTGATAACTGGATTTGTAGTGACGCCTTCACCATTGAATTCGCTATATACGGGTCAGATTAATTGGGAATTTAATCCGCCTGCAAATCGTATTCAGCAAAAGGATGAATGGTTCCGAGTAAATTTAACAGACCGTTTATTAAACTCCGTACCGCCTGCAGGAGGCAGTCCTAATCTGCATGCATTCACCAGCAGTAATGTCATGACCTCTACATTTGATGCGGTTTTTCATAACGACATTACCGGTGTAGATGATATATATACACTTGGACCAGGGACAATCGGATACCCTTTGGCGCCAGCACGGACAGTGAATTTAACCGTGACAGAACCCAAGTTGATTTTGGTAAAAGAAGCCTGTAATGAAACTTTGCATGGAATTGGAACGGCTTGTAATACCTGGTCATCTTTCGTAAATGATGGAGATACCGCTGACAAGTACATGTATAGAATTACCGTAACAAATCAGGCGGCAGCAAGCGGAGTAACACGAGCGCCAGCCTATGATGTAGTAGTAACGGATACGTTGGATACAAGTCATCATAAGTATCTGATTGACGCACTTGAAAGCGATGGTATTAACAATGATGATGATGCGAGTACGGATGAAAACACTCCCCCAGATACTGAGGGGCAATTGGTCAATAATGTTTTAAACGATCCGTCACCTGCAAAAGTTATTTTTTCCTATACCAATACCTATAAATTAAAGAAAATTATTCCGGGTGACTCGGTACACCTCTATTATCGAGTCAAACCTGATGTGACTTTGCAGGTAGGTCAGACAATGATCAATAACGTTTCTGCGACTTATGACAGTCTCGCAGATACGTACGGTGGTCAATCTGTGGCATCAGTTTCTGGCACCTTGGGTGGTTTATTCCAGGAATTTACCTGGATTTAGGAGACCCAGAGGGTCCAGGGCTTTTTTTACAGTTTTGTGCAGGGATCGC
>JBBQYH010000019.1:0-24013 GCA_038208855.1 Burkholderiales bacterium
CCATCTTTGGTTTTAAGCAATGTCTGGGAAATAACCGCACGCAGCGATTCGGACAACATCGCGCGCACCATTTCCTTTTCATCCGCGGGGAACACGTCGATAATACGGTCTATGGTCTTGGCAGCGGAACTGGTGTGCAGCGTGCCGAACACCAGGTGGCCGGTTTCAGCCGCCGACATCGCCAGGCGTATAGTTTCCAGGTCGCGCATCTCGCCCACCAGGATGATGTCGGGATCTTCACGCAGCGCGCTGCGCAACGCGTTTTGAAATGACAGGGTATGCGGGCCGACTTCACGCTGGTTGACCAGACTCTTCTTGCTTTCATGCACGAATTCGATAGGGTCTTCCACCGTCAGAATATGGCCCATTTCGTTTTCGTTGCGGTGGTTCACCATCGCCGCCAGTGTGGTGGATTTACCCGAACCCGTAGGCCCGGTTACCAGCACCATGCCGCGCGGAAAATCGGAAATTGACTCGAATATTTTTGGTGCCTTGAGGTCTTCCAGCGACAGGATTTTGGAAGGAATGGTACGCATGACCGCACCCGCGCCGCGGTTGTGTACAAAGGCGTTGACGCGGAAACGCGCCAGGCCGGGCACTTCGAAGGAAAAGTCGATCTCCTTGTTTTCCTCGTACATTTTGCGTTGCTGGTCGTTCATGATGTCGTACACCAGCGCATGCACTTCTTTGTGTTCCATCGGCGGCAGGTTGATTCTGCGTATATCGCCGTGCACCCGTATCATGGGCGGCAAGCCCGCGGAAAGATGCAAATCTGATGCCTTGTTTTTAACGCTAAACGCGAGCAGCTCGGTAATATCCATTATAATTTCCTATATGTTTGGCAATATTGTGACGCTAAGGCTGCCAAGCTTCCTTGAAAAACTTGAGTGATTATGACCGCAATCCTTTCCAACATGCAAGCAGTGCGAACGGCGATTGCTCAGGCCGCCACGCTGACAAAGCGCGATGCGGCGCAAATCAAGCTGCTTGCAATCAGCAAAACCGTCGCGGCAAATGTGCTGCGTGCGGCCTATGAACATGGTCAGCAGGCCTTTGGCGAAAACTATGTACAGGAAGCGCTGGACAAGATGAACGAGTTGCGCGATCTGGCGATTGAGTGGCACTTTATCGGGCCGATACAAAGCAACAAAACGCGCCTGATTGCGGAAAATTTCAGCTGGGTGCACAGCGTAGACCGCCTTAAAATCGCCGAACGTCTTTCAGATCAACGCCCGGCATGGTTACCTGCGCTCAATATCTGCCTGCAAATCAATGTCAGTGGCGAAGACAGCAAGGGTGGCGTACCGCCGGATGAAGCACTTGCACTGGCCAAGGCCATAGCCGTTTTGCCACATCTCAGGCTGCGTGGTCTAATGGCGCTACCCGCACCGGCCGAGGGCTTGGAAAAGCAACGCGCGCCATTTGCCGTGATGCGTGAATTGCTTGCGAGCTTGAATCAGGCAGGCATGAATCTTGACACGCTGTCGATGGGTATGTCGCACGATATGACTGCGGCCATAGTGGAAGGTGCAACGATAGTCAGGGTAGGTACGGCAATTTTTGGCAGCAGAAAAAAAATTAACAAAGAAAATATTCCAGCGCTGCCCCACTAGCCATTAAACTTTAAATCCAGGGACCTCCAAATGAATATTTGTTTTATCGGTGGCGGCAACATGGCCAGTGCGCTGATAGGCGGCCTGCTTAAACGCGGCTTCTCGACCGCCCATCTGCGTGTGGTGGAAATCAACACGGATGCATGTGCACGCCTGCATAACGATTTCGGCATACGCGCTTCTACAGAGCTGGCAGAAAGCGTGCAACACGCGGATGTAATCGTATTGGCGATCAAGCCGCAGCATCTGCGCGAACTTGCGCTGCAGCTAGCTACCATAATCAAGGAGCAACTGATCATTTCCGTTGCTGCCGGTGTACAGGCGCATGACATTGCACAGTGGTTGGGCACTGACAGTGTCGTGCGCGCCATGCCCAACACACCCGCCCTCATACGCAGTGGCATTACCGGCCTGTATGCCTTGCCCGCGGTCAGCGAAACAAACCGCCATGAAGCACAATCCATCATGACCTCGGTAGGCAGCATACTCTGGCTGGAAAATGAACAGATGCTGGATGCGGTGACGGCCGTTTCCGGCAGCGGCCCCGCCTATGTGTTTTATTTTATCGAGGCCATGCAGCAGGCCGCCCAGGAACTTGGCTTCAACGCGCAGGATGCACGCCGCCTGGTATTGGATACTTTTATGGGCGCGACAAAATTGGCAGAGAGCAGCAGTGACGATGCGGGCGTGTTACGCTCACGCGTCACCTCAAAAAATGGCACCACGGAAAAGGCATTGATGAATATGGAAAGCAACAAGGTGAAACAACATATCGTGGACGCGGTGCATGCCGCGGCAAACCGCTCGCGTGAAATGGGCAAAGAACTGGGAGAAAACTGATGTTAATGCAAGCCGCCCAGTTCTTACTCGATGTCACGCTGCAACCTTTTGCAATCCTGTTGTTGCTGCGCTTTCACCTGCAATGGCTGCGTGCCCCCATGCACAATCCCATAGGTGAATTCATCATGGCGCTCACCAATTTCGTGGTGTTACGCAGCCGCCGCTACATTCCATCGTTCCGCGGCTATGACTCTGCAACCCTGTTGCTGGCTTATCTGTTTGAAGTGATATACATGTACCTGTCCGAATTCATCTTCATTTACCAGTCACCGGATGGCAGTTACCTATACCTCGGCTTGTTATTGATAGGTGTCGTCAAGCTGCTCAGCCTGAGCATCAGCCTGCTTATGTTTGCCGTGATCATCCAGGCAGTTTTATCGTGGATAAATCCGCATACCCCGTTTTCGCCCATGCTGAACGCCATCTCTGCGCCGTTTATCAGACCGTTACAGCGCTATATTCCGCCCATAGGCAATGTTGACATGTCTGCTTTTGCGCTGATTATCATCTGCCAGCTCACGCTGATGATACCCGTTTATTACCTGGATCTTTTGGTACGCAACCTGATCTGACTCGGCAAGATTCCACCATGACCGGGTGGTACAGCGTGGGCGCAGATTGCATCACGCTAAGCCTGCATGTACAACCCGGTGCGAAACAAACAACTGTAGCCGGGCTGCATGGTGATGCGCTGAAAATACGCCTCGCCACTCCGCCCATCGAGGGCCGCGCCAACGAGGCCTTGCTGCGTTTTCTTGCGGATTTTTTTAAAGTGCCGTTGCGCAACGTGAGGCTTAAACAGGGTGAACAGTCACGCCACAAACGGGTAGTCATAAGCGGCAGTGCCATCCCCCCGCAAAGCCTGCTCAAGGATTGAAATCCTGCGCCTAAAAATCAAAATGTCCGGATTATCTGCTTCCCGGCTGCTTGTAAAAATCCGGCATGCTGTTGAATTGTTTACATCAGAATAACATCGTACTGTTCCTGACAATACAAGGTCTCCACCTGCAAAGAAACAGGTTTTTCAATAAAATCAGATAGTTGTGCCAATGCCTGCGCTTCTTCATCGAGGAACATGTCTACTACCGCTTGCGAGGCGAGGATGCGATATTCGCGTGCATTGAACTGCCGTGCCTCACGCACAATTTCACGCAAGATCTGGTAACAAATAGTCTGCGGTGTTTTCACTTCGCCGCGTCCCTGGCACACCGGACATTGTTCGCACAACACATGCGCCAGACTTTCACGCGTGCGCTTGCGCGTCATCTCCACCAATCCCAGCGAGGAAAAACCATTCACCGTGATGCGCGTGTGATCAAAGGACAGCGCCTTCCTGAATTCTTCCAGCACTGCATTGCGGTGCTCGCTGCTGTCCATATCGATGAAGTCGCAAATGATAATGCCACCCAGATTGCGCAGGCGCAATTGGCGTGCAATCACCTGTGCCGCTTCCAGATTGGTCTTGAATATCGTATCGTCAAAATTGCGCCCGCCGACAAAACTGCCGGTGTTCACATCCACCGTAGTCAGTGCCTCGGTCTGGTCAAAAATCAGATAGCCGCCGGATTTCAAATCCACACGACGCGTCAATGCCTTTTCAATTTCTTCTTCCACGCCATACAGATCGAACAGTGGGCGCTGTCCCGCATAAAGTTCAAGCTTGTCGATAGACGAATCAATGTAGTCATGTGCAAATGCATTCATGCGGTAGTGCGTCTCGCGAGAATCGATCAGCACGCGTGTCGTGTCTGAATTGATGAAGTCGCGCAACACACGCAGGCTGAGGTCCAGCTCCTGATACAGCAACACCGGCTCACTTAAACCTTTCGCCTGCTTCTGCAGGCTTTTCCACAGCCTGTCCAGATAGGCGATATCGGCAGAAAATTCTTCCTCGGTGGCGTCTTCCGCCAGCGTGCGGATGATATAACCACCGTGATGCTCGGGAGGTATCAGGCCCTGCAGTTTTTCGCGCAGCACCCTGCGGTCAGCATCATTTTCTATACGCTGTGATACGCCGATATTGTCTTCCTGCGGCAGATAAACCAGCAGCCGTCCGGCTATACTGATTTGCGTTGAAAGTCGCGCGCCCTTGGTGCCGATCGGGTCCTTGATAACCTGCACCAGCAAGCTCTGCCCCTCAAACAGGGTTTTTTCTATCGGCTTGACCGGCTCACCGTTGTTGCGGTTTTCCCAGATATCCGCCACATGTAGAAAGGCAGAACGCTCCTGGCCTATATCGATAAAGGCCGACTGCATGCCTGGCAACACGCGCTTCACACGCCCCACATACATATTGCTGACCATACTGCTGTTGCTGCCTCGCTCTATATACAACTCCTGCACGACGCCCTGTTGTATCACTGCCACGCGTGTTTCCTGCGGTGTTACGTTAATCAGTATTTCATCACTCATGGTGCGGGGTATCCAAATGATTGTAATAGTTCGGTAGTTTCATACAGGGGCAATCCTACCACTCCGGAATAACTGCCCTCAATGCGTTGCACAAATGCGCCCGCAATGCCCTGTATGCCGTAAGCACCAGCCTTGTCATACGCCTCGTCGCTGTTCAGATAATGCTGGATACGTGCCTCGCTCAATATTGCAAAGGTCACATCGGTCGTGGATAAACGCATTTCCAGCCGCTCTTCCAGAATGATTGCAACCGCACTCAATACCTGGTGTGTGCGGCCGGACAAGAAGTGCAGCATGGCTACAGCATCCGCACGGTCTCTTGGCTTGCCGATTATTTTTTTATCCAGTGACACTGTGGTATCCGCGCTCAATACGGGCAACTTGGGCAGCTTGCGATGCAGCAAAGAATTCCAGCCTGCGTGTGCCTTGGCCCGACAAATGCGCTGCACATAATCTGCTGGCATTTCAATCTGCAATGGCGTTTCATCTATATCTGGAAGACGGCGTGGATCGTCGCGCAGCAATAAAACCTGAAAGTGAATTCCGATTTGTTTCAACAGATCGCGGCGACGCGGGCTTTGAGAAGCAAGGTAAATTAGCGGTTGCATGGTCATGGATTGAAGCATACCTTAAAAAAACTACTCACGCCAAGCAACTAAAAACAAACAACTATTTTCTAAAACATTCTGCATCTTCAATCAATATGCAACTTTGCGAATTCAATTTTGAAACCAATATGTGCATTCCTGCAAACCAGCCCTTGACTCTGTTCTTGACTACGGAGTTTATTATCTCTTCTCATCCAAGTACAAAGGTAATCATCATGGCGTTAATTAATCCGGATAAATTGAAAAACCAGACAGAAACGAGCTGGTTTCGCAGCATGATTGCGTCATGGCGCCAAACAAGACATGAAAATCGTTTTGTCATTGGTGTAAGCCGGGAATTGCTCGCCATGTATCGCAAAATCTCGGCTGAGCATCCCGAGCTGAACGAAAGAGAACGTTTCAAGACGCTGGTGATGACACGCAACAACTGCGACGAAATAGAGGCCTATGACATTTTGAAATTTGCAGAAGGAAGTTATGCGACATGGCCTGTCAAACGCGAACTCACCTTGTGTGACGTGATCCACTATTTGGGGGTAAGAGAATTCAGCGAAAACTCGGACACTGAACATTGGTTGCATTCCAATTTCGACACCAGAATCAAATCCATTATTCCAAATGTTTTATGCAGGATAAAATTAAAACAGGAATGCGAGTCCGAAAGACGAAGAAAATCCAGCTTGCGCAGAATTTAGAATTTCTTCCTGATGCCTGACTATGCGCCCGGAATCAACTGCAAGGCACTGGTAAGGATGCCGGCTGTTCGATTTATATCGCAACCGGCAAGATTTGCCTGTTTCAACTTGTAACAAACAAAGCTGCCTACCATTCTGTGAATTTTTTGCTCGGCGGCCAATCCCCAAACGGCATCAAATTCTTCCTGTTTCAGAATCAGATCTATATCGAGGCCGTTTTTGTCCTGCATCTCTTTTAAATAGACACGTCCCATCTCGCCATTATTGGGCTCTTTGGGATTTACACGAAAACCAAAATCGCCGCCGGCAATCATCACTTTGGAAACATCTATCTTTGCGTGGGCGGACAGATACTGAATAAACTGGTTATCGAACGCATCATCCGATTCGATTTTAACTTCCGCATTGCTGGCTGCACCCAAAAAATCAAAACCGGAAACCGGTTTGTCCTCGGCAATCTTGCGTGCCGACATCACTCTTTCGCAGGTAAACCTGAGCGACTTGCTGGATGTATTCACAGGCAAACCTCCTGAGTCACCGGTGCTGTTAAAAAGATAGGAACTAAGTTTGAATTCAAACGATACTTCTAGCATATTGGTCACTGCGACTATTCATCTGCAGCCTCTCTATTGATGAAATTTAAGCAGCCAGTTCAACCTCGCCATCGAACCTGGAACCCTCTTTACATTATTGCATACTGACAAAATTGGGGAGAGGCTTTCTAGAGAGAACAGCTTAACGGCCATTGCGGCCATATGTTGGTGCCATAATGATGAGTTCCATGCTATTTGCAGACCTGCACTACATTAGATTAGACTTCGCAAAAGTGGACGCTCACAAATGCAGCATAAGTTCCAAAATCAGCCTGTTACAGTAGCAGTCCAATTTTCTCGCTGAGATCTGAATTTAAATCATTTTGGAGTTATTCCATAATTCGTACTATGTGGTTTTTTCAGGCGCACCACAGTGCTTTAGGAGAGATATAAGTGAACTCACGGAAAAACCCTGAATCCGATTCCTTTGACAAGGTAGAGGCCGAACTCCCTGCCAAGCAGGACACATCTCTTTCACCTGGGATTAGCTCCTTGGGTGACAACATACAAAATGATCTATCTGAATCAGAGCTGCGCACAGAACGAGATACGCAGGAAGTACTGCGCAAGATATTATCATTGACTCTGGAAAAAATTCCTCTTGAAGAAAAACTCGACAGCGTACTTGAGCTATTGTTCAACATTCCATGGTTCGCACTGGAACGCAAAGGTTCTGTTTTTCTTTGCGATGAGAACAGCAATACCTTACGCCTGGTCGCCAAAAAATATTTGGCACCGATACTGAAAGATAAATGTGCGAACGTGGCATTTGGAAATTGTCTTTGCGGCAAAGCTGCCGCATCGAAAACACTCATATTTCACAATCATGTTAATAAAGATCATGAAACTCGCTTCGAGGGCATGCCGGATCATGGGCATTATTGCCAACCTATTATTTCCGCCAAAGGCCTGGTTGGTGTACTCAATCTTTATGTTTCAGCCGGACACACACCCAAACCGATAGAAGCGCCATTTTTAAACAGTGTTGCGGACACACTGGCTGGTCTTATCGAACTGGACAAGGCAAAAATGGCACAACAGCGCCTGATTACCCTACTGGATGCCACCCCGGATCTGGTGACTATCACCGACAGGGAAGGAAAGTTCCATTATTGCAATAATGGTGCAAAGCACATACTTGGCGAAACTCATGATACCGAGCATCAATCCGTAAGCGGACTTTATCCGAACGCCGTAGCCAGGCTGCTGCTTGATGTGGCCTATCCCTATGCCATGGAAGAAGGTGTATGGGAAGATGAAATTATCCTTAGCAGGCCTGATGGATCCAAGGTTCCCGTTTCTCAACTTGTCATTGCTCATCGCAATGAGCCGGGTGGCGAAGTTGCCTATTTTTCAACTGTCGCCCGTGACATCAGCGACAGAAAAATGGCGGAAATTGCGGCGCAGACAGCCGAGTTACGCGAAAGGAACTTTGCCAACACTCTCATTAATAGCATGCCAGGCATATTCTTTCTCATTGATGAGAATGGTCGCTTGATGCGCTGGAACAGCAATTTTGAACATGCGCTGGGATATGCCGGCAATCAATTGCACAAAATGACGCTGCTGCAGCTGGTAAGGGACGAAGACTGCTCAAAAATTGAAAAATTCAGAATCGATACCCGGGCAACGGGCACGTCTTCAGTTGAGGTCAATCTATTCAAGCGTGACGCCAGCTGCATTCCTTTTTTCATCAATGGGATGAGGTTGGATGGTTCCGAAACAGATGTGTCAATTATCGCCACAGGCATTGACATCAGCTATCGCTGTCATCTGGAAAAGGAGCTGCGTGAACACGCCACGATAGATGTGATGACAGGTGCATTTAACCGGCGAAAAATGGAAGAGGAAATCAAGAATGAAATACAAAAACAAGTTCGAAATCCGACCCCGCTTTCCCTCGCCATGTTTGATATAGATTTCTTCAAGAGGGTCAATGATACTCATGGCCATGATGTCGGTGACATTCTGCTCAAGCAGATCACGGCACTGACGCGGAAACAACTGCGTAACAACGATATTCTTGCGCGCTGGGGAGGTGAGGAATTCATGATCCTGTCAAGTGTGACAACTCTCGATGGGATGAAGATCCTGGCTGAACGCGTACGCAGGGCTATTGAACAATTTCATTTAGACTTGGTCGGCAATGTTACGGTCAGCATGGGAATAGGTGAATATCATGCGGATGAAAACCAGACTAGCTTATTGAAGCGTATCGATGATGCACTTTATTTGGCAAAAAAATCCGGAAGAAACCGAATCGTGATCTCTGAATACACCTCCGAATAATCATCCTGGCGGCTGGGAGTACACATTGACAATCCCTCTGCCAAACATTCAACTCTCCTGTTAAATGTAAAAGGTCTTTCAAGCTGGATGCGCCAGTTTCACCACTAAGGAACATTAGTGTCCAATTTATCGGTTTTTTTGCGCCCATTCATTTTGGAACCTTCTGTTCCTTTTTCATATCATAGTTTGGACGACACCATCCACGAGAAATATATGATCCCAAGTTTTCCCCCCTCCACTGGCAAAGCACCCGACATCACATCGCTATCTGTTCGGGAAACACTCCTGGCGCTTCATGTAAACCCCGAGCTCGGGCTCACAAAGGTTGCGGTAGACGCCCGCCGCAAGGAGCACGGCTACAACGAAGTGTCCGAACAGAAAACGCACCCGTTGCGTCAGTTTTTCGCAAAACTCTGGGGTGTGTCGGCGTGGATGCTCGAGCTGATCATGGTTCTGTCGTTCTTCCTCGAAAAATATTCGGATTTCGCCGTGGTGGGCGTGTTGCTGGTGGTGAATGCCGTACTCGGATTCATGCAGGAGCGTCGCGCCGCCGGTGTCGTCGAGACACTGCGAAAACGCCTGCAGATCGGCGCGCGCGTCCTGCGTGAAAATATCTGGCAGGTCGTACCCGCCCGCGAACTGGTTCCGGGCGATATCGTCCGCGTGCGCAGCGGCGACATCATTCCGGCGGACGTCAAGCTACTGGCTGGCGAAATGAGTATTGACCAGTCCGCACTCACCGGCGAATCGGGGGATGTCAACAAAGCGACTGGCGACGCGCTGTCGTCGGGTTCCGTCGTGCGCCGCGGCGAAGGCAACGGCGTGGTCATGCTGACAGGGGCGCATACCTACTTCGGCCGCACCACAGAGCTGGTGCAGCAGGCGCGTCCCAAGCTGCACATCGAAGAAGTGGTATCCAGGGTGGTGCGCTGGCTCTTCGTTATCGTCGGCGCGCTGCTGGGCGCAGTGGTGGTGATGGCGTTGATACGCGGCACGCCGATGATAGCGATGGTTCCGCTCATGCTCGTCCTGTTGATGAGCGCGGTGCCGGTTGCCCTGCCCGTCATGTTTACGGTCAGCATGGCGGTCGGGGCCAGGGAACTGGCGAAGCGCGGCGTGCTGGTCACGCGCCTTAGCGCTGCGGAAGATGCGGCAACAATGGATGTGCTGTGCGTGGACAAGACCGGCACGATCACCATGAACCAGCTGGCTGTCACCGGCGTGATTCCGCTGCAGCACGCGAGTGAGGCAGATGTGTTGCTTGCGGCAGCCCTTGCGTCACAGGAGTCCAATCAGGACCCGATCGATCTGGCGTTTCTCGCTGCCGCAAAAGAGCGGCATGTGTTTGATAATGTGCCTGCGATTACACCAATCTCATTCGCTCCGTTCGATGCAAAAAACCGGCGCACCGAAGCGGTTATCGAACAGAATGGACAAAAGTTTCGGGTGATGAAAGGTGCGGTGCGAACCATAGCCGAAACTTGCGGACTGCAGCACACGGCCATCGAAGCACTGGAGGCTCGTGTCGCCGAATCGGCGTTAAAAGGTTATCGGACGTTGGCCGTGGCGCGCGGCAATGAAAATGACACGCCCGAAATTATCGGGCTGGTGAACTTATACGATCCGCCCAGGCCGGATGCCAAACAGCTTATCGCCGAACTCCGGGACCTCGGTGTTTCCGTAAAGATGCTCACCGGCGATGCGCTGGCAGTAGCCAGGGAAATCGCGCGGGGCGTCGGCTTGGTTAACATCAGGAGCGTGGCGGATCTGAAAGCGGTTAGCGCCCGGACTGGTAATGGAGCGGTTGATCTATTGACGGAAGCAGATGGTTTCGCGGAAGTGTATCCGGAAGATAAATATATCGTGGTACAGCACCTGCAGGCTGCAGGGCATGTGACCGGCATGACAGGCGATGGCGTCAATGATGCGCCTGCACTGCGCCAGGCCGAGGTCGGCATTGCCGTCAGTAGCGCAACCGATGTCGCCAAGGGTGCCGCCAGCGTCGTCCTGACCGAACCCGGCTTGACCAACATCGTGGCCTTGGTCGAGCAGGGGCGAACGATCTACCAGCGCATTTTGACGTGGGTCATCAACAAGATCAGCCGTACTATCCTGAAGGCGGCCTTTGTGGCCATCGCGTTTGTGGTGACCGGCAAATTCGTCGTCTCCGCGTTTGCCATGCTGCTGCTGGTCTTCATGACAGACTTCGCCAAGATCTCACTTGCCACCGACCACGTGCAGCCCTCCCGTAAGCCGGAGACGTGGAACATCGGCGGTTTTATTGCGGTGTCTGCGGTGCTGGGCGTAGCCATGGTAATGGAGACCCTTCTGTTTCTGTACATTGCCTGGTCACGTTTCGGTCTGGCGACCAACGACCATGCTCTTTACACCTTCAGCTTTCTGACTTTACTCTACTTCGCCGCGTTTTCCATCGTGTCCGCAAGAGAGCGGCGCTGGTTCTGGACAACCATGCCCAGCAAAACTCTCGTCGCGGCCCTTTCTGCGCAAGTGCTCGTGGGCACTGTGCTGACGCTCGCCGGCCTTTCAGACTTTGCGCCATTGCCCTGGTGGCAGACGCTAACCATATTCGTTTATGCGATGTTCTCGTGCCTTGTCGTGAACGATGCAGTGAAGGTGGCGATGATCAAATGGCGCATTCCTGTTGCGGTAGGCCAGTGAACATGGTGAGCACAACAGGGGGTCTTACATTTGACATCACCGTGATGTCAAATGTAAGGCTCCAGATTTTTGTATAACTTTATACGAGAGTTTTACTTTGAATCATCAAACCCTTAAAGGGTGGATAATTTTTTTATCCTTACGGCAGTTCATCGGCCAAAGTGGCCATTTGGAGCTAAACTTTGAACGTCTGGTTTTGAGTAATAAGCTGCTGCACTTATTCTATAAACAGAAACTAAATTTCAAACGATGCGCCATTTTCACGCAACCACGCTTTTCGTTCGTAGTAGTCCGGCATGACCTTGTCCACTTCGTTCCAGAAAGCATCTGTATGATCACGGTGGCGCATGTGGCAGAGCTCATGCACGATGATGTAGTCGATCACCTTGGGAGATGCCATCATGCATTTCCAGTGAAAGTTCAGTCGGCCATCTGATGTGCAAGTTGCCCATTGGTAGCCAATTTCTTTAACCTCAATAGATGACGGCACTACTCCGACCTTGGGAGCAAAATAAGCCACGCGCTTTTTGATCCGCTCCAGTCCTTTCTCCACGTAAAACTTTTCGAATGCGAACTTGGCAGCTTCTTCACCACCGACTTCGACGATTTTACGAAGCAAGCAGAAACGTCCTTCCTTGAGTTTCACCGGCTCGTCTTGCTCTTGCACCAAAAGTAGCCGATAAGATGAACCCAGATAGAGGAAGCCTTCACCGTTAACCCATTCCCGAACTACCCGTGTCGCATTCAGATCACGCCACTCAGCCAAGTTGCGATATATCCAGAGCCGTTTATGTTCAACTACTGCGTCTGCTTGCTCCTCTGAAAGGTGCGTAGGTGCACGAACAGAAATCAGCCCGTTGCGTTCGATAACAATATCGGCCGTTTTGCGTTGATCACTGCGCAACAATTGATATTCGATGTCTCTTACACGTCTTGCTGACATAGCATCAACCCTTTAGTAATTCGTCGTGGCGGTTTTTCGCCAACTTCATAATTTCTACTGCCAAGCGCTCGAAGCTGGCTGTTATCTCGGGAATGTCCGTCATTAATAACACCTTGTTCAGCTCACCACGCAGCCGCTTTTGCTCTGCCGGGTTATTCCAGAAGTCGATGATGCCGATGGTCTCCTGTAACAGCTCGACGATGTCCTTCATCATGGCTTTCATCCTGTCGGCCTGGCCAGCGGGAACGCCCTCTTTACCGAAGGCTAAATCGACAATATGGGCATAGAAGGTGGTTGCCTCTTTATCCAGTCCTTCTATGTTCTCGGTACGTCCTATGGCAGCTTCCGTCCTCAGCTTCTCCAGTTCATCCGCCAGCAAATCCCACTGGTCTTGATACTTATCGATCAAGCGTTCCATCTTCTCTGATAGTGTTTTGTAGAACGACGGATCTTCATCGAATTTCACCGTGCAGTGCTTGCGGATGGCGTGTTCCATCTCGCTAGCCTTGGCCTCGTCATTGCCTCCGGCGTGGTGGTTTAGTTGGTCGAGGAAGTCCTCTGACAATAGTTCAACCGGTGGTACCTTGGGATTAATACCTAAGCTGATCAAGTGCTCATTAATTAGCCGTTTCACCTTGTCGCCTGCGTCTCCCAAGTCCAGACTCTCGTCCTTGTAGCGCTCCTTGGTTACACTCAGGATGTACCCAAAGCGTTTGGCCGGTACACGATATGATTGTGCGGCTTCATGCGGCAGGATGATATCCATACTCATCAGGAACTTCTTCAGGTACACCTCGAAATCTGCTCTAAGTTTTTCGTCCTTCAAAGCAGTCACTGCCGCATGCACCACTGCTGCGTCGGCTTCAATACCCGGAAGCCGCCCCTGCACGAAATCCTCGACACTCATAACACCCGCAGCCTTGAAGAACTGCACCAAGCGCTGATAACGCTCTTCCAATACTGGCACTTCGGAGGTGATATTTTTCAGTCCATCTCGCAGTTCTTGTTGCTCGTCAGTGGCGGCATAAAGGGTCAGCGCCTCGGTGAGGTGGTTAGCCAGGCCGATATAGTCCACTACATACCCGCGCTTTTTGCCCTTGGCCACACGGTTTACACGAGCAATAGCCTGCAACAGAGTATGTTCACGTATCCGTTTGTCGATATACATCACCTGTTCGACTGGAGCGTCAAAGCCAGTAATCAGCATGTCGCAGACAATCAGGAAGGCGATACCGGTTAGTTCCTTGTCATGATCTTTACGGTCAAAAGGCTTGCAAAAATTCTCCACTGCATTCCATGCCTTGGCCTGCTTGCGGATCTGAGTGACATAGGCGGCCTCGTTGGTACCATCTGAGGAGATCACCACCGCAGCCTTGAGAAAGGAGATTTGATCAATCAAATCCTGATCTGGCGTTGCCTTGAGCTGTTCCCGCCCCACGCGCTCAGCCAATGCCGCCTCGATAGCACGCTGGTAACGCACGGCGGCAAGCTTGGAATGACACACTACCTGTGCTTTGAAGCCGTTGGGCAGAATATTGTCGATATAGTGGCTGACCAAATCTCTCGCAATGGCAGCGATGCGCTGTTCGGCTTCAAGGATGTCGCCAGTAGCACCGTATTTTTTCTTGATCGCCAACAATTCCGCCTCGCTGCTATTACGAAAGAGGTCCTCGAATTTGGTATCGAACTGGTGTTTTTCATTCAATGCTGTATCGGCGGTTTTACCCTCATACAGAATTTGCAACGTCGCTCCATCATGCACAGCATCCATCAACCTGTAGGTGTCGATATATTCACCGAAGCGTTTAACGGTCTTCTTCTCACCGTGGCGCTCGGTTATCAACGGCGTGCCAGTGAAGGCAATACGGGTGGCATTGGGGAAGGCTTCAAACAGATTGTCGCCAAAGTCTGATCCCTGGCTACGGTGCGCCTCGTCGATCATTAAGATGATGCGTTCTGAGGCATTAACCACGCCGAAGGTATTGGCCGAGGGTATAGCTAAATATGTACCAAGTGCCTCGGCTACATGGGGCGTCAGGGTTTCCTGGCGCTCCTGAAACTTATGCACCATCACCATGTTAATGTCTGAGCTATCCGTTGCCAGATTGCGGCGCAGCGCATGGGTATTTTCAATGACGTTCACTTTGCCACCGATAAGTGCGGCGGTTTGGCCAAGCTGCTCCTCTAAGTCAACACGATCATTCACCAGCAGAATTTTGATGTCGTTGAGGTCACGAGAAGCGCGCATCATCCGCGCAACAAACACCATGGTGAGTGATTTGCCAGAGCCCTGTGTGTGCCACACCACACCGCTGCGATCCATGGGCGTTTTACCACCGCGCAGGCGCTCGATAATTTTGCACGCAGCGCGGAATTGTTGGTAACGGGCAACTACCTTGATGCGTCTGCCCGAATCAGTGTCCATAAATACCGAGCAGGTGCGCAGAATACGCAGCAGGTTATCCTTGCTCAGCATGCCCTGTATCAGTCGTTGCTGCGGGTTCCTTTGCGTAAGTCCCTCATCACTTTCCGGCCACAGCGTTTTCCAGGCATAAAAATTCTCCTCACCTGATGTAATGGTGCCATAGTCTGCTTCAGCACCACTCGTTCGGATCAACAGATGATTGGTGTGAAACAGGCGCGGCTCGCCTTCTTTCAGGCCTATTTCGTGGGTCGCCTCGCGAGCGTTGCGATAACGCTGCAACTGCACAAAAGCCTCGTGCATCGGGTTTGCACAGGTCGGGCCGCCAAGCTTGCACTCCACAATAGCCAGCGGAATGCCATTCACAAACAGCACAATGTCAGGAATGATGAACTGCTTCACGCAACCCGGTGTGTCGATACGAAACTGGTTTATCGCATGAAATTGATTATTGGCTGGATTGGCGAAGTCGATCAGCTTCACAATCGGATCTTGCTCTCCGGTGACTTCGTTGGTATCGACCTGTGCCTTGAACAGCAATGTTTGAATCGCCTCGTTAGCCTCCAGCAGTGTGCGGTTTGGCTGGCGCAAAATCTGGTCGCGCAGTTCATCCAGTTGTCGGTCAGTGAGCCACATCTGTCCGTCTTCTGTAGTGTTGATAGAACGCACTGCATTGCGAAATATCTCAGGCAACAACCACTCACGGAAAGAGCCGCGCAGGCTCCTGGATGGATCGGAAGGAATAACACCTACACCTTGATCAATCACCGTCCAGCCTAAACCGGCAAGCTGATCAAGAAAGGTTTTTTCGACGTGCAGATATTCAGACATGTTCGTTCAATACTCCGTCTTTACAAACGTGCCAAAGCGTCCGTAACAGGGATTTCCCTGTTTGTTTTTGTGAGGATTCAGAGTGGCGTCGTGAGATTTTCGCTTGAATTGTTTTCCGCAAACGCTGCACCTAAAAACGTGAGTTGGCCCACCACCGGATGACATTAGAGTTTTACCAATTGCTCTTGGTCGAGTAGAAATGGGGCGTGCTATGGATGATATTCGTTGTGATATTGCCGGTGCATGTATCGGCCCAGCCGGTGTCAGTTCTATCATGAATTTCGGAACAAAGGCGGTGGTACTTACCTGGACACCCTGTATCCGATCAACCCTGTATGAACGAGGTTCACCGCTTTCGTGCTTGACTGCATAAAGAAGCAGGTTTCCGTCCATGCTCCGGCGTAACGAGTACGGCTCAATGAGCCGCCATGTATTTTGATAATGGAGATTGACACACAATCGGTTGGCCGCCGCGAATCGGATCGACTCCAATGGAATAGCAACATGCCAAGCCTGCACCATGGCAGGCGGTTGCCATGATTCGTCGATCTCCCCCCTGATCTGCAAGCCTGTGAACACAGGCTTCTCTGCAACTTCATACAACCAGTCGAAAACATGAGGGAGCTCGCTCCAGAACTGCTCAAAGGGAGGTAGCACTGGCAATTGGTGCGCGAGCATATCCTCCCATTCAGCTAACAGTTTGGACTGCGCATCGGGTCGCAGTAGAGAGTCTTTTGTGGGCACCGGGATGCCTTTAAAGGCACATTTTTCACGCAAGGTATTCATCACCACTGAACGGTCAGGACGAATTTCTTCATGGCGATAGAGGTGCACCACGTCATACAAATCACGCGGGCGCTCGCGTTCCGCCAGCGCTCTGAATTTTTCAGCAAAAACTTCTTCAAAGCAGTAGCTCAAGATATGAATGCCCGCTTCGGGACGATCAGAATAAGGGTGATGAACCTCCCGTTCTTCCGGCGCCAGCACCAGTTTTTCCTTGCTCGTCAGGTCAAACTTGATACGCGCGAGATTACGCCGTTGTTGAAGAGGGCCGACGTAATACACGCGCCCCTCGGCATATTTCCCGCCCGGGATAACGGCAATCTTGAAGCGGATGTCATCGGCAGGTATTTCGATGCCGCTTTCTTCATAAATCCACGCTGAAATTTCGCGAAAGGCGGCGAGGAGAAAGCCTTCATCGATCTGCGTTTCCTCGGTAATGGTGAAGTCGAGATCTTCTGAGAACCGGTAGGTTTCGAAATAGCATTTCTTGAGGCAGGTGCCTCCCTTGAAAACCCAGTGCTTTGCGAGTGATTCATTGGCGGAAATACCTGCCAGCAGCCAACCAAGCACATAGTCCTTCTCCACTACATGCAATTGAAGCGACAACTCCCGTGCCAACTCGGCAAGTTCTTGGCGGTCTATCATGCCGTCCCCTTCAGCCAGTTCTTCGGCACCCAAAGCCGCCAGCGCGAAACCAGCCGCTCTGCGGGTTGCTTCGGATCAATGCGGGCATTCCCTTGGGTCAAACGTTTGGCGCATTGCTCGATGAAGCCCTGTTCATTTGGTGCATGCTGCTCAAGCAAGAAACCCAGGCGCTTGAACACCGCACCATTACCTAACTGGTCTGCATAGCCAATCAACAAATCGAGATTTTTTTTCTCTGAACGCATGTAGTTCAACAGCATGTCATTCACCGAACGAATGCCACCGCCCAAGCGGGGTTCGGCCAGCATGTCGAGTATCGTCCGCGTTGGATCAGATACCGAAACCTTTACCTGCCCACGCCACACCGATTTAAGGCCAAACAGTTTCTTTTCGTTAATGGAACACAGCAAAAATGTAGTCCCCTTGATAACGGGATTGCGGTCGCGCGGGGTGAGTTGCGTCATCACCACCGTGGTGCGAAATAACTGCTCGGTCAAATCCCAATGCTCGGCGGCACTCCAGCCACCGATGTAGCAAGGCGCATACAGGGTGGCGGCAATTTGCCACGGGTCTTCCAGGGAGACATCGGCGCTGCTCGCCTCCAGCGGTACAGGAACGTAAAGGCCACGCTTAACCCTCGACAGCCATCCTTTCTTGTTCCAGCGCGAGAGCATCTTGGCAGCATCGGTAGCGCTGACGCCCAGAATCCCCGTCGCTTGGGCAACCGAGACCGTGCCCTTCGTCCCGCGAAGGATCGCCGCTAGCCGCTCTCTATCCAGTTTGCCTATACCCGTCAGCATTTCCATTAGTATATTTACCACGTCTAAGTTCAGTGTTAAGTTGAACTATAGCGCTTTAAGTATATTATTTCAATAAAACCGAGAAAGCCTCAGTTCATCTAATAACTGAATTGCTACATATTTAATATACACTGGCATGTATGTCACCGTTTCTTCGCCAGCACATCTCCCTCTTGGCGGTTTGCAGGGTATTTTTAAAAAATCGAAAAAATATAAACCTAGGGTTTATATTTCTCTAAAATTTTAAACGGCCACGCGAACTTTGCCGGTAAGGAGGTCGTGCATGAGGCCGGACTTTTGTTGCAGTAGTTTGCTGATCTTCACCAGTTCAGTGTCAATTCGGCTTTGAGCAATGCGCAGCCTAACGCTGATTTGCTGTTGCTCAAGTAACTCCGGCTTCGCAATTTTGATTCCCCTAAAATCAGCTAGCGTCACTTTAGATCTAGTCACGCCAGCAGTTATGGCAGCGACTTGCCTTTTAACTCGATCATAATTTATGGTTGTTGCCAGCCAATATCCATCAACCTTTTTGGCGTCAGGTGAAAGTCGAATCATGTCGGCAGTAATGACCCCGTTTGGCATCCACTCGGGATACAAGCAACTTATGCAAGGAGGCAAACCCATCTTTGATACCAAGACGTCGCCTGATTTGACGCTGTGTGCGCTGAGTTGCAATGCCTTCTTCTCTGAAACGTAAGTATCACTATTCCACTCGAAGCCAGTTACTTTAACATCTCTGACAAACACTACTGGAACGCCTTCAAGACGATAGTCAGTCGCAACTAAGTCACTACCAAATGGGCCAATGGTAGTTGAGCCCTTTCGTTCTTCTGCAAGATCGATCATTCTGACAATCTGCCACTCCTTCGGAATCCAACCAATCGGCGTTTCCCGGTAAAGCTCCTGCGCTTGTTCGCGGGGCGGGCGCAGTTTGCCGTCGGCGGTGACGCCGCGCGTAAACAGGTCGTGCATCAAGCCAGCTTTGACTTGCTGGTATTTGGTGATGAGGGATTCGGTTTTTTCGATGGCTTTGTCGATTGAGGCAAGAATAGAAGTGATGCTCTCTTGTTCGATAGTGTCGAGCGGGTACTTAACATACAGTATGCGCGCCAAATCTTTTGGCACATGAGGAACGCCTGTTCCTGTTCGCCTCCCCTGTATCCAATCGAAACGGAATAACAAATGGTAGTAAAGGTAAGTGCCAGTAATTTCTTTACCTGAAGTTAATCTCTGGACTGTAGAAGAAACCACACCACGCAGGTTGTGACCAACCAAGCCGCTACGCTCACCGTCCCATAACATCAGTACATCGTCTGTATCAACCATTACCGCATGGCTTGTTAGTGCATAACCTTCAACATTACCCTCCTCAAGCGAGGATGCACCTAAGTAGGCGTCGTATCCATCTTGAGGGTAATCCGCGGTTTGAACCTTGCGGCCTTTCTGAAATCTAGCCAGTTTTCCCAACGGCTTTTCTATCCACTCACTCATAGCCTAGTGTCTCCAAAAGGCCTACCAGTTCTAATCTGTACGCTGTACCTTATAAATTTCATGATCCCATCAACTCCCGCACTACCTTATCAGCTTGCGCACTCAAATCCTTCCCCTCGCGGGTAATAAACAGCCGCCCCGGGAAGTGCTGGTGATACCACTTTTCCTTGATCTCCCATTTTTTCTTGTACTCCGGCAAGTCTAGCCGCCCCAGATGCTCCCAATACCATTCTTCACCCGCCCATGTCAGGGTGAAGTCAGGTAGATACATCGTTCCATCCGGCGCATAGAGTAGCTTTTCATAGCGAAACTCGATGTCACGCTCGTGCAGCAGGTTGGCGATGATGACCTCGGATTTGCTGCGCACCATATCACCCGTAAGTGCCTGGTGTATCTTGCCGGCCTCATACCAACCCAAGTCCTGAGTAAGTGCCTTCGGTGCAATATGCCAGCCGAACAAGGATGAATTAATTTTGGCCAGCCAGCAGCGCTCACGTCGACGCATGTCGACTAACTGTCCCACGTCACGTTGTAACAACAACGTGACGTGATGCTTGCCGCGAGTCAGCGCGGTGTAAATTAGTTCTTGGCTGAGCAACTGACGTGTAATGGTGGGTATGACGACATAGATGCGGTCGAACTCGCTACCTTGCGCCTTGTGCACCGAAATGGCGTAGCCGAGTTCGAGGTTGTCTTCGACTTTCTGGTTGGGTATGAATTTACCCTTTGGTAGCGTACCAAGCTCCTTGCCATAATTAACGCGAATATCACCTTTACGTGAGAAAGCGACTGCAAATCTGGTTAGTCTGAAATATGGGCTTTTCCATTTTCCTTGATCAAAGCCATGTGGCCCTACAAAACCCAACTCGCCATTAAAAACGTCGACCTGGGATACATGCTTCGTCTTGTAATCATAGCCATATATAGGATCGGAAACCGTGCGGTTTCGAATCTGTATTACCTTGTCGAACAGGGCAATCCCATCGAGCGTGCCCTTCTTCAGCAAGTTAGCGCTTTTCTTCTGTTGCACCGCAAGATTAAGCGCTTCAATGCCATAAAGCTCACCGCGATATGGGCTCAGGATTTGCGCATATTCAGGTCGCCAGTTGTAAGCCTTGTCCCAAAGTTTATAGAATTCTAACGAATCTGGCTCTACGCCTGCATCTTTGGCCATGTCGATGGTCATCTGGCTCAGTATCAAAGGCGCCAGTTCTTCAGGTTCATTCCAGTAGGCTACTTGCAAGTCATGATCGACTTCGCCACCTTCCTGGATTTTCTGGAACAGCTCTTCGGCATCAAGCTCGACACTCTCGTCTTTTTCTTCAGCCAGATGGCTGGTGCGATAAAGCCCTGCCAAGCGGATGATGCCAGTGCCTTTGCCGCTGGCCTTGTTTTCCAACTGCCTGAGATTTGCAGTTAGTTCAGCCAAGGCATCGGGTGCATTATTCCGGCAGTGATTCACCACATCCGCAAACACTCTCCCCACCCCGATGGGTGGCAATTGATTTGGATCGCCCACCAAAATGAGGCGCTTGACGGTAGACCACTTGATTGCGCGAAACAGCGTAGAGAATAGATTGAGATCCAACATCGAACACTCATCAATGATGATCGTCTGGTGCGTCGTTTCAACTTCGCCGCCTGCGCGCTTAAATGTGAGGTTGGGATTCAGCCATCCACGTTTGGCAAGGAATGAATGAATGGTAACGGTTTCTACCGACCCACCTAACACTGCATCAGCCGCAAATACTTCTCTTGCACGATCGGCAGCCTTCCCGGTAGGCGCCATGGTAATGACAGAGGCACCACTGCCATCAACCTTTCGGATGGCTTTAACGATAGATTTGAGTACCGTGGTCTTGCCGGTTCCCGCCGGGCCACACAATACAGAGATGGGCTGGGTGAATATCTTCTGGCAGTTTTCAATTTGGGATTGAATGGCTAGGGCATATTCTTTAGCTGCCTTTTGAGCAAGAACACTCTCCTTGTCGAACAGAAAATCGCGCCAGTCATCCGGCTTCATCGGGCGTTGCAATTTCAGCAGAGGGCGGTTTAGGAGTCGCTTGAGTTCCTTCTCTACTAGACGCTCATCATCGTGAACATCCCGGCGGTAGACATACGTTTCACCATCTTCGTCGATCATATACAGTGATTGGCTGTATTGAGCTTCGTCCACCTCGAAGTATTGTTCGCGAAATTCAATCTGTTTCCACTCCGGTAAAACAGAGAGGCGTTGATTCACGATCTGCGACAAAGCCGCCGCATCCAGAAATGTATGGCCGCTTATTCGCTGCAGGCATTCGTGAATCAAACCACGCAGACGTAACGGCGAATCATCTTCTGCCAGACGGTCAACGCCAACTTCTGGCGATGGGATGACCCCGCGATCAATCAAACTCCATGTGATTTTATCTTCTGATGACAAGCCAACATATTGCTCTGCAAGCAAGTACGGGTTTTGCTTGATTTCATCAGGGCTCGCGCGCAGACCATGCTCGCTGCGTTTCAACCCCATCAAGCGTTCGATATCATATACAGTGAGGTCAAGTCTGGGCAGAGTTTCCTTTAGCAGTGCTTTGCCATCGGACTGCATTCCCCATTGCCTGCGCACCGATTCCAGCGTGGCTGACTTGATAGCGTGATTGCCAAGCTTGGTAGCTTTTCCATCGATCACTTCCCAGATAGCTTGTGCCGCTTGCAGCTCGTTACCCTTGTTTGACTCTTCCTTAAAATAAGGAGTCGCTTCACTGAATTTCAAATGCTGACACACTGCGGGTAACCCAGGATAAGCACCGCGACTTTGCCAAAGTTCAGCTATTAGCCTCTCAAGCCAGGTTCGCCGTACATTCCAGTCTTCGCTGGTGTCGCCGAGTTCTTGCAGTGCTTTGACTGAGCGCATGAATTGTTCTACCAGACCTAACGCTTGGTCATCACTCAAAAGTTTCGAGCCATATTTGCATTGCTGTGCATCTTCCGGGAAGACCACAAAGGTTTCGAGCCTAGGATCATTGAGATACAGGTGATAAGGAAGCCGCAGCCCTTGGTCAGGATAATGAGAGGTGATGGTTCTATCCCATACATATCCACCGCCAAACTTTTTCTTTGTTTCTTCGTTACATCCGTCGTAAAAAAGTAATTCACCGACTGACTGCACGCGCGATACGCCCACTAAAACATAACGGGGCTCTTCATCAGTGCTCAGTGGATTGGAGTAGTTGGCGTAGTAAAAGATCAGGCTGTTGTCATGTTCAATCTGTGAGAAAAAATCATTCGCGAATTCGAGGCGCTGATCGTTGTCGTACCCACCCTGAGGTTTGTATACCTCCTCGCGGTACATCTCTTCATACGGCCACACGCAAACAGATGAAGCAGGTAATTCCCACTCGCGCCTTTGTGCCTCCTTATTAAAGAAGTCTGGTGGTTTGGCATAAGCGCTTAATTGATCACTACCAAAAGCATTGATGCTGTATATGCAAGGCGGAGCATAGTCGATCTTGCTGCATGGCTTGCCTGCACAACCTTTCTCCCATTCAAGATCGCGGTTCTCCGCAATCATGTCGCCCGGATATGAGTGCGATCCGACACAGTACGTGTTTTTTTGCGGGTCTTGGCAAACGTGACCGTTCCAGCCGTCGTTGTGCCAGGCTAGTCGTGCCGTTACATGCATAGTCATCGAGACCCTCCTTAGGTAGTCAGTGTTTGTTATCTATCTCAATCAGCAGTAGCCAAGATCAGTCAGATATTCTTTTAATTGCTCTGCCGCCTTATCACGCGCGGTCTCGATTTCCTTTGCCGTGACCGCGTATTTGCGCCACAGATTTTCGATGGCGGCGACGCAGGCGCGTTGGTCGGCGCGCAGATAGCTGCGATAGCTTTCCATCAGCAAACGACCGAGCCGCTCGACGATGACCTGGCGCGCTTCGTCGCGGCTGATTTTGGCACGCGCGGCTTCCACCAGTTCTTCCTGATTTTTCTCGGTGGTGCGGATACCGGCTTTGAGCGCCTTGGCTTCTTGCTCCAGTGCTTTGTGCACAGCAAGACGTTTTTCGATCGCCGCAACCTCAGCCAGATAGGCCGTCGCTTCGCCTTTGTCGCCTTCTTTTTTGGCAAGCTTGGCGCGTGTGTTGAGTTCCTTGATTTCAACCTTGAGCTTCTTCACTTCATCGCTGGGCAATACGCCAGTTTCATCACTGTCTTCATAATCTTCTTCATCGGCGGCGGCAAACAACGCTTGCAGTTCCGCCAGCCTTGCGTGCGACTGTTCCAGCTCTTTTAATATTTCCGGAAACTGACTGGCGAGGATTTCTTGATCCGGTATCAGCTCTGCCCCCCAGTCGCTGAAGAAGATTATGAAGACAGTGATGAAACT
>JBBQYH010000020.1:0-23201 GCA_038208855.1 Burkholderiales bacterium
ACGCTCTCCCGCTAGCGGGAGAGCGTGTTTATTACTTTCATTTTGCATGTCGCGTATTACGGAAAGATCAAGAATATTGAAAGTTTCGCATATTCCGCATTTTCTTATCGCACAATATGCTACTCGCTTAGCCAACTGGACTCCCTGGATGAAGTAGCCGAAAATACCAACTTGTCGTTGCGTGCTTGACCGCGCAATTTTATTATCAAGGATTTGTTCATGTCTTCCACACCACCCGATGCCCTGCTCTTCATTACGCCCGGCTGCATACACTGTCCGGTTGTTTTGCAGGGTCTTGGCGAACTTTTGAAGCAAACTCTGATCGGCAAACTCACGGTGGTGAATGTCGCCGCGCACCCGGAACTGGCCAAGGAATATGGCGTGCGCGCAGCACCCTGGTTGCAGCTTGGGCCGTTTACGCTGACGGGCGCGCAAACGCCGGCAGAACTGAAACAATGGACAGCCTGGGCAAGCAGTGAGGATGGTGCGCTGCACTATGTTGAGCATTTGCTGAAAGAAGGCGGCTTTAAAAAGGCCGTCGCATTTATTGCCGAAGATACGCAGCGTCTGAAGCCGTTGCTCGCGATTGTTGCAAACCCCGAAGCAAATATTGAAGTTCGCCTCGGCGTGAGCGCACTTTTGGAGGGCTATAGCAACAAAGCAGAATTGCAGAATCTGCTGCCCCAACTTGCCGAAATGACGCACCATACAGATCATAGGGTGCGTGCAGATGCCTGCAACCTGCTTGGCTTGAGCGGCGATGCTGCCGCAAGGCCGCATGTCGAGATGTGTTTGAAAGATAGCAACGAGGAAGTGCGGGAAATCGCGGGGGAATCACTGGAACTGCTGGATCAAGCCGGACGCTGAACAGAATTCTCCAGTCGCTGTGCAAATTTCAGCAACCGTCGCTCAGATTTCAAAAACCTGGTGCAATGTCGGCATCTCTACCTTCGAATCCATTAGCAATGGCGCAAAGGCCTGCATCACCTCGTCATCGCCATGCACCAGGAAAGTCATTTCCGCTGCGATCTCGCGGTGCCAGGCCAGTAATTCCGCCTGATCCGCATGGGCTGAAAATCCGTTGATGGTATAAATTCTCGCCCGCACCGGCACTTCCTTGCCAAACAGATTTACAGTCTTTGCGCCGTCAATAATGTACCGGGCAAGTGTTTGTTTTGCTGCAAAGCCGACGAATACAATACTCGCATTATTGCGCCCCAGATTATGCTGCAGATGATGGCGCACCCGGCCGCCGGTACACATGCCCGAACCCGCCATGATTACAGCACCACCGGTGATTTGATTGATGGACATGGAGTCGTCGGTATCGCGGGTAAAGTGCAAACCAGGCAGATTAAACGGATCATGTCCTGTCCTGAATAATTCGGCGACTTCTGCCGAATAGCACTCCGGATGGCGCTTGAAAATCTCGGTTGCCGAGATGGCCATGGGAGAATCAAGGAATACCTGCATGGACTCCGGCAGCTGCTTGTTCAATACGCCTTCCCTGAGATAGTAGAGCAGCTCTTGTGCCCGTTCCAAAGCAAAGGTCGGGATGATTACATTGCCGCCGCGCTGAAAGGTATCTTTAATGGCTGTATACATTTCCTCGATTGAATCCGGCAAGTCCTTGTGCAGGCGGTCACCGTAGGTTGTCTCCATTACCACGATATCCGCCTTGTGCGGCACATGCGGCGTGCGCAACAGGGGACGCCCGGCATTGCCAAGATCGCCGGAAAATACGAGCGTTATCTTACGTCCATTTTCCTGCAATTCAAGATAGACACTGGCAGAACCCAGTATATGGCCTGCATCGTAAAATGTTGCCTGAACTTCAGGCGTTAACTGCATCGTTTCCTTATATCCCGCACTACGGCCGAAATATTCCAGCGTATTGAGTGCATCCAGCAATGAATAGAGTGCCTCGGGTACTGCTTGACCACCAAGATGCTTTGCTTTTTTTGCCTTGTAGCGGGCTTCCTCTTCCTGCAGATGTGCCGAATCAAGCAACACAATCCGCGTCAGTTCTTTTGTTGCAGCCGTCGTAATGATCTCACCCTTGAAACCGCGCTTAACCAGTAGCGGCAAACGGCCGCAGTGATCCAGATGTGCGTGGGTCAGCAACACAAAATCGATTTCCGAGGGATCAAAGCCGAAGGATTCGGCATTGTCTTCGTCCAGCTCGCGTCCACCCTGATAAAGGCCGCAATCAACCAGAATTTTCGTACCGCCGCTTTCAAGCAGATGGCACGAGCCGGTTACGCCTCTTGCCGCACCATGAAAGGAAATTTTCAACTTTTCACCTCTGCATAATCAATTCAAAACCTGATGCAATGCGGAACAGATAGATCGCGATTTAAAGACGTTTAATCTTGCGCCGTTCATACAAGGCAACGATTTGTTCGCAAAGTTTCTTGTTGAGCGGTCCGTGGGTTTCCGGATGTGCCAGCCAGTACAGCGATTCTTCGACCACGCCATCCGGACCGAACTCATAACCTATGTCCGTTCTACCCCCGATGGCATTCGCCCAGGAGGTGATGTCGGTATCAGTGCATTCGGCTTGCTGAAAGCGTTTTATAACCTCCAGCACATTCTGTTTTGAAATAATCGCCAGATGTTCTTCACAGTACCAGCCATGCTCGGCCAGTTCCTGCAAAACAATGTCGACTGTTTTTGGATTTTGGATCAACTCCAGCACCAGAGTGGTTCGATCACGCATCACATCACCTTAACAGAATGTTCACGCCCTGATTATGTGCCCGTCTGTTTTTCAAATCAAATTAGAGACTTCTACTATTCTTTTGGCCAGTAATCGGTGGCAATGCCCTCGCCCAAATCAGCTTCCATCAAACGCCTTCTTACCTCAAGCAATCGCTCGATCAGTTTGGGTTCGAGTTTGCTGTAGGCCTCGGCATCCGGCGTTCTGTTCACCACCACGCCGAGCAATTCGGTGATCGCATTGCCGATGGAATTCTGGCTGATGGTGACGATCAGCTTGCCCGCATCATTGCGATAAATCAACTGCTTGAAGGCAGGTTGCCAGCGTATCGCGTTGGCATATTTCGCATCGACAATGCAATGGTCTCGGACTTTTTTGGCGGACTTGAGGAAATCATTATTGAACAGCAACACGCTTTCCACCTGCTCGGGATAGTAAACGTCGGAAGGCATCGGCGCATTGCGTGTGGAAACCTGGGTAAAAAAAGTGCGGTAAAAATCGATAAAACCTTTCAGCACCTCGTCGTACTCTTTCCAGAATTGCACATCTTTGAGCGCTGCCGCTCCGCCCTGTATTTCCCAGCTGGGCAAGCCCTGCGGATAACCGGTGAGCTCAATCCGCGCGTCGGCCTCGCTGGCCGGCTTGAGTATTTTCAGGTTAAGCGCGCTGTTGAAAAACTCGCGGTACACCTCACGCATATACGATTGAAAAAGGCTGTGTTGACCGCCATCGGTAAGGTTGGGATTCTTGGCATCGGCCAGCTTGGCATTGCGCAGTTCTGCTTTGGGAAACACGATGAAATGGTTGTGCAGCATGCGGATGCTGGGCACGCCGGGCGAGGTCAGCGGCCAGGTGGCATCCAGACTGGCCTCGCCGGCCAGTATCAGCGCCTCGTCCGGATCGGGATATTGCTCCAGCATGTAATCTATGATGATCTGGTTCATGCGGTTCCACACATGCTTTACGTTATCCGGCACCTGGGTGCGGCGTACCGGACGCCCCAGCGGGTTGAGTATGACTTTTGAAGTGTTATAAATTATGGAACAGTCAAACTCGGTGCTGTGACCCAGGGCTTTGCGATACAGCAGCAGGTTTTCCGCATTCATCAACAAACCGTTGTTATTGACCAGATCGTTAAGGTTTTCCGTGCTGTTGAAAAATTCATTGTGCTTCATGCCCTCGGGTACTTCCAACGGGATGGCTCTGAATGGCGTGTTGATTTCACGCGGGCCGGACTGTGGCATTGTGCAACTCCTAAATAATTGATTATATTGAAATATCTACCGTAACGCCCACCTCCACCCGCGCAAACAGGTCGAGCAAATCTTCATTCAGCATATTCACGCAACCGTGCGATCTGGGCACGCTTACCCCCCGCTCCGGCGGTGTGCCATGTATGTAAATATAACGCCGCATCGTGTCGCAACTACCCATGCGGTTATACCCTGGTTCGCAACCGGACAGCCACAATATGCGGGTCAATATCCAGTCGCGGTCGGGCTGTAGCAAACCCAGTTGCGGAGTATATATTTCTCCGGTGGGCCTGCGTTTCACAAACACTGTATTGAGCGGCTGGCCGTTGCCTATCTTTGCGCGAATGACATGTTTGCCGCGCGGTGTGCAATTGCTGCCCGACTCTTCTCCCGCCCCGTTCAACGCGGTTGCAACCGGGTAACTGCGCTGCAGATTGCCTTCATCATCGAACAGCTCAAGATTTTGTCTGGCAATGGAAATTTTGATTTTCATAGGCGTTGCTGCGCACGCCGCGTGGCAAAAAATTGACTCAATACTTCGCCGCATTCCGCAGCAAGCACCCCACCCTGCACGCTTGCATGATGATTCAAGCGCTGCTCCTCGAACAGATTCAACACGCTACCTGCCGCACCTGTTTTGGGGTCAGGAGCACCGTAAACTACACGAGCAATTCTGGCATGGAAAATAGCACCCGCACACATCAGACAAGGCTCGAGCGTGACATAAAGTTCGCAATCGACCAATCTATAATTTCCTATACGTAGTGCCGCATCGCGCAGGGCCAGCATTTCAGCATGGGCCGACGGATCGTGCCGGCTTATCGGTGCATTGCTGCCGCGACCGACAATCTCGCCCTGTTTCACGACTACCGCCCCTACCGGTACTTCACCCGATATTGCGGCTTGTTGCGCCAGTTCCAGTGCGGCATACATAAAATCTTCATCATTCATTTTTTGATTTTAGGTTATGTTGGATATTCGCGCTACAGATTAAAAATATACAGTCAAACAAAGAAAATTAAAGTCTCGATGCAAACAATGAGATGCACGTTACACGTGTTTACTGGATAATCCAGCTAATTAATAGCCGTAAAAGCAGGTATTCAGTGAAATCTACAGGGTTGGCAGGTATAGCGCAGTTACACGAATTTGATGTCATCATCGATGTGCGTACGCCTTTGGAATTCGCAGAGGATCATATTCCCGGCGCAGTCAATTTCCCGGTATTGAGCAACGAGGAAAGAGTGCGTGTCGGCACGCTGTACAAGCAATCCGCTTTCGAGGCAAAAAAAATCGGCGCCGCGCTGATCTCGCGCAATATTGCCAACCATCTGGAACAACACTGGCTGGACAAACCCAGGACCTGGCATCCGTTGATCTATTGCTGGCGCGGTGGCCAGCGCAGCGGAGCAATGACGCACATCCTGCGCAGTATCGGCTTTGCCGCGGATCGTCTTGAAGGCGGCTACAAAGGCTATCGCCAGCATGTGCTGGCACAACTCGAAGTGCTGCCGGCCACACTTTCTTTCAGGGTCATTTGCGGACTCACCGGCAGCGGCAAGAGCCGTTTGCTTGCAGCACTGCAACAGGCAGGCGCACAGGTGCTGGACCTGGAGGGCTTGGCCAGCCATCGCGGCTCGGTGCTGGGTGACATGCCGGCCATGCCGCAGCCTGCGCAAAAAGGCTTTGATAGTGCAGTGCTTGCCAAAATGATGTCCTTTGATCCGACCCTGCCTGTGTATGTCGAATCAGAAAGCAAGAAGATAGGCACCATACGCGTGCCTGATGCACTCGTGCATAAAATGTGGTGCAGCCCCTGTCTGCGTCTGGAAGCATCGACTGCACTGCGCGTTGAACTGTTGCGCGAAGAGTACCGGCACTTTCTCGATGATCCACTTCTTTTACAACAACAGATGGATCGCTTGAGCGGCATGTACAGCAATGAGCAACTGGCAAAATGGCAAGCCATGTTTACCGAGCATGCGTGGGATACTTTTATCGCCGAATTGCTGACCATGCATTACGATCCGGCTTACACCAAATCCATCTACAGCCATTATCCGGATTATGAACAGGCCCCCCAACTGCACCTCAACTCACTGGATAATCAGGAGTTTCAAAGAGTGGCTGCAGAAGCGCTTGCCTTCGGCGATAAATTTGTAAACAATGTCAGCAACGATCAACACGGAAGCAGTTAGATGTCCACAACGGAAGTAGCAGATTTCACCCTTCCCGCAACCGATGGAGCAACATTCCAGCTTCATGCCACCCGCGGAAGATCCCTGGTAATTTTCTTTTATCCCAAAGACAATACCCCCGGTTGCACCATGGAAAGCCAGCAGTTTCGCGACCTCTACCCGGATTTCAATAAAGCCAAATGTGAGGTCGTCGGCATTTCCCGCGACAGCTTGAAATCGCATGAGAATTTCAAGGCCAAATTCAACCTGCCTTATGCACTGCTGTCCGATAGCGAAGAGAAAGTGTGCGCGCAATTTGGCGTGATGAAACTGAAAAACATGTATGGCAAACAGGTGCGCGGCATAGAACGCAGCACCTTTGTACTCGATCACGATGGCATACTGGTAAAAGAATGGCGCGGCCTCAAAGCCGATGGCCACGCGCAACAGGTTCTAGATTTCGTCCGTACCCTTAACTGAAGAAGGAAGCACATGCCCAACAACAACCCACCGGCCGAAACCAAATTACCCGTCAAGTTTTTTGTACTGGATACCAATGTCTTGATGCATGACCCCACCAGTCTGTTCCGCTTTGAGGAGCATGACGTTTACTTGCCGATGTATGTACTGGAAGAGCTGGACAACAACAAAAAGGGCATGACCGAAGTTGCACGCAATGCGCGCCAGGCCAGTCGTTTTCTGGATTCGCTGGTCAGCACCGCAGCGCACAATATCGATCAGGGTGTGCCACTGCAAGCTCTGGGCAACAAGGCGGCAACCGGCAGGTTGTTCCTGCAGACCCAGTTCATCAACCAGGATTTACCCAATACCCTGGCCAACGGCAAAGCCGACAACGCGATACTCGGCGTGGTCATGTTCCTGATCAAGCAACATCCGCAACGCGATGTCATCCTGGTCAGCAAGGACATCAACATGCGCATCAAGGCCCGCGCACTGGGTATGGATGCGCAGGACTATTTCAACGACAAGGTGCTGGAAGATTCCGACCTGCTGTATACGGGCGTCAAGGTATTACCCGCTGATTTCTGGGAAACACACGGCAAGGACATGAAATCAGGCTCGCATAACGGCCATACTTTTTATGACATCAAGGGACCGTTGTGCCGCGACCTGCTGGTAAATGAATTTGTCTATCTGGAAAACGGCGATGCCACCCCGTTCCACGCAGTGGTTACCGAGCAGAGCAGCGATACCGCGATGCTGCGCACGCTTACCGATTACAGCCACCAGAAAAATGCCATCTGGGGCATTACCGCACGCAATCGCGAGCAGAGTTTTGTGTTGAATCTGCTGATGAATCCGGAGATCGATTTTGTGACCCTGCTGGGTCAGGCAGGCACTGGAAAAACCCTGCTTACCCTGGCTGCCGGCTTGATGCAGACGCTGGAAACCAAGCGTTATTCGGAAATCATCATCACTCGTGTGACCGTGCCGGTAGGCGAAGACATCGGCTTCCTGCCCGGCACCGAAGAAGAAAAAATGAACCCGTGGATGGGTGCGCTCGACGACAACCTGGATGTGCTCAACAAGTCCGATGACGAAAGCGGTGACTGGGGCCGTGCCGCCACGCGCGACCTGATACGCAGCCGCATCAAGGTAAAGTCACTCAACTTCATGCGCGGGCGCACCTTCCTCAACAAGTTTCTGATCATCGACGAGGCGCAAAACCTGACCCCCAAACAGATGAAGACGCTGATCACCCGTGCCGGACCCGGCACCAAAGTGGTGTGCATGGGCAATATCGCACAGATCGATACGCCTTATTTGTCCGAAGGCAGTTCCGGTCTGACCTATGTGGTGGATAGATTCAAGGGCTGGGAACACAGCGGGCATGTAACCCTGCAACGCGGCGAACGCTCGCGTCTGGCAGATCACGCGGGTGAAGTCCTATAAGGAGAAATATGTCATGAGCGAAAAGATAGCAAAGTCAGATGCAGACTGGCAGGCGGAACTCAGCCCCGAGCAATTTAAAATCTGCCGCCAATGTGGCACCGAACCTGCCTTCAGCGGAGCGTACTGGAACAATCACGAAGCGGGCACATATCAGTGTGCCTGTTGTACCACCCCGCTGTTCAGTTCAACCAACAAATACGATTCCGGCAGTGGCTGGCCCAGCTATTGGCAGCCTATCCAGGCTGATGCCATCGCCGAACGCAGCGACAACAAATACGGTATGAAACGCACTGAAGTAGTCTGCGCCCGTTGTGATTCGCATCTGGGCCATGTATTTGCAGACGGCCCAAAACCGACAGGTTTGCGTTACTGCATTAATTCCGCCTCCTTGAAATTTGTGCCAGATTAAACAGGAAGCTTCGCGCTCAGCTTTGCCTGGCAGTTTTTTTTCTCAACCAAAACAACAATGTAGAATATAGAACTTCCGGATCCACAGGCTTGCTCATATAGTCGTTCATACCGGCATCCACACACAGCTTGCGATCTTCAGCAGTGGCATTGGCAGTCATCGCCAATATCGGCAATGATGCCTTATCCTCCAGTTGCCGTATTTTACGGGTAGCTTGCAGACCATCCATGACGGGCATTTGCACATCCATGATCACCAGGGCATAGTCTCCGGCAAGCACACGTTCAACAGCTTGCTGGCCATTATCTGCAAGATCGACAAGCAAGCCAACCTTGCGCAACAACTCAAGGGCCACCTCCTGGTTGAATGGATCATCCTCAACCAATAACAAGCGTGTGCCAAAATAGCGTTGCATCAAAACGCTGGATGGATGATCCAGTACCAATGCCTTGGTACCACCCAGCAGGATCTTGTGCGAAATTTTGCCCATGTAGGCAGTCAACCAGAAGGTACTGCCCATTCCAGGTTCACTTCTAACACCTACATCGCCACCCATCATTGTGGCCAATTGTCTGGTAATGACCAAACCGAGGCCGGTGCTGCCCATATCCCGGGCATCGTCGGCTAAATGCCTGCTGTAGGAGCAGAATAAATTTTCCTGCTGCGCCTTGGTCAAACCAACGCCCTGATCCTGCACTTCAATCTGAATCATATATCTTAGTGTCTGCTCTGCTACCACCTTCGCACGTATGGTAATGTCGCCCCGCTCGGAGAATCTAATGGCATTTCGCACAAAATTAACCAGTATCTGCCCCAGGCGCATTGAGTCGGCACGCAGTTGAAATGGAACTGCCGGATCAATATCCACCACCAGTCGCAATCCCTTGTTCAAGGCTTGCTCATCCAAACTCAGCACTATCTGGTCTATCATGGTCTGCAGGGAAAAATCGCCCTCTTCAAGCATAAACTGCCCAGATTCTATTTTGGACAAATCCAGCATATGATTGAAAACTTTCAACAGGTGATTTGCCGCTTCGCCTACCTTGACCAGACGTCCCTGCTGCTTGGGTTCGGCGACCTCCTGTTGCAGCAAATAATTCCATCCGATAATCGCGTTCATCGGCGTACGAATTTCACGGCTTATATTGGATAAAAAGGTACTCTTTGCCTGGCTTGCAGCCACTGCCGCATCCTTGGCCAGCGCAAGTTCCTGGGTACGCTCCAGCACCTGCTCCTCCAGACGTCCGCGATACTGCTCCAACTCATTGATTATCAACCTGCGTGATGCAATATCTTTTTGCAGCTTCCTGAACACCAAAAAATACAAGGTGGGCGCTACTATGAGAACAAGCAGGACAGGATTTAAATAATTCCAGATTGATTCAACAAACAGCGCTGGAACCAGCCAATCATGCACAACGAGCATGATCAATAGCTCAACCACCGCTATTAACAGGCCCAAAACAATCACCAGACCGGCAGGCTTATTCAACAACTCTGATGTTTTTATGTTTTTCATATGAGTTCCGAATTACTGAATGCCCGTTATTAGCTACAGGAAACATTATCCCTCCACTCTTCCACCCATAGCAAACAAATTAACTAATGCTCGCACTTTTGCAGCATCATTCATGCCGCATACATATGGTCGTGTCCAGACAAAGCATGCAGCGCGGCAATCACGCTAAAACTTGCCGCACGTCAACGTTGATACGCTTTGCTTTACAGACAGCTCCCACATCAGGATAATCCTTCCCCTTATGAAAATATTCTTCGACCTGTTCCCGGTTATCCTTTTTTTTGGTGTGTTCAAACTGGCTGGAAGCAATCCAGATGCAGCACAGGCACTTGCCAACAATGTCGGCTATCTGGCCGATCCGCATGCTTTGCCCGTTTTATTCGCCACAGCTACAGCCATTATTGCAACTATGGCGCAAATTCTCTGGGTCAAGTGGCGGCATGGCAAAGTCGATACCATGTTGTGGGTGAGTTTCAGCATAATTTTGGTTTTTGGCGGCGCTACGTTATTGTTGCATGATGAGGCCTTCATCAAGGTAAAACCCACCGCCCTGTATTGGTTGTTTGCGGCAACCCTGCTTGGATCGAAAATCCTGTTCAAGAAAAATCTGATACGCAAACTGATGGAAGCTAAAATAAGCTTGCCCGACCCCATCTGGAACCAGCTGAATCTTGCCTGGAGCGGATTTTTCATAGGTCTCGGCATTTTAAATCTATATGTTGCATGGAACTTTTCCACCGATACATGGGTCAACTTCAAGCTATTTGGCGCAACAGGCATTATGTTTATTTTCATCATATTGCAGGCGGCACTGGTGGCGAAACACATAGAAGCAGATAAAGAAGGAAAAAATTAATGTTGTATGCAATTAGCGGTCAGGATACGCCCGACAGTCTGGAAAAACGCCTCGCGGCACGCCCCGCGCATGTGGCACGCCTGCAAAGTCTGCAGGATGAAGGACGTCTGGTTTTGGCCGGACCATACCCCGCTGTGGACAGCAATGATCCCGGTGCTGCAGGATTCAGTGGCAGCCTCATCGTGGCGGAGTTTGCCACGCTGAATGCTGCAGTGGTATGGGCACAAGCCGACCCTTATGTTGCAGCCGGTGTATATGCACATGTAGAAGTCAAACCATTCAAGAAGACCTTTCCATCATGAACCGTATTGAACAGATGCAGGAACTACTGGCCGTATTTCATCCAGTCCAGCTGGAAATTATTGATGACAGCCACAAACATGCCGGCCATGAGGGTGCACGCTCCGGTGGCGGACATTACACCCTGCATATCGTTGCCGAGCAATTCGCCGGCAAGCCTACACTGGGCAGGCACCGTATGATATATTCCGCCTTGGGCGAAATGATGAAGCATGACGATATTCATGCCTTGAATATCAAGGCTTATACACCGCAAGAGATTCAATCAGTAGTGCAGTAAACAGGGCAGTTTCATTCTTTAACTTCAACTTATTTTTATAAAGAGAACTCAAATCATGCTGAAATACTCACAAATCGCAGTTTTGGCTCTGCTGGGTGCGTTAATCACCGGCACTGCCTGTGCCGAAACCAAATCTGTAGCAAAAGTCAACGGAGTTTCGATTCCGCAAAGTCTCCTCGATGTGCGCGTCAATGCGGCAATGGCTCAAGGTCAGCCTGACACACCGGAACTGCGTAATGCAGTGCGTGATGAGCTGATCAATATTCAAGTTCTGGCACAGGCTGCAAACAAAAGCGGTTTGAGCAAAAAAGCAGAAGTAGTGCAGCAGATAGACTTGTCCAAGCTGACCATCCTGGCCAGTGCGTATATCCAGGACTATATTAAAAAGCACCCTGTCAGCGAAGCAACACTCAAGCAGGAGTATGAAAAGATAAACAAGCAGCGCGGCGGCAAGGAATACAAGGTTTCGCATATTCTGGTTAAGACAGAAGACGAAGCAAAAGCTGTGGAAGAGCAGTTGAAGAGCAAGAAATTTGAAGATGTTGCGATGGACAAGTCGCAAGATCCCGGCTCCAGTGTCAAAGGTGGCGATCTGGGCTGGGCTGTGCCTAGCAACTTTGTAAAACCTTTTGCCGATGCCATGGTAGCTTTGAATAAAGGCCAGGTCAGCGCACCTGTGCAATCGCAATTTGGCTGGCACATCATCAAACTGGAAGATTCGCGTGACCTGAAAGTGCCATCTTTTGACGAGGTGAAACCCCAACTTACCCAGCATATGCAACAGCAAATGGTACAACAGGTAATTTCCGAACAGCGCGCCAAAGCCACGATCAAATAATCAGGCAACGCCAGTACATAAAAAAAGCGACCGTTTGGTCGCTTTTTTTACGCGTCATATGCCCGCTTTTTAGTCTACCCATTTCCTCGCATTCTGGAACATCCTCATCCACGCGCCATTCTCCTGCCATTCTGCCGGGTACCATGAGTTCTGCATTGCACGAAACACGCGTTCAGGATGCGGCATCATGATATTGAAACGGCCATCTGCCGTGGTAAAACCGGTGGCACCCGCGGGAGAAGCGTTGGGATTGAACGGATAGGCCTGGGTGGCTTTGCCGTGATTATCCACATAACGCAAGGTGATCAACGGTTGAGCATCTTTAAGCTTTTTTGCATTGCCAAAACGAAGTTTCAGTGGAGACTCATGCCCGCTTGCGGGCGTGATGTCGGAGCTAAAATCTGCATAACCTTCGCCGTGTGATACTACAATCGGCATGCGACTTCCGGCCATGCCATCCAACAATATGGAATTTGTTTTCTGCACTTCCACCATCACAAAACGCGCTTCAAACTGCTCGGACTGATTGCGCGAAAAATGCGCCCAGTTTTCCGCCCCGGGGATGATTTCATGCAAGTTGCTCATCATCTGGCAACCATTGCATACGCCCAGCGCGAAAGTATCCTTGCGCTGGAAAAACGCGGAAAACTCATCGCGGGCACGCGGATTGAACAGGATGGATTTTGCCCAACCCTCACCCGCACCCAGCACGTCGCCGTATGAAAATCCGCCGCAGGCAGCCAACCCCTTGAAATCCGCAAGGCTGACACGCCCGGTGATAATATCGCTCATATGCACATCCACCGCCTTGAAACCGGCACGGTCAAAAGCAGCAGCCATCTCCACCTGCCCGTTCACACCTTGCTCGCGCAAAATGGCCATGCGGGGGCGTGACGATAGTATGGCGGGTGCAACCGGATTGATGTTTGGATCGTAGCTGAGTTTTACGTGCAGGCCCGGATCACTGGCATCCAGCTTGCTGTCAAACTCCTGCTGTGCACAAACGGGATTGTCGCGCAGCATCTGCATCTGATAACTGGTTGCGGACCATATGCGCTGCAAAACAATTGCATTTTCGCTGTATAACTTCTTGTTATTTTTCAGAATATTGAACATGCCGCGCTGATTGAGCTTAGCCACTTCATGCACGTGTTTCAATCCTGCCTTGCGGCACGCCTGCAGCACCTCTTGCACATCCCTGTTGTGTACCTGGATTACCGCGCCCAGTTCTTCATTAAACAAGACACTTAAATCATCACCTTTCAAAGCATCCAGATTTACATCCAGGCCGATATGCGAGGCGAAAGACATTTCACACAATGTTGCAAGCAATCCACCGTCGGAGCGGTCATGGTAGGCGAGCAATTTTCCATCGGCACTAAGCTGTTGAATAGTTTCAAAAAATGCCTTCAAGCTGGAAGCATCATCCAGATCCGCTGGCACATTGCCCACTTGACCATAAACTTGCGCCAAAGCAGATCCGCCCAGACGATTTTTTCCTGCCCCCAGATCCAGTAATAGCAGCACTGTATTAGTATCTGCGCGTAATTGCGGGGTCAAAGTCTTGCTGGCATCCGGGATTGGCGCAAATGCACTGACTATCAAGGACAGTGGAGCCGTTACGGACTTATTCACATCGTCTTCCTGCCAGGATGTACGCATGGACATTGAGTCTTTGCCCACCGGAATGCTGATACCCAATTGCGGGCACAGCTCCATGCCTACTGCCCTTACAGTATCAAACAGTGCGGCATCTTCGCCGTGATGTCCGGCTGCAGCCATCCAGTTTGCCGAAAGTTTGATATCGCCTATTTGCGCAATACGCGCTGCCGCAATATTGGTGATTGCCTCGCCTACCGCCATGCGCCCTGAAGCGGGCGCATTCAATACAGCCACAGGTGTGCGTTCGCCCACTGCAAAGGCTTCGCCGCGTTTGGTGCCATAGGCCATCAGCGTTACCGCGACGTCTGCCACCGGCACCTGCCAGGGACCCACCATCTGATCGCGAGCTGTCATGCCGCCAACAGTGCGGTCACCTATCGTGATCAGGAATGATTTATCCGCCACTGCAGGCAAACTCAATACGCGCTCGATGGCATCACTCAGTTTTATTTTGCTGCTGTCCAGTGGCGGCAATTTTATTTTTTCACGCTTGACCACGCGCGTCATTTTGGGTGGCTTGCCCAGCAGCAATGAAAGCGGCATATCGACCGCATCATTTTTGAATAATTCGTCATGCACGATCAGTTGATCGGCTTCTATGGCATGGCCGAGTACCGCGAAGGGACAGCGTTCACGAGCACAAATGGCTTGAAATTCGGCCAGGCGCTCGGGAGGTATGGCCAGTACATAACGCTCTTGTGCCTCATTGCTCCAGATCTGCATGGGCGACATGCCGAGTTCTTCCGATGGCACTTTACGCAAATCGAAATGCGCACCGCGTCCTACACCGTGTACCAGTTCGGGTAAGGCATTGGAAATACCGCCGGCACCCACATCATGAATCGACAGGATAGGATTGTTGTCCTGCAACTGCCAGCAACGGTCAATTACTTCCTGTGCACGGCGCTGCATCTCGGGGTTGCCACGCTGCACTGAATCGAAATCCAGATTTTCGTCGTTGACGCCGGTATCCATGCTGGAAGCCGCGCCGCCACCCAAACCAATCAGCATGCCCGGGCCGCCCAGCTGTATCAGTAATGTGCCCACCGGCAAGGCCTGCTTGTGCGTATGTATTGCCGAGATATTGCCCACACCGCCTGCCAGCATGATGGGTTTGTGATAGCCGCGCATCTCGCCGTTTACTTTTTCTTCAAAGGTGCGGAAATATCCCGCCAGGTTGGGACGCCCGAATTCGTTGTTGAAAGCCGCAGCACCTATAGGACCATCCAGCATGATCTGCAGGGCCGAAGCAATACGCTCAGGCTTGCCGTATGCTGTCTTTTCCCAGGGCTGTACAAAACCCGGGATAGCCAGATTGGATACGGAAAAACCGCTCAGGCCGGCCTTGGGTTTGGAACCTGTTCCCGTGGCGCCTTCATCGCGAATTTCGCCGCCAGAGCCGGTTGCCGCACCCGCAAACGGTGCGATAGCCGTGGGATGGTTATGCGTTTCAACCTTCATCAGGGTATGCGTTAGTTCTTTGTTATAGGCATAGCTTCCATCCGGTTGCGGATAAAAGCGTTCTGTCATTGCGCCCTCAATCACTGAAGAATTGTCCGAATACGCAACCACCGTACCTCGCGGATTCAGCATATGGGTATTGCGTATCATGCCGAACAGGGTCATCGCCTCCGTTTCGTCATCTATGACCCAATCCGCATTGAATATTTTGTGACGACAATGTTCTGAGTTTGCCTGTGCAAACATCATCAGTTCAACATCGGTGGGATTGCGCTGCAATCTGCTGAAATTTTCCACCAGATAATCAATTTCATCATTGGACAAGGCCAGTCCCAATTCGTAATTTGCAGCCGACAATGCATTACAGCCGCCCTGCAATATATCTACCGTGGATAATGGCCTAGGCTCGCCATGGGCGAAAATCTTTTCTGCCATACCAGTTGAATCGGTTATCACGGATTCTGTCATGCGATCATGCAGCAGCGGGGAAATAGCCTTGATTTCTGACTTGCTCAAGGCGTGACCGCTGCGGGTCTTGAAGTAATACAGCATACCGCGCTCTATACATGACACGGACGGCAAGGCGCAATGCAGTGCAATATCCGTGGCTTTGGAAGACCAGGGGGATATAGTCCCCAAGCGCGGCACCACCAGCAAACTGTGCAATTTTGACGAAAGCTTGCCTACCCCCCCGTCTATATCCAATATTCGATCCAGCAACAGCTTGTCTACCTCCGACAAAGGGGATTTCAGCGCAGTAAAGTAGCAGTGTCGTGTTTCCTCCAAAGTTAAATCAGGTGCCATGGTCTTGAGTGTTGCACGCAATTTCTCAAGACGGAAAGCTGAAAGTGCCGATTTGCCAGTAGATGTGAGGAACATGATGAGATCCTTTTTAAGCGAGTGGTGTGAGTTGCAATTATAATGCAGCATCACTTAGCTATTCAAAAAACAATCCACTTATCCAGGAACATCATCATGGCCAATACTCGAATTCCAGCCATAACTCAAACACAGGTGGCCACATTTCTGCACCCGCGTGCGCAAGACAGCCACAAAGGCCAGTTTGGCACTGTAGCCGTAATTGGCGGCAGCAGTAGCATGGTCGGTGCCGCCTTGCTGGCCGCTCGTGCCTCCCTCAAACTGGGTGCCGGCCGTGTTCATGCAGGATTACTGGCTGAAAATGCACCAATAGTAGATATGCAACAGCCCGAACTGATGTTGCATAGTGCGCAATCAGCATTAGCACTGCCCAAACTGGATGTCATAGCTATAGGTTGCGGCATGGGCCACAGTGCTGATGCGCAAAAATTGCTGCACGATGCCCTCAAATTGGATATACAACTGGTTATCGACGCCGACGCACTGAACATACTCGCCATGCGGCCCGATCTGCGCAGCCTGCTTGCTGCACGCACCGCTCCCAGTCTGATTACTCCACACCCCGGCGAAGCGGCACGTCTGCTGGGCATCAGCAGTGAGGATGTGCAGGCAGCACGCACGGCAAGTGCGCAGGAATTGGCCAAACGCCTGAAGTGTTCCGTGGTATTAAAAGGAATGGGAAGTCTATGTGTAAACCGCGAAGGTAAAATGTGGATCAACCACAGCGGAAATCCCGGCATGAGCAGCGCGGGTATGGGCGACGTGCTGAGCGGCATGATCGCAGCTTTTATTGCCCAGGGACTCACTACAGACCAGGCCATGTTGCTTGCCGTCCATCTGCATGGTGCGGCGGGTGATGCGCTCGCGCAACAACAGGCACGCATAGGCATGACTGCAACTGAGGTAACTGAATGGTCGCGCTGGTTGCTCAACCAGTGGTTGAAATAGGATATGGCTTTATCAATCGACATTCGCGAGGAATCCGGCGTGCGCACACTGCATTTCGGTTCGGAATGGATACAGGGTGCCATGCGCATTGCCCGCCCATGGCATCTGGAACTGGATTACACCAAGGAAATGATGGCCAGCCTGCTGTTGCGCGACGACAGCCGCTTCCCGCGCAAGGTATTGCTTATAGGCCTGGGGGCCGCTTCTCTGACCAAGTTTCTGTACCGCAACTATCCCCTGGCAAAACTGACGGTGGTCGAAATCGAAGCCAATGTTGTTGCCGCCGCGCGTCATTTTTTCAAGTTACCGGATGATCCGCTGCGCATCAATATTGTGATTGCCGATGGCACTGAATTCATTGCCAACAGCGACAAAACCTGGGATTTGATTCTGGTGGACGGCTTTGATGAAAACGCACGAGCTGGCGGACTCGACACCCTGCCCTTTTACCAGGCAGTGCGAGCCCACCTGAACGAAAACGGCATTATGGCGGTCAATCTGCTAGGTCGCAGCAAGGGATTCGAAGAAAGCGTTGCACGAATACACAAAGCTTTTGCAGGGCGTGCAATTGCCTTCCCTTCTTGTGACAGTGGCAACACCATCGCTTTTGCAGCAGGCGGGGAAAGCATAAGTCTGTCGTTGGCCGACCTCAAGGAACAGGCCAGCGAACTCAAGGAAAAAACCGGTCTGAACCTGCAGCCCGCGCTATCCAGACTGGAACAGGCACAGACTTGCAGTGGAAATATTCTGCATCTTTAGAACTTGCTTGACGCACGAAAGCTGCCCAGCAACATCCACCCATCCTGCATTACAGACCGATTATCGCAATCAATTCTGCAACGAAAAACACCTGTGTCCCCATGGCACAAATCATCCCACCAGAATCTACCTGTGCAATAATTTATTTATAAGTAAACTTTTAGCAGAAAAAGTCGTTAATATGTTTACTAGGCAGCAGATTGCCTGCAACGACTAGAGTGGAGGTGTGCCATGGGTATCATGATGATGAACATGAGTCAGGGCAAGATCGAAAACGATGAACCTGCGACTACCGAGTATGATGATGAAATCATGTCTTCGGGCTGGAATCCCCTTATAGGCTTAACCCAGCTTGTGCCGGAAGACAAGCACAAGTCATTTCCTGCGGAACTTGCCAACGTGGATCTGGAAGCATTTCTGAAGAAAATGTATGGTTGAAGTAGAAGTTTGTTAATTCGGGGAACTAGACAACCCCGCTTTCAACAGCATGGCGCATATAGAACAAATTCAGTTTGTGCGGACGCACAATAGCTAGTAGTTTTTCCACTAAAATTTCATCGAGTACAAATTCAACCTGCATGGGCAATTCACCCGCAAGCTCAATAAAAGTTTCCTCATGCATACGGCCATGCCTGCCAAAACCGGCTACTGCGCGAAATGCCGAACCGCCGGGCACACCAAGTTTCCTGGCTTCTTCCAGCAACCATTCATAAACCAGTTTGCCGTTATGACGCTGTTTTTCGCTGACATATATTTTGAGCGTAACGTTTTGCATAGTTTTCTCCACAATCTTAATGCTGCAACCACTTGAAAGTCTGCATCCCCAACACTGTCATCAACAGGGAACCGCCCAGATGCGCAGTGATTATCGCTGTACCCCACGCGTACTGGCCGCGCATCAGCAGCGTTGACGTTTCGACCGAGAATGTGGAAAAGGTGGTTAAGCCACCCATAAAACCCGTAATAATGAGCAAGCGCCACTCCGGGGACAAGCCAGGATGTTGCATGAAGAATGCCACTGCAATGCCTATCAGGTACCCCCCCACCAGATTGGCGGCAAGAGTTCCCAGCGGCAACTCGGGCAAGAGCGGGTTAAGCCACAAGCCCAAGCTCCAGCGCAGCCATGCGCCTATGGCTGCGCCTAAACCCACGGCAATAAAAGCATAAAATGTCATGCGGTTATTGTAACAGGTTGCGCTTTTCATGCAGCGACGCAAGGTACAAGGCAAAGCATTCTTTCCGGCTGTCAGGATTTTCACCCGTTAATCTGCTTCGCGTCATTACATATGTATTTGCCAGTGATAGAATGCAATTTCTGTAATTATTTGTTAATAGACAAGTTTCAAGAGGAACCTGATCTAAAACAGATGTTTTTTTATTTAAATAAGATCGCACGCAAAGTTTAAAAAATGGCCACTCAAACAGAAAATTTTCGCAATCGTTTCAAACTTGAAACTGAACTGGGCAAGGGTGCCACAGGTGTTGTATACCTGGCTTATGACAATTTTTTGCAAAAGGTGGTCGCGCTCAAACTCACGCAACTTAGTTTATTTGATGATGATGAAGATGGCGCACGCAATCGCAGGATGTGGCTCAATGAAACCCGGCTTGCAGGCAAACTCAACCACCCTTTTATTGTGCATGTAATCGAGTATGGCAATTCCGACGAATTTGACTACCTGGTCATGGAGTATGTATCCGGCGGGACACTCAAGCAATATACCACCCCGGACAAATTGCTCCCCCTCGCGCGCCTGATAGACATAATCTACAAGGTCTGCAACGGGCTGGAATATGCCAACAGAACCGGCGTTTTACACCGCGACATCAAGCCCTCCAATGTCCTGCTCGGCAAAGATAACACGGTGAAGATATCCGATTTCGGCTCTGCTTTCCTGCTCAATTCCGATCTGACGCAAGTCGATACCGTAGGCACGTTGCCATTTATGGCGCCTGAGCATTTCCGTCAATCCCGCCCAACCATACAGTCTGATATTTATGCTGTAGGTGTGATGGCCTATCAATTGTTGACCGGATCATTGCCATTCAATGCTAATTCAAAAGATGCAATTATTTATCAAAAACTGCATGGCGAAGCCATTCCGCTGGAAAAACGCCGCCAGGACATCCCTCAAGCCCTGCGTTTCGCCGTGCACCGGGCCATGCACCCTGACAAGGATCATCGCTACACCACCTGGAAAGAATTCTGCGATGACTTGGCAATGGCAATACCCCAAGTTGCCAGACCTGAAGAAACTAGTTTTGACAGCTCACTTTTCGGCATAATCCGTAACCTGCCTTTTTTTTCCAGCTTTTCAGATGTTGAAGTATGGGAGACCGTGGGTTTCTGCAGCTGGAAGAAGTATGCATCCGATGAGTCCATCATCAAGGAGGGCGATGTCAGCAACAGTTTTTACATCATCAGCGGCGGCGCGGCCGTTGTTACCAAAAGCGGGGTGGTCTTGAGCAATCTTGGCAAGGGTGACTGTTTCGGTGAAATGGCATTTATCGATGAAGTGCGCCATATCCGCCTCGCCACGGTAACCGCAAGCACCGACATCAATCTGATAGAAATAGACGGCAACTCGCTACTGCAAGCAAGCGACCGTCTGCAAGCATTTTTTGCCAAGGCTTTTCTCAACCTTATGGTTGCACGACTCAGCGCCACGAATCAAAGGCTACTCATGCTTGAAGTAAAGAATAAACCTGCTGTCTGAAACATGAACATTCAGATTTATCCGACGGCAGACTTTTCGTTGAGTAAATTTTGTAACATGGAAAAATACTGAAAACAACTTATGGCCAATCCAGACGAAACATTTCGTAATCGATTTGCCATGAAGCAGGTCCTTGGCAAAGGTGCTACGGGTGAAGTACATCTGGCATACGACAAATATCTGCAACATGAAGTTGCCCTCAAAATCTCCCGCCTGAATAGTTTTGAGCAGGATGATGACAGTGCCCGCAACCGCAGAATGTGGCTGAATGAAACCCGCCTTGCGGGGAAGTTGAAACACCCCTTTATAGTGCAACTTATAGAAGCTGGCAACACCGATGAATTTGACTATCTGGTGATGGAATATGTGTCGGGCGGCACATTGAAACAGCACACTACATTTGACAAGTTACTGCCGCTTGACCGTGTCGTCGACATTCTGTTCAAGGTATGCAATGCACTTGATTATGCTCACAAAATTGGGGTTTTGCACCGTGATATCAAACCTTCCAACATACTGCTGGGCACTGACAGCTCAGTCAAGATATCGGACTTTGGTGCGGCTTTTCTGACCAATTCAGAACTTACTCAGGTCGACACGGTAGGTACTCTGCCTTTCATGGCTCCCGAACACTTCAGGCAGTCGCGCCCCACCATGCAATCCGATATTTATGCTGTCGGTGTAATGGCCTATCAGCTGCTTACCGGGATATTGCCATTTACAGCCAAAACAAGTGAAGAGCTTATCTATCAAAAATTGCAGGGCGAAGCACTACCACTGGAAAACCGCCGCCAGGATATACCGCAATTGCTCAGATTTGCCGTACATCGTGCAATGCACCCCGATAAAGATCTGCGTTACAACTCCTGGAAGGATTTGTGCGATGACCTGGCTAGCGCGTTTCCGCAAAAAGCCAGACTGGATGAAGTGCGTTTCGATAGTTCACGCTTCAAGATTTTGCGTATGCTGCCTTTCTTCTCCGGGTTTAGCGATACTGAAGTTTGGGAAGTGGTCGGTATTTGTCGCTGGCAGGAAAAACAGAAAGGTGAGCACTTAGTCAAGGAAGGTGCTGCCAGCAGCAGTATATTTTTCATCCTCAGCGGACAGGTTTTGGTAACCAAACAAGGTGTTGAAATCAACCGACTGGGCAATGGTGACTGTTTCGGTGAAATCGCCTATCTGGACACGGTACGGCACCTGCGCCTTGCCACCGTAAGTACGCTCACAAGCGCCAAGTTGATTGAACTTGACGAGACTTCCCTGTTGCAGGCAAGCAACGGCTTCCAGGCCAGCTTTGCCAAGGCCTTTCTGAATCTTATGGTAAACAGACTGGGCACTGCATATCAGCGGGTAAGTCTGCTTGAGAACACCATCAAAAAGATGACAGCCGCAACCAAAGCCGAATCAAAAGATCCGCAGTTGTCTGAAAAATCCTTGTCGTCGCCGATAAATCTTCGCGATGCATTGAAAAATCTTCAAATGCTGCCGGTCATGCCTGTCATTGCACAAAAACTGCTTGCCTTGAATACAGACTCCGACGCCGGCGAACGCCAATTGCTAAAGCTTGTTGAGCAGGATCCGCAAATTCTGGCGAGAACCATAGCATTGGCCAATACACCCATGCTCGGTGTTTCCAGCAAAAAAATAAGTTCGGTAAAAGAGGCCGCCATGCTGCTCGGAATTCAGAAAATAAAATCTGTGGCAACGTGTATCGCCATCTCATCGCTGAAAACTCAAGTACCTTCCGGAAAATTCAATCTGCAGGATTTGTGGCTGCATAACCTGGGAGTATCTTTTACCATGCTTACCATAGCGCGAGCGATGCCCAGAAAAATGCGCCCCGAAGATGAGCAAATCATACTCACCGGTATGCTGCATGACATAGGATACTTGGCCCTGGCGTTTATCGATCCGCAACGCAGCGACGAACTGCATGAAGCATTTAAAGCTTCACCGGAAAAAGCTGCACTTGAGATTGAAAATTCCCTTCTGGGAATTTGCCATGATGAAATCGGCGCGGAACTGGCTCGATACTGGAAACTGCCCGAGGAATTAATCGAAATACTGCGTTATCACCACCATCCTTCCGCAGCGCCACAACTGCTTATTGCAAGAATGATATACATAGCAGAAAAAATACAGCCATCGCTGGGCATGACCGAATGTGTTAATCCCGGAGTTGAAGAAGCAGACTGGCAAGCACTGGGCATAAGTGCGGATGAATCCATTGAAATCATAGCCAAGGTGTATGAAGATGCAGAATTGGCATTGCAGTTCGCCGTTGACGTTGCCTGACTGAGAAAATCGAGACCACAAATCCCGAAAAAAATCTATGGGAAATTCATCACTGCTCCAAAGGTAAAAGTTACATTAATATCCATGAGCTAACTCTAAGTTCATCTGTAAAAGGTTGTCGATTATGGCCAAAATCATTATTGCTGTATCACTCATTTTTTTATTAGGCGGAGGCTGGCTTGCTCTGGATTATTTAAACAAACAGGAGCAGGCTC